>NZ_VXCZ01000017.1:0-166709 GCF_052850795.1 Pseudomonas sp. 910_23 | reverse complement strand
GGCTTTTCCAAAGTGACCCGCCGTCAGGGCGGAACCCTAAGTAGCCGTTACCTAAATAACGGATATGTATGCGATCTGATCCCACTTCCCGGTCGGCTTTCAGGCCGCCACGGGAGCAAGCTCCCTCGCCACAGGTACAGCGCCATACCAGAAGTTGTGTAGATACCTATGCCCCGATGGCGGTGGGTCAGTTACAGATTTGCTAACTGATACTCCCTCATCGGGAGCAAGCCCCCTCCCACATTTGCCCCGAGTACTGCCAAGCCACCCCGCACCTTGTCCCAATCAAAACGATGGTTGTCCGGAACTCGGGAGATTCGCACTCCGTCGCGCTCTTACCCTGGGTCTCTACTTGGCCTTCTGGATTTCTTCGATGGGTTCGCCTTCTTTTCCCCCATGGCATGGCCGTGTTGCGCTGCTGGGCATTGCGCTGGCGTTGTCGGCGGGTTGTTCGTCCTGGGTTGCTCACCCGCCTGCACAGTCACATCCAGAGCGCATCAATGCCCTGAGCCACTTGCCGCAAGGTGTTTCGGCCCAGGCATTACCCGAGCGCTGGTGGCAGTTGTACAACGATCCACAGCTCGATGGGCTGGTGCAGCAGGCATTGCTGCACAACCGTGACCTGGCGGCGGCCCAGTCCCATGTGCAGGCGATGCTGGCCGGGATCATGCAGGCTGATGCCGAGCGCTGGCCGTCCACCCAAGCGTCATTGGGTGCCGCTTACGGCAAGACCGCCGATGATCAGACCCTGGCCAAGGCCACCGATAGCCATGCACCGTCAGAATGGGCGTTCAACCCGGGCTTCGAGCTGGCGTATCAAGTGGATGTGTGGGGCCAGGTCCAGCGCACGATCGAACGAGCCCAGGTGCAAGCCGCGGCGGCGCAGGACGCCGAGGACCTGTTGCGCATCACGGTCGTGGCGCAAACCACCCGCGCCTATGTGAATGCTTGTGCCCTCGGTGCTCGTGCCAAGGTCCAGCGTCATTCATTGGACGTGGTCGGGCGCAGCCTGGTGTTGATCGATCGCCAGCGCCAGGCCGGTGTGGTGACGGACCTTGAATACACGCGTATGCAAGCCTTGCAGGGCGAAACCCAGGCCTTGCTGCCGATGCTGGAGGCGCGTCGACAGGCTGCGCTGTATGAACTGGCAATGCTGACCGGCGTGGCTGATTTGGAACAAGGCGCTGGCGCTGCGAGCTGTGAGGTGGTTCCACACCTCAATGCCGAACTGCCGGTGGGCGATGGCTGGCAATTATTGGCGCGCCGCCCCGATATCCGTCAGGCCGAGAGAGCGTTGCAGGCGGCCACGCTGCAAGTGGATATCGTCCAGGCCGACCTGTACCCGAAGGTGACCTTCGGCGCCTCGGTGTCTTCATCGGCCAACAGGCCCCATGAGCTGGGCGACAGCAGCGCGGTGATGTTCGGCATCGGCCCGCTGATCACCTGGCAGTTCCCCAATTGGCGCGCCAACCGCGCACGGGTCAACCAGGCGCGGGCGCTTGAGCAGGTGGAGGTGGCGCAATTCGAGGCCAGCGTACTCAAGGCGCTCAAGGAGGTGCGCCAGGCCCTGGCCTTGTATGACGGCGAACGCCAGCGCCACGCGGCCTTGAGCCAGGCACTGGACAGCAGCCGCCACGCCTACAGGTTGGCCGAATTCAACTATGACGCCGGGTCTATCGACTTTCTGGACGTGCTGGACAGCGAGCGTGAACTGATCCGCTTGCAGGCCACTCGCGCCGACGCCGACGGCCAGTTGCTGCAACGCCAGATCAGCCTGTTTCAGGCGCTTGGCGGTGGTTGGCAGCCTTCAGCGCCCACCCACGCTCACACCACTTTTTCCGGTACCCAACCATGAATATCGCCGTTGATGAAAAAACTGCTGTCCAGGATGAACAGGCGCATACGCGCAGCCCACGCCGCAAAAGGCATCTGCTCCTGCTGGGCGGCGCTGCGCTGTTGATCGCTGCGGTGGTGTTCGGCGTGTACTGGATGACGGTCGGCCGCTACCTGGAACAGACCGATGATGCGTATGTGCGCGCCGACTGGATTCCCATCAGCCCGAAGGTCTCAGGCTATGTGGCCGAGGTGGTGGTAGAGGACGATCAGCCGGTCAAGGCAGGGGATGTGCTGGTGCGCATCGAGGACCGTGACTACCAGGCCCGCTTGGCACAAGCTCGTGCAGAACTGGCCGAGACCCAGGCCTCGGTGGCAGCGCAAGAGGCCAACTTGAAAGTCACTGACAGCCTGATCGCCCAGCAAAAAGCCGGCGTTGCCCAGGCTGAGGCTCACGCCCGCAGTGTGGCCGCAGAATTGCGCCGCGCAAGCCTCGACCAGCGCCGCTACGAAGGGTTGGTGCGCGACCACGCCGCCAGCGCCCAGCGTCTGGAAACGGCCGCCGCCAGCTACACCCAGGCCAATGCCGCGGTAGAAATTGCCAAGGCCATGCAACGCCAACAGGAAACCCGCTTGACCGTGGCCGTCACCCGACGCCAATTGGCCGAAGCTTCGCTCCAGCAGCAGATTGCCCGGCGCAGTCAGGCCCAGGCGCAGTTGAACCTGGCGACCCATGCCCTGGAAGACACCTTGATCCGCTCACCCATCGACGGCGTGGTGGGGCAGCGCAAAGTGCGCACCCGCCAGTACGTCGCGCCAGGCTTGCCGCTGCTGGCAGTGGTGCCCTTGCAGCAGGCCTACGTGGTGGCCAACTACAAGGAAACCCAGTTGCGCGACATGCGTGCCGGCCAACCCGTGGACATCAGCATCGACAGCTATTCAGGACGCAAGCTCAAGGGCCATGTGATGAGTTTCTCGCCAGGTTCCGGGGCAGTGTTCGCGCTGTTGCCGTCGGACAACGCCACCGGCAATTTCACCAAGATCGTGCAACGCTTTCCAGTGAAGATCGTCATTGATGAGCATGACGAAGGCGGACCTATTCTGCCGGGCATGTCGGTGATCACCACGGTGGACACTCGCCCAGATAAGCAGGACGCTGCACATGACTGAAGCCGCTGAAAAGAGCGTGTCCTTTCGCGCCTGGGTGGCGGTGATCGGGGGGCTGTTCGGCTGTTTCATGGCCGGCATGAACGTGCACGTGACCAGCGCCGCGCTGCCGGAGATCGAAGGTTCCCTGGGGGCGACGTTCGAAGAAGGCTCGTGGATTTCCACCGCCTACCTGGTCGCGGAAATCGTGATGATCCCGCTGACCGCCTGGTTGGTGCAGGTGTTCTCTCTGCGGCGTGTGATGCTCGTGGGCTCGTTTGTGTTTTTGGTGGCGTCCATTGCCTGCTCCTGGGCGCCCAACCTGGAAGTGATGATCATCATTCGAGTGATCCAGGGCGCAGCCGGCGCGGTGCTGATCCCGTTGTCATTCCAGTTGATTATCACCGAGTTGCCGCCCAGCAAGATCGCGATGGGCATGGCCCTGTTCGCCCTGTCCAACAGCGTCGCCCAGGCCGCCGGGCCGTCCATCGGCGGCTGGCTGACCGATGCCTATTCCTGGCGTTGGATTTTCTACTTGCAACTGGCTCCCGGCATTCTTTTGCTGCTGGCGGTGGCATGGTCCATCGATGCCAAACCCATGCAGTTGAGCCTGCTCAAGCGCGGCGACTGGGGCGGCATCATCGCCATGATCGTCGGCCTGGGGGGCTTGCAGATCGTGCTGGAAGAAGGTGGGCGCAAGGACTGGTTCGGCTCCGATTTCATTGTGTGGATGTCGCTGGTCGCAGGCGTTGCCCTGGTGTACTTCGTACTGTCGCAGCTGTATGGCAGCCGCTCCTTTATCAACCTGCGTCTGCTCAAGAGCTACAACTTCGGAGTAGCCAGCGCGGCGATGTTCATCTTCGGCGGGGCCACGTTCGGCCTGGTGTTCCTGGTGCCCAATTACCTCTCCCAGTTGCAGGGTTACAACGCTCGGGAGATTGGCATCAGTCTGATCGCCTACGGCATGGTGCAACTGGTACTGGCGCCGTTCATGCCGCGCCTGATGAAGTGGCTCAACCCGAAACTGATGGTCGCCAGCGGTTTTTTCATCATGGCGCTGGGGTGTTACCTCGGTGCGCACCTGGATGTGGATAGCGCTGCCAACGTGATCATTCCTTCCACGGTGGTACGCGGTATCGGGCAGCCGCTGATCATGGTGGCGCTTTCGGTACTGGCGGTGTCCGGGCTGGCCAAAGACGAAGCCGGCTCTGCCTCGGCGTTGTTCTCCATGCTGCGCAACCTTGGCGGAGCCGTGGGTACGGCGGGCCTGACGCAGATCGTCGCCCTGCGCGAACGCTTTCACTCCGAGCGGGTAGGGGAGTCGATCACACTGTTTTCCCCGTCCTTGCAGGAACGCCTGCGCGCCAGCATGGCTGACAGCGAGGGTTTTATCTTCAACCAACTGTTGCCCGCTCAACAGCAGGTTATCGAGGGCTTGATCCACACCGTGCGTCGCGAGGCGTACCTGATGGCCTATAGCGATGCGTTCTATGTGTCCTGTATCGCGTTGATCTTGTGTGGTGTCGCGGCCTTGGCATTACGGCAGTCAGCCAAGAACGCTTAACCACGCCAAGGAGGTGTTGAACTTGTACAGCCCACTGCGTTTGGTTGGAGCCCACTATCTGCCCCCCGGAAAAGAGGAGCTCTCTCATGCAACAACCCGATACCCTGGTCCGTAACCCGCTCGGCAACCCTGTAGTCGCCCGCGTCACCGTGAATGGCGATGCGCGCAGCGTGTGGAGTATCGTCGGAGATTTCGCTGGTTTCGCGAAATTCATTCCGGCGTTGTCCCATATCGAAATGACGGGCGAGGGCGTGCGTTCGGTCCGCAAGAAACTGTTCAAGGACGGCAATGTGGTGATTGAGCAACTCAACACCCGTGACGACCAAGCCATGACGATGACCTGGTCACTGATTTACACCTCACTGAATATCGGCAACCTGTGGGCGCTGATGGAAGTGGCGCCGCAAGGCCCGAACCAGAGCCTGGTGACCTGGACCATCATTGGCCAGCCCTACACTGGCGGCAAGGTGGATCTGCCGGCGTTCGAAGCGTTCCTGCAAGGCTTTGCCGATGATGCGATGAAGAACCTGCAGGCGCTGTTCAACTGACATAGAACGAGCAGGCAGTGGCTGATTCCGTGGCGGGGGAGCTTGCTCCCGTTGGGGCGCGAAGCGGCCCTGAGAATAGGACTGCTGCGCAGTCCAGCGGGAGCAAGCTCCCTCGCCACAGAAGCATTCTGCTGTTTTAAGCGTTAGTTGACGGTCTGATCAATCCCCGCCTGCAAGGCCTGGCTCTCTCGATGGCCACCGGCGCGCAGAAGGCCCAGGTTCAAGGCTTGATCCTTGCGCGTGGCGTCGTCCTGTTTCTGGGTCAGTTCGTCCTTGGCCCCGAGTGCGAGGTTGACCGGTGATTTGGAGACATTCAGCCCGACATCGGCGCGGTAGTCGCTGCCTGCCAGTGTGGTTGCGGTGACCCTGGAACCGCCCAGCTCGACCTTGCCATGCTCGGCACTGATCCGCGCACCCGTGAGGCGCGTATCACCACCGACCTGCAGACTGACGCCCTGGCTGCCGCGAATGCCTGACGCCTGAGCGACGCTGTCCTTGATCACATGGCTGACGTCCAGGTTCAGGGTCGGGGTGTAGTTGGTGTTGCCACTCTTGTCACCGAACAACACGCTTTCAGCCGTATCGGCCACCTTGCTGCCGGTGGTGTTCTTGCCGCTGACAACGTAGCTGTCGCTGGTTTTTGGCCAGACCTTGTCCTTGAAGCCCGACAGGCGCGTGCCCAGCGCATCCTTCTTGTCTGCCAGGTAAGCCTTGGCCTTGTCCACGCGGGTGCCGAAGGCGCCGCGGGGTTCGGGGTTCACGTCGTAACTGCCGCTGCGGGTGAGTTTTTCTTCGAGGCGTTCCTTGGCGTTGACCACGCTGTCGAGCACTTTGTCCTTGGCCGCAGCCAGGTGCCCGGTGCCCTTGTCGACCACGTTCTCCAATTTGTCGCGATGCTTGTCGAACGCGCCTTCGGCCTTGGCTTTTACGGTGTCCTTGAGCGGGCCGCTGGCCTTGGCGAGTTTATCGACCACGCCAGGCTGGTTTTTCTCGACATCCAGTTTGGCATCGACATGAACCTGGGTGCTGTTGACCTGGTCCTTGCGGCTTTCGACAACGAGGTCGCCGCCTACCTTGCCGCTCACCTGCTCGGCGTCGATGCGTGCGCCCGCCAGACGGGTATCGCCGGCACTGTTGATGACCACGGTATCGGCCTTGATCAGGCTGTCGTGCTGGGTGGTGCCTTGCACGTGATCCACATCGACCTTGGCCCGCGCATTGATGCCGCGTTGGGTCTTGGGTGTTTCGTGTTCACCGGCGTCGGCCAAGGTGGTCTTGCCCACGCTGGCGCCCGCGCCCAGGGTCACGCCCCAGCTGTCATGAGCCTGGGTCGACTGTGCCGACTCCTGCAGGACGCCGCCGTTTTGCGCGTCGAGGTTGACGCTGGCCGCGCTGACCTGAGTACCCTGCAAGTGAATGGCATCGGCTGCATCGGCACCGCTGGCGAGGCTGACCTTGCCGTTGCTGTGCAGTTGCCCGACGACTACGCCCTGGTCATCTTCGGCCACCTTGCCGATGTTGAAATTGGCGCTGAGGTTGCCGGTCTTGCTGCTGCTTTCGGCGCTGCTGGTTTTGCCGGCGCCAAGGGTCAGGCCGCCGCCCAGGTTGCTGCCGTTGCTGACGTGACGGTGGGTGGCGGCTTGCAGGTCCAGCTTGCCGCCGGCATTGAGGCTGATATCGCCGGTCTTGGCGGTGCCGGAGCCGATCTGCGTGCCTTGCAGGGTCATGTCGCCGCCGCTGCCGAGTTGGATCGGCCCGTTGCCCTGGAGCGTCGCGACGCGGGCCTGGCTGTCCTGGGTGTCGAGGCGCTGGTTATCCAATTGCACACCGGCACCGAGGTTGATGTTGGTGCCATTGGCGCCGGGCGCTGTGCCCACGGTCAATGACGCGTTACCGCGCAACGTGCTGCTGGTGTTGCTCTGAGTGTCGTTAGCCTGGTTGAGCGCCAACTCACCGCCGGTCTTGAGGTTGACGCCTGCCTGGCCGCCGTTGAACTGGCTGCCTTCATAACTTGCATCGCCCTTGGTCTGGAGGCTCACGCCCTGGGTGCCCGCGTAGCTGCCGACCACTGCCGTGCTGCTGGCTTGGCGTACATCACGGCTGCCGCCGCTGCCGCTGCCGCGTACATTCACGTCCTCGCCAGTGGTGGTGTAGACCCGCACGCCGACCTTGGCGTCCACGCCTTGCTCGCTGCTGCTGTGGGTATTGGCTGCCGCCTTGGCGATATGCTCGCCGGCATTGATGGTCAGCCCGCCCTCGGTGGCGCGGTACTGCGTGCCCTCATCCTGCAACTTGCCGACACTATCGACCTGCACCGTGGCGCCACTGAATTGGCTGACCACGGCGGTGTTGTCCTGTTGTGTGCGGGTGCTGTGGGTATGCCCGACTTCCACGTCCAGCCCGACATTGGGTTGTTCGAATGCATCCAGCAAACCCGGCTGATGGAACTTGGCCTGGGCCACGCCTTCAACAGCTTTTTCGATCGGGCGGGTAATGCCTTTGTATTCCACATTGGCGCCGACATCGGCGGTCCAGCCGTTTTGCTTGTGGGTACTGGTCTCGGTGGAATGGGCGGCCAGGTTGTCGATCTGGCCCGCGTTGACTCGCAGCTCGGTGCCGGCCTTGGCCTGGGCACCCTCGCTGGTGAAGGTGTTGCCAGCATTGATGGTCAGCTTGCCGGTCGCGGCCACGGTGCTGGTTTGCGCGGTGGTTTTTTCAGCGGTGTCGTGGCTGCTCTGGTGGCTGAACTGAGCACCATTGCCTGCCCGATCAATGCCGCCGGTGTAGTAGAAACTGCCGCCGGTGGTGGTCTTGTCGACGGCTTCGGTGCGTTGGTCATGGGCGGCCAACAGCTCGACGTTTTTGCCGCTCAGGCTTGCATCGCCTTTGGTTGCCTGGAGGTTGGAGCCGCTGATGCTGACGTCACCACCGGCGTTAATCGCCACACTGGCGCCGTTGATGCTTGAAGCCTGCTGTCGGGTGGTGTCGGTCTGGCGGGTTTGCTGCTGGTCTTCATAGCTCAGGCCCGCACGGTACTGGCGGCTGACACCCTCAGTTTCCTTGGCGTAGCCATCGAAGCCGCGGGTATGGGTACTGGTGGTGTCGTGGGCGGTGTTCTGCGCTGCAGCGACCTTGATATCGCCCTTGGCATTCGCTTGCAGTTCACCTGCGGCGGACACCTGGGAGCCACTCACCGTGATGTCCTTGGCGCTTTGCAGCTTGAGGTTGCTGTCCGAGCGCAGGTTACTGGCAACCACCGTGCTGTCCTTGAGGTTCTTGCGGCTTTCATCCTTGGAGATGCCGAAGAACTTACTGTCGTTGCTGTAGCGGTTGTCGTGGGAGGTGTCTTGTACGCCGTCGATCACCAGCGAGCCTTTGTCGCTGATGACACTGGCCTGCTTGCCGCCTCGGGCCTGGCTGCCGCTGATGCGCACGTCGTCTGCCTGGACGATCAGCTTGCCGTCGGCATTCACCTTGCTGGCGGTGTTCAAGGTCTTGCCCTGGTTGCCGTCGCCGTTCTTGCCGAAGAAGCTGCCGCCGGTGAGGTCGCCTGCGTAGGTGTTGTCACTGCTGCTTTGGGTGCGGCTGGCGCTGGCGATGTCCACTTGGCGGCCTGCCAATTGGATGTCCCCTGGGGTTTTCAGCTCGGCGCCCTGCAATTGCAGTTTCTGTTTACTGGTCAGCTCCAGCGTGTGGCCGGCCTTGAGGCTGCTGGTGATGCTGCGCTGTTCGCTGCTGGATTTGTCCCAGTTGGCTTTCCACAGGTGCTTGCGGTGGTTGCCCTGGTCGCGGGTCTCATGGGTTTCGGTAGCGGCGGTCACCTGCAGGTCGGCGCCGCTGTTGACGCGCAAGGCGTGGCCCGCTTCGACGTGGCTGGCTTTGATGTCGGCCTTGGCGCCGGAAGACAATGCCGCATCCTGTTGGGCGACGAGCGTGTTGCCGTGCTGGCGGGAATCCTTGTCGGTGGTGGTGCGGTCGTAGGTTTCGTAGGTGAACAGCAAGTTGCTGTTGTTCCACTGCTCACGTTTTTCCTGAAGCTTGCGGCTTTCCAGGCTGCTGAGGGTCAGGTTGCGCCCGGCATCCAGCTTGACGTTGCGCCCGCCTACGTCAGTGGCGGCCAGGTTCAAGTCCTTGGCGCTGCGCAAGTCGACGTCGCCCTGGCGGCTCTGTACCCCGGCGCGGGTGGCGTCGAGGCTGTTGGCGTGGACTTGGCCGCTGACATCGAGGTCACCGGCCGAGCTGATCTTTACACCGTCAGTGCCTTGCACCTGCACACCACCCACACGTACCCCCGCCCCTTCGGCGGTGCTGATGATATTGATGCGCCCGGCCTGCATCGCGCCGAACAGGCGTGCGTCGATGCGTTGCTCCTCGGCCTTGCCGGCCGGGTCGACCTGGCGTACTTCGCCGCTGGCGAAATCCACCTGGTTGCGACCGACCGTGAGGTTCAATTGATCACGGGCACTGAGGCGACCCTCGCTGTCGATGCGTGGCGCGATCAGCTTGATGGAGCCCTCGCGGTTGTGCAGGCCCTGGCCCTGGATCGTCAGTTGGCCGTTGGCATCGCGGGTGTTCAAGGCTTGCAGCTTGCCGTCGTTGAGTTCCGGGCGGCCCACCACCAGGTTGGCATTCGGGGTGTTGATGAAGCTGCCGCCATTGACCGAAATGCCGTTGGGGTTGGCCAGCACATAATCGGCGGCCTGGCCGAAAATCTCCTGGGCGCCGTTGAGGGCCGAGGCATTGCGGCTGATCACTTCGTTGAGGATCACGCTCGCCGCCTGGCCCTGGAACTGCGGGTTGGCCGCCAGTTGCCCGGCCAGTTGGGATTGGCCGGCCTGCAAGGCGTTGTTCAACACCAGGCCCTGGCGGTCGACGTTGTAGTCCAGAAACTGGTTATGGGACAGGCCGCCGGCATTCGGCGCGACGATGTTGACGATGGGCACACCGCCCTGGTCTTGCAGTTGCGGCGTGCCGCCGGGGCCTGTGACGACGGTCACGCCGCCAGCCAGTACCAACTGTGGCAGCAGAAACAGGCTGGCAATGGCCCAGCGCAGTTTGCCCTGGGGAGAAAGGTGAAAGCTGTGTGAAGTAGTCGGCATAAATAATTTCGCTCTGTGTTGGCTGATCCGCGACGTGCGTTGTTCGTTGCAACGCTGCTGTGGTGGTCAGGTACGGCGGTTGTCTCAGGCTAAAAACAGCGGTGGTTCATATTTGCAGGCTCAGGCGTGTCAGCCAGACCTCCGGCTCCTGGCGAAAGCCTGTGGGGGTGTTGAGGTTGCGTTGGTAATCGATGTCCAGTTGCACGTTCTTCCAGCTCAGGTTGAGCCCAGCACTGGCACCGCTCAGGCGTTGGCTCTGGGCGCCGTGTTCGTGCTTGACCCACGCATTGTCCAGGCCCAGGCGCGGGGTGAGCTTCACCGGCAAGCCCGTGTTGAGCGGCAGGCGCAAGGTGTTGCGCCATACCGCGCCAATGGCGCCGGAGCTGCTGTTTTCGCGGTAGCCACGCACGGCCGAGTCATCGGTGATCAGCAGTTGTTCGATGGCGGGCAATGCATCCTCGCTGTACTGCACCGACAGCTGGCTTTGCCACTGCCATGGCTGCGCCGACCATTGGCCGTTGCGCCATTGGGTGAGGTTGGCGCGGTACTTGTGGAACTGTGCCTTGGGGTGTTTTTTTTGCACCTGGTCGGCATCCCGATCGGCGCCGAACCACGTCAGGCCCTGGGCGTAATTGACGTCCAGGTTCCACACCGCACTGTTGAGCCAGAACAGGTTGAGGCCCGCTTCTGCCACCGTCAGCGTCGGGCTCTGAATGTCCAGATGGACCTTTTGCAGGTAACTGTCGACGTCCTTGTAGGCCAGTTGCAGGTTGGCGCTCAGTTGGTGGCTCTGGTCGCGCCACAGCACGCGGTCGCTGCGCAGGCTGAGCTGATCGGTGCGGCCACTGTTGTAAAGCGTCGTGCGGCTGAGCTTGAACGGTGAGCGGTATTCGGCATGGCTGGCGAACAGGCTGTAGGTCCAGTAACCGTAAGGGATGGAATAGAACAGGCTGTGGCTGCGGCTGTAGCGTGGTCCATGGTTGAGCGTGTCACTGAAGCTCAGGTTGAGCGAGTCATTGATTTGCAACGGGCTGTCCAGGCTCACGCTGATGGCGTTGCGATCACGGCCGGTGCCGGCGCTGCCGAGGTTATCGACCCCAAGCCCGAGCGCCCAGCGCGAGGCACTGCTGCGCGAGCGCAGGATGATGCGTGAGGCGCCGGGCGTGCTGCCGGGGGCGATGTCGGCGGTCAGGTCCACCGAGCGCAGGCGGTTGAGCTGGTCCAGGCCCTGCTCCAGGTCGCGCAGGTTCAGTGGTTTGCCGAGCATCCCGGGGAATGCCCCGCCCAGCGCCACCGGCAGGCTCTGATCGGCCAACTCGATGGCCTCCAGGTAGCCTTCTTCGACATGAATATCCAATGGCTGCCCGGCGGCCGGCGCACTGATCAGGTACGGGCGGCTGGCGATGTAACCGGCCTCGACGTACAGCTGGGTGATCTGCGCCAGTAGGCGGTTGATCTGCGTGACGCCCATGCACGGGGCCACGTAGGGTTCGATGTGTTTGTCCAGCTCGCTGCGGGTGAACAGCGTAACTCCGGCCAGACGCGTACCGCTCAGGGGCCAGCAACCTTCATCCTTGGCAGTCTCTTTTGGCATGGCCGGCGTGGCCGGTTGCGTGCCGAAACTGCCGCGCTGCATTTGGCGCTGGCGTTGCTCCAATTGTAATTGCTGCAAATCGCGCTGCTGTTGCTGCTGCAAGCGCAGGGCTTCCTGGCCGGGCTGTGGGCTATCGGCGGCAGCCACCGGCAGCGCCCACAGGCAGAGCAGGGCGATGCCCAGTTTTCGGGTACAACACAGGTGTGCGGTTGAGAGCTGATGTGGCACTCGACTTCCTTAAACGTAGAAATACACGCGATGCATCCGCCCGATGCCAAACAGTGAACTCAGCGGGACTTGCCACACTTGAGTGAGTGGTAGACGGTTTGTTACATCGCTGTAGGATTTATCACACAATACGTAAGAAAGGTCGCGTAATTAAGTGCTTTTATGCACATTTTTGGTGCGGTTTGAGGTGTGCAGGCCCGTCATTCCTGCCTTTAAAGGCGTGTAAGTGGCGGAGGGATGGTTTGGATTGTTGTCAAGACGTCGCCTAATCGGCTCGGCCCGATCAAGGGACGGCAGCTTGCCTCGTTGCCAGATTAGGCTTTTGAATCCATTGGATATTCTGTAGCCTTGCGCAGCTTCCGCTTTACCCGTGCTTGATGAACAAAAACACTTCGTCCGGCGGCGCCCGAAGGGCTCCCGAGCCGGTGGTACACTCGACTTTCGCGCTACTGCGCCTGCAGGTCTTGCGAACATGACGCACATTTCCGAACGCCTACTGGTTCAAGCCCACCTCGACGCCAAACAGCCCAAGGTTCTCAGCGTTGCTGAAGAGGCAAGCTTGCGTACTGCCATCGCCGCCGAGCTCAAGGCTCAGGACGCGGTGCTGGTCGCCCACTTTTATTGCGACCCGGTGATTCAGGCCCTGGCCGAAGAAACCGGCGGCTGTGTTTCCGACTCCCTGGAAATGGCCCGCTTCGGCGCTGCCCACCCAGCCAAGACCGTGCTGGTGGCCGGTGTGCGATTCATGGGGGAGACCGCCAAGATCCTCACCCCGGAAAAACGCATCCTGATGCCTACCCTGGAAGCGACGTGCTCCCTGGACCTGGGGTGCCCGGTGGATGAGTTTTCCGCATTTTGTGATCAGCATCCCGAGCGCACCGTGGTGGTGTACGCCAACACCTCGGCCGCGGTCAAAGCCCGCGCCGATTGGGTGGTGACCTCCAGTTGCGCGCTGGAAATCGTCGAGAGCCTGATGGACAACGGCGAGACCATTATCTGGGGCCCGGACAAACACCTGGGCACCTACATCCAGCGCCAGACCGGCGCCGACATGCTGCTGTGGGACGGTGCCTGCATCGTGCACGAAGAGTTCAAGTCCAAGCAGCTGGAAGACATGAAGGCGCTGTACCCGGATGCGGCGATCCTGGTGCATCCGGAGTCACCGACTTCGGTGATCGAATTGGCCGACGCGGTGGGTTCCACCAGCCAACTGATCGCTGCGGCGCAACGCTTGCCGAACAAGACCTTTATCGTGGCGACTGATCGCGGCATCTTCTACAAGATGCAACAGCTGTGTCCGGACAAGGTCTTCATCGAAGCACCCACCGCCGGCAACGGCGCCGCGTGTCGCAGCTGCGCGCACTGCCCGTGGATGGCGATGAATACGCTGGAGCGTACATTGCAGTGTTTGCGTGACGGCAGTAACGAGATTTTCGTCGAGCCTTCGGTGATTCCGCAGGCGGTGCGGCCGCTCAAGCGGATGTTGGACTTCACCCAGGCTGCGCGGTTGAAGCTGGCCGGCAACGCCTGATCCTCAGGCTGGCGGGGTAAAAAATGTGGGAGGGGGCTTGCTCCCGATAGCGGTTGTACATTCAACATCTCTGTTGGCTGACAGATTGCTATCGGGAGCAAGTCGAATCGTCGCACCGCCCCTCCCACATTTTGATCTTCACTTGGTCAGCGATTACTTCTTTTGCTTCGGGATCCGCACCAGCTGCGTATCCGAATAGATGTCATGCCAGCTGCGTTTGTGTTTATCGAACAACGACCAGATAAACCCCAACCCCACGCACAACCACGACGCAATCGACACCACAAAACGCAGTAACGCCTGCCACAGGCTGATCCGCGAGCCGTCGGCGTTTTGCACGCGTACGCCCCACACCTGCATACCCAGGGTTTGCCCCGAATGGGTCCAGAACTTGGCGAAGAAACCAAACAGCACAAACAACAGGATCGTCGACAACAACGGGTCACCGTCCAGCGCGCCGGACTCGGTGAGTGTGCGCATCTTCGCTTCGCCGATGAAGGCGATCCACACCAGCTTGTAGATGAACGCCGTGACGATCAGCAGGGCGGTGCATAACAGGAAGTCATAGAACATCGCTGCCAGGCGACGGCCCAGGCCAACGGCGGGGAATTCGCCCTGGGGGCTCAACAGGGGTTTGGACATGGCAGGGCTCTCTGGAGAAAGCACGCAGTTTACGCAATGGCGCCCATAAAAAAGCCCCTGATGTCATATCAGGGGCTTTTTGTCGCAGCAAGGATCAGCCTTCTGCTTGCACTTCGTCAGCTTGCAGGCCTTTCTGGCCCTGAACTGAAACGAAGGTGACCTTCTGGCCTTCCTTCAGGCTCTTGAAGCCATTGCCCTGAATAGCGCGGAAATGCACGAACAGATCCGGGCCGCTCTCAGGAGTGATAAAACCAAAGCCTTTTTCGTCGTTGAACCACTTGACGGTACCGCTCTGACGTTGGGACATTTTCTTCTTTCCTTTGACGCTAAAAATTAATGACAGCCCCTTTCATACGAAAGAGTACTGGGCTGGGTTGCAGGAAAGTAAGAGACGTCGAACGGGTTGTAGCAACTACTTCAGCTACTGCCCAGGTCCAGGTTCCAAGCGACCCATGCAAACACAGTGAGCAAACTCTACGCCAACTAATATGAAAAAAACAAGCCCTGCGCAAGGCCCCGGTTTTGCTGGGGTGCATGACACTTTGTTGAATGCTGAACGGCTGGCTTATTCGATAGAGTAGTTCACTTGTTATAGGGATATTCCTATAAAAATGACTATCGTAAATGCACTGTTTTATGGCGGTTGCGTTACAGTTTAGTGCACGTTAACGCAACCGCGTTACTTATAGAAACAATCCGTCAGCCGCGATAGTAACGTTGCGGCACAAATGGCATTTTACTTACACGTAGTGGCACCTTTTTCCCACGCACCAACGCAGACACTTCGGTATCCAGTGCAGTGAAGGCCGTGTCCAGGTAACCCATGGCCAGCGGGCCCCCCAGGCTCGGGCCAAAACCGCCGCTGCACACGGTGCCGATCACGGTGCCGTGTTCGTCGACAATCTCTGCACCTTCACGCACCGGGGTGCGCTCCTGAGGCAGCAGGCCCACGCGCTTGCGGCTGACGCCAGCTTGTTGCTGGGTGAAGATCCGGTCGGCGCCGGGGAAAGCGCCGGCACGCGGGCCATCCGAACGCCGGGCCTTGGAGATCGCCCACAACAGGCTGGCTTCGATCGGGGTGGTGTCGGTGTTCATGTCGTGGCCGTACAGGCACAGGCCGGCTTCCAGGCGCAGCGAATCGCGGGCGCCCAGGCCGATAGCCTGTACTTCGGCTTCGGCCAGCAGGCTGCGTGCGAGGCTTTCGGCATTTTCAGCCGGCACGGAGATTTCGAAGCCGTCTTCACCGGTATAGCCGGAGCGGCTGACATAGCAGTCCACGCCCAGCAAACGCAGGGTGGCGAATTGCATAAAGGTCATCCGGGTGACTTCAGGTGCCAACCGCGCCAGCACCTTCACCGCAGCCGGGCCTTGCAGTGCCAGCAGGGCGCGTTCTTCGAACAGCGGTTCGATGGTGCATTGGTCGCCGATGTGTTGACGCAGGTGTGCCAGGTCCTGGTCCTTGCAGGCGGCATTGACCACCAGGAACAGTTCGTCGTTGCCCAGGTTGGCCACCATCAAGTCGTCGAGGATGCCGCCTTGCTCGTTGGTGAACATGGCGTAGCGCTGCATGCCCACCGGCAGGTCGATGATGTCGACCGGCACCAGGGTTTCCAGGGCCTTGGCGGCATTGGCACCGGTCAGGCGGATCTGGCCCATGTGCGACACGTCGAACAACCCGGCCTGATCACGGGTGTGCTGGTGTTCCTTCATCACACCCAGCGGGTACTGCACCGGCATGTCGTAGCCGGCGAAGGGCACCATGCGTGCGCCCAGTTCGAGGTGCAGGGCGTGCAGAGGGGTTTTCAACAGGGTTTCGGTGGACATATTCAGCTCCTGAAAAACGTGCCGACGCGCTTGTGGGCGTCAGCACTCGATAATGTTGACCGCCAAACCGCCACGGGCGGTTTCCTTGTATTTGCTTTTCATATCGGCGCCGGTCTGGCGCATGGTGCGGATGACCTTGTCGAGGGACACAAAGTGCTGGCCGTCGCCCCGCAGGGCCATGCGCACCGCATTGATCGCCTTCACCGAGCCCATGGCATTGCGCTCGATGCACGGCACCTGCACCAGCCCGCCAATCGGGTCGCAGGTCAGGCCGAGGTTGTGTTCCATGCCGATCTCGGCGGCGTTTTCCACTTGGGACACGCTGCCGCCCAGCACTTCGCACAGGGCGCCCGCGGCCATGGAACAGGCCACGCCCACTTCACCCTGGCAGCCGACTTCGGCGCCCGAGATCGAGGCGTTTTCCTTGTACAGGATGCCGATGGCGGCGGCGGTGAGCAGGAAGCGCACCACGCCGTCTTCGTTAGCGCCCGGAATAAAGCGCATGTAGTAATGCAGCACCGCCGGCACGATCCCCGCTGCACCGTTGGTGGGCGCGGTGACCACGCGCCCGCCATTGGCATTTTCTTCGTTGACCGCCAGGGCGTAGAGGTTGACCCAGTCCAACACCGACAGCGGGTCGCGCAGGGCGGACTCGGGGTTCTTGCACAACTGCCTGTGCAGCGCCGCCGCCCGGCGCTTGACCTTCAAGCCTCCGGGCAAGATGCCTTCGTTGCGACAGCCGGCGTCGACGCAGTCCTGCATGACCTGCCAGATTTTCAACAGGCCGCTGCGGGTTTCCGCTTCCGGGCGCCAGGCGCTTTCATTGGTCAGCATCACCTGGCTGATGGACAGCCCATAGGTGGTGCAATGGCCGAGCAGGTCCTTGGCGTGCTTGAACGGGAAGGTCAAGGGCGTTGCATCTTCGACGATCCGGTCGGCGCCGGCAGCGTCTTCATCCACCACAAACCCACCACCGACCGAGTAGTACTCGCGGCTGCGAATCTGGATGCCGGCGGCGTCAAAGGCGCGGAAGATCATGCCGTTGGGATGATAGGCGAGGGGTTTGCGAATCATCGCCAGGTGTTCTTTCTCGTTGAACGCAATGCTGTGTTCACCGAGCAGGTTGAGGCGCCCGTCACTGCGTATCTGCGTTAGGCGGGTAGCCACGGTTTCGGTATTGACGGTGTCCGGGTGTTCGCCTTCCAGGCCCAGCAGTACGGCCTTGTCGCTGCCGTGGCCTTTGCCGGTGGCGCCGAGCGAGCCATAGAGTTCCACTTTGATGCCGGTGGTGGCGCTCAGCAGGTTGTCACGCTTGAGGCCCTCGACGAATCGAGCCGCCGCACGCATCGGGCCGACGGTGTGGGAGCTGGAGGGGCCGATGCCAATCTTGAACAGGTCGAACACGCTAAGGGACATGGTTGTTCTCCGGTTTCTTATTATTCTTGAGGCCGTACTCGGTCAAGTGTGGGAGGGGGCTTGCTCCCGATGGCGGTGCGTCAGTCACCAGATCTAATAACTGACCCTCCGCTATCGGGAGCAAGCCCCCTCCCACATTTAGACTGAGTACCTCTTCAGTTATGCATAGCTCTCGATCGACGGGCACGCACACACCAGGTTGCGATCGCCAAACACGTTGTCGACCCGGCCAACCGGTGGCCAGTATTTGCCTTCGATCAATGACGGCACCGGGTACACCGCTTGTTCGCGGGTGTATGGATGCGTCCACTCGCTCACCAATTCAGCCGCGGTGTGTGGTGCGTTTTTCAGCGGGTTGTCGTCCTTGTCCAACGTGCCGTTTTCCACTGCACGGATCTCTTCGCGGATGGCGATCATGGCGTCGCAGAAGCGGTCCAGTTCTTCCTTGGATTCACTTTCGGTCGGCTCGATCATCAAGGTGCCGGCCACCGGGAACGACATGGTCGGCGCATGGAAACCAAAATCGATCAGGCGCTTGGCCACGTCGTCCACACTGATGCCGCTGCTGTCTTTCAACGGGCGCAGGTCGAGGATGCATTCGTGGGCCACCAGGCCGTTGCTCCCGGTATAGAGCACGGGGTAATGCTCTTCGAGGCGACGGGAAATGTAGTTGGCATTCAGGATCGCCAACTGCGACGCGCGCTTGAGGCCGGCGCCGCCCATCATGCTGATGTACATCCAGGTGATCGGCAAAATGCTCGCGCTGCCGAACGGTGCGGCGCATACCGCGCCTTCCTTGCGTTCCATGGCCGCGTGGCCGGGCAGGAACGGCGTGAGGTGCGACTTGACGCCAATCGGGCCAACACCCGGGCCGCCACCGCCATGGGGGATGCAGAAGGTCTTGTGCAGGTTCAGGTGGGACACGTCGCCGCCGAACTTGCCCGGTGCGCAGAGGCCGACCATCGCGTTCATGTTGGCGCCGTCGATGTACACCTGGCCGCCGTTGTCGTGGATGATCCCGCAGATTTCGCGGATGCCTTCCTCGAACACACCGTGAGTGGACGGGTAGGTGATCATCAGCGCGGCAAGATGCTCGCGGTGTTCGATGGCCTTGGCGCGCAGGTCTTCGATGTCCACGTTGCCGCGCGTATCGCAAGCGGTCACCACTACGCGCATACCGGCCATGTTGGCGGTGGCGGGGTTGGTGCCGTGGGCCGACGACGGGATCAGGCAGATGTCGCGACGTTCTTCGCCACGGCTCTGGTGATAGGCGCGGATGGCCAGGAGGCCTGCGTATTCACCCTGGGAACCAGCGTTGGGCTGCAAGGAGATCGCGTCGTAGCCGGTGGCCGCGCAGAGCATGGCTTCCAGTTCGGTGGTCAGTTGCAGGTAGCCGGCGCTTTGCGCGGCGGGGGCGAAAGGGTGCAGGGCACCGAACTCGGCCCAGGTCACCGGGATCATTTCGCTGGCGGCGTTGAGTTTCATGGTGCACGAGCCCAGCGGGATCATGGTGCGGTCCAGGGCCAGGTCCTTGTCGGCCAGCTTGCGCAGGTAGCGCATCAGCTCGGTTTCCGAGTGATAACGGTTGAACACCGGGTGGCTGAGGATCGGCGACTGGCGCAGCAGGGCGCTCGGCAGGGTGCTTTGGGTTGCAGCAAAGGCCGGCAGGGTTTTGCCGTCGGCGAAGATGGCCCACAAGGCCTGGATATCAGCCTGGGTGGTGGTTTCGTCGACCGACAGGCCAACACGCTCGGCGTCCACGACGCGCAGGTTGATGCGCTGGGCGCGGGCCTTGTCATGCAGGGCGGCGGTGTGGGTGCCGGTGTTGATTGTCAGGGTGTCGAAGAAGTGTTGCTGCTCGACTTTCAAGCCCAGGGCCGTCAAGCCCTTGGCCAGGATCGCGGTCAGTTGGTGAATGCGCTGGGCGATCTGGGTCAGTCCCTTGGGACCGTGGTACACGGCGTACATGCTAGCGATGTTGGCGAGCAGCACTTGGGCGGTGCAGATGTTGCTGGTGGCTTTCTCGCGGCGGATATGTTGCTCGCGGGTCTGCATCGCCAGGCGCAGGGCCGGCTTGCCGAAGCGGTCTACCGACACGCCGACCAGACGGCCTGGCATATCGCGCTTGAATGCATCCTTGGTGGAGAAGTACGCCGCGTGCGGGCCACCGAAGCCCAGCGGCACGCCAAAGCGTTGTGCGCTGCCAATGGCGACGTCGGCGCCGAATTCACCCGGCGGGGTCAGCAGGGTCAGGGCCAGCAGGTCGGCGGCCACGGCTACCAGTGCGTTGGCAGCGTGGAAGCGCTCGGTCAGTTCGCGGTAGTCGAATACATCGCCGTTGCTGGCCGGGTATTGCAGCAGGGCGCCGAAGAATGCGCTGACGTCGGTCAGTTCGCGCTCATCGCCGACCACCACATCGATGCCCAAAGGTTCGGCACGGGTGCGCAATACGTCGAGGGTTTGCGGGTGGCTGTGCACCGAGGCGAAGAAGGCGTTGCTGCCCTTGTTCTTGCTCAAGCGCTTGCAGAAGGTCATGGCTTCGGCGGCGGCGGTGGCTTCGTCGAGCAGGGAGGCGTTGGCGATCGGCAGGCCGGTAAGGTCACTGATCAGGGTCTGGAAGTTCAGCAGCGCTTCCAGGCGGCCTTGGGAAATCTCTGGCTGGTACGGGGTGTAGGCGGTGTACCAGGCCGGGTTTTCCAGCAGGTTGCGCAGGATCGGCGACGGTGTATGGCAGTTGTAGTAGCCCTGGCCGATGTAGGTTTTGAACAGTTGGTTCTGCCCGGCAATGGCCTTGATCTTGGCCAGGGCCTCGGCTTCGCTCAAGCCGTCTTCCAGGCCGAGCACGCTGGTGCCCTTGATGCTTTCCGGGATCACGCTGGCGCTGAGGGCTTCGAGGGAATCAAAGCCCAGGCTGGCGAGCATTTGCTGCTCATCTTCCTGACGCGGGCCGATGTGGCGGGCGATGAATTCGTTGGCGGTGGTCAGATTAACGGTCATGGCGCGCTCCTCAAGCTTCAGCGTTGGCTTTGATCAGACGGTCGTACGCATCCTGATCCAACAGCTTAGCCACTGCCTCGGCGTCGGCGGGTTTAAAGCGGAAGAACCAGCCTTCGCCCATCGGGTCTTCGTTGACCAGTTCCGGGCTGCCTTCGAGTTTGTCGTTCACTTCCAGCACTTCACCGTCCAGCGGCATGTAGACGCCGCTGGCGGCTTTGACCGATTCCACGGTGGAGGCTTCGGCGCCCTTGTCGTAAGCCTGCAACTCCGGCAGTTGCACGAAAACCACATCACCCAGCGCGTTCTGCGCAAAAGCGGTGATACCCACGGTGACGCTGCCATCGGCTTCGGCGCGCAGCCATTCGTGATCTTCAGTGAAACGCAACTCGCTCATGGAAACTCCTCAGGGCCAGAATCGTCTGGTGGACGGGATTGGAATAATGGGGAGTTGCTTAGCAATATTGCGGCCAAGGTTATTAATTCGTTATAAATCAATAGGTTGATAAAATCGGTTATGACGTTAGTGCATTTAGCTGTAGCGATTTCGCTACAGTCGAGTGCTTGAAAAAAAGCCTATGTGGATCAAAGCCTTGCATGGCGCGTAAAAAACAGGGTTGTAGCGATATCGTTACGCTGTAGCGCTTTCAGTACACTGAATGTCGTTCCTGGACCAAATTTTGGAATGCTCTCCAAATGTGGGAGGGGGCTTGCTCCCGATAGCGGTGTATCAGTCAAAGATTTATGGCTGACACACCGCTATCGGGAGCAAGCCCCCTCCCACATTTGTTTGTATTCCAACTTGAATCAGGGCTTGTTGGGGATGCCGTACTTGCGCAAGCGATGGGCAATCGCCGTGTGGGAAGTCTGCAACCGGCTGGCGAGCTGGCGCGTCGAGGGGTAGCTGGCGTAGAGCTTTTCCAGCAGATCGCGCTCGAAGTCTTCCACCGCCTGTTCCAGGCTGTCGACTTCGCCATCGCTCTGGCGCGCCACCGACGTACCGGCGATGTCCAGGTCGCCGATGTCTACCAGGCTGCCCTCGCAGATGGCGGCGGCGCGGAAGATCACGTTTTGCAGCTGGCGCACATTGCCCGGCCAGCGGTTGCCCAGCAGCGCCGGGTAAGTGCCGGGCGCCAGGCGGCAGACCGGGCGCTGGATCTGCGCGCAGGCTTGCTGCATGAAATAGCGGGCCAACAGCAGGATGTCCTGGCCGCGTTCGCGCAGCGGCGGCACTTCAACGTTAAGCACGTTGAGGCGGTAGAACAGGTCTTCGCGAAAGGTGCCCTCACTGACCATTTTTTCCAGGTCGCGGTGGGTGGCGCTGAGGATGCGCACATTGACCTTCACCTCACGGTCACCGCCCACCCGACGAAAGCTGCCGTCATTGAGAAAACGCAGCAACTTGGCTTGCAGGTAGGGTGACATCTCGCCGATCTCATCGAGAAACACCGTGCCCTGGTTCGCCAGTTCCATCAGCCCTGGCTTGCCACCGCGCTGGGCGCCGGTAAAGGCGCCAGGGGCGTAACCGAACAACTCGCTTTCGGCGAGGTTTTCCGGCAGCGCCGCGCAGTTCAACGCCAAAAACGGTGCACTGTGGCGCGTGCTGATCGCGTGACAGGCGCGGGCCACCAGCTCCTTGCCGGTGCCGGTTTCGCCCTGGATCAGCAGCGGTGCATCCAGCGCCGCCACCCGTTGTGCCCGGGCCTTGAGGGTGCGGATCGCCGGGGATTCGCCCAGCAGCGCATCAAAACCTTCGGCATGGTCGTGGTGCAGCGCCGATAGCTGTTCGCCGATGCGGTTGGGCTGGTAGAGGGTGAGCAGGGCTCCGGCGTCGGTGATCGGCGTGGCGTCCAGCAGCAGGGTCTGGCCATTGACGCTGATCTCGCGCAACGGCAAGCGAAAGCCATGCTCCAGCAAGGTCTCCAGCAGCGCGGGGTCGTTGAACAGCTCGGCGATGCTTTCGCCGGCCGGTTCGCGCCCGTACAGCGCGATCAATGCCGGGTTGGCCAGCAAAATCTTGCCCGCGCTGTCCAGGGCCAGCACCGGGTCGGTCATGGCTGCCAGCAGGGCGTCCAGTTGCAGGTGGCGGCGTTGGCCCGGAAGGATGTCGACCACCTTCACCGCTTGCACGCCGTGCACGCTGAACAACGCATCGCGCAGTTCTTCAAGCACCTCGGCGCTGAGGGTGGGTGCGTCGATATAGACGTTGGGCGGCACCATCTCCACCGCATCCAGGTTGAGATTGCGCCCACCGAGCAAGGCCAGGACTTCCTGGGTGATGCCGACGCGGTCGATGAAGCTGACGTGGATACGCATGGGGCGATTGGCAATTCTGGAGAGCAGAGGCGGCAAGTATGCCTTGGCGCGGGGCGCAGGTGAAATCTGACAAATGATGGAGATCAAAATGTGGGAGGGGGCTTGCTCCCGATTGCGGTGGATCAGCCAATCAACCTGTGGCTGACACACTGCTATCGGGAGCAAGCCCCCTCCCACATTTCGAACTTACTCCAGGTGTTCGGGTTTGACTGGATCACCTGATTTCACATCCAGCTGATGCCGCACATCCTCGAACATCAAGTCGTACTGCTTGTGCATCGAGCCGTTCAACACCGCGACCTTCGGCATGCCATATTTCTGCGCGATGTTCATCGCATGCCGCGCAAAGTCGAATGCCTGGTCCTTGGGCAGGAAGAACTCCTCCTTGAGGTCCTTGCCCTGCACCGAACCGTGCAGTTTGAATAACATGCCTTTGCCTTCCTTGGGGTCCTGGCTGACTTCATAGTCGATGCACAGGTTGTAGCTGTAGTCGTCCTTGTTGAGCGCGTGACGTTCGACGTGCAAGTGACCGGGTTCAAAGATAGCCATAGGCGTTTCTCCTCTACTTCACAGATAGGTGATGCCAGGTGTGGCCGTGCTGATGCGGGTGCCGGCGCTGCCCTGGACGATGGCTTCGATGTCCGAGAGTGAACCGATCACCGCGGTTTTGCCAGTCTGGCGGGCGAACTCGCAGGCTGCCTGTACCTTGGGGCCCATGGAGCCCGCGGCGAAGCCGAGTTTTTCCATGTCGTCCGGGTGGGCCTGGCCGATGGCCTTCTGGGTTGGCTTGCCGAAGTCGATAAAAGCGGCATTGACGTCGGTGGCGATTACCAGCAGGTCGGCGTCCAGTTGCGCGGCCAGCAGCGACGAGCACAGGTCTTTGTCGATCACCGCTTCAATGCCGCGCAGCTTGCCGTCTTCGCCATACATCGTCGGGATGCCGCCGCCGCCGGCGCAGATCACGATGGCTTTTTTCTCCAGCAGCCATTTGATCGGGCGGATTTCAAAGATGCGTTTGGGGCGCGGGCTGGCAACCACACGGCGGTATTTGTCGCCATCGGGTGCGATGGCCCAGCCTTTTTCGGCGGCGAGTTGTTCCGCTTCGGCTTTGGTATACACCGGGCCGATAGGCTTGGTGGGGTTCTGGAAGGCCGGGTCCTTGGCGTCCACTTCGACCTGGGTGAGCAGAGTGGCGAACGGCACTTCAAAGTCCAGCAGGTTGCCCAGTTCCTGTTCGATGATGTAGCCGATCATGCCTTCGGTTTCAGCGCCCAGTACGTCCAGCGGGTAGGGTGAGACGCTGGTGTAGGCCGCCGCCTGCAACGACAGCAGGCCGACTTGCGGGCCATTGCCGTGGGCGATCACCAGCTCGTTGCCGGCGTGGATCTTGGCGATCTGTTCGGTAGCGATGCGGATATTGGCGCGTTGGTTGTCTGCAGTCATGGGTTCACCACGGCGCAGGAGGGCGTTGCCGCCCAGGGCTACGACGATGCGCATAATGCAATCCTTTTAGGGTGTGAGCAGAGCCCAATGTGGGAGGGGGCTTGCTCCCGATGGCGGCAGGACAGTCAATCTATCTATAGCTGAGCCACCACTATCGGGAGCAAACCCCCTCCCACATTTTTGAACCCTGTTCCGACAGTGAGAGTTAGATATCTGCCAACGCCGACACCAGGATCGCCTTGATGGTATGCATGCGGTTTTCCGCCTGCTCAAACGCGATATTGGCCGGCGACTCGAAGACTTCCTCGGTCACTTCCACACCATTGGCCAGGTGCGGATAGCGCGCAGCGATGTCCTTGCCGACCTTGGTTTCGCTGTTATGGAACGCCGGCAAGCAGTGCATGAATTTCACCCGGGGGTTGCCCGAGGCTTTCATCATCTTGGCGTTGACCTGGTACGGCAGCAGTTGCTCGATACGCTCGTCCCACGCTTCCACCGGCTCGCCCATGGACACCCAGATATCGGTGTGGATGAAGTCCACGCCCTTCACTGCTTCTTTCGGGTCTTCGGTGATGGTGATGCGTGCGCCGCTTTCCTCGGCAAATGCCTGGCACTGCTTGATGAAGTCCTCGTGCGGCCACAGCGCTTTCGGCGCGCCGATGCGCACGTCCATGCCGAGCTTGGCGCCGATCATCAGCAGCGAGTTGCCCATGTTGTAGCGGGCGTCCCCCAGGTAGGCGTAGCTGATGTCATGCAGCGGCTTGTCGCTGTGTTCGCGCATGGTCAGGGTGTCGGCGATCATTTGGGTCGGATGGAATTCGGCAGTGAGGCCGTTGAACACCGGCACACCGGCGAACTTGGCCAGCTCTTCGACGATTTCCTGTTCAAAGCCACGGTACTCGATGGCATCGAACATCCGGCCCAGGACGCGGGCGGTGTCTTTCATGCTTTCTTTGTGGCCGATCTGCGACGACACCGGGTCGATGTAGGTGACGTGGGCGCCCTGGTCATGGGCCGCGACTTCGAAGGCGCAGCGGGTGCGGGTCGAGGTTTTTTCGAAGATCAACGCGATGTTCTTGCCTTGCAGGTGCGGACGCTCGGTGCCGGTGTATTTGGCGCGTTTGAGGTCGCGGGACAGGTCCAGCAGGTAGTTCAGTTCGCGAGTAGTGTGGTGCATCAGCGACAGCAGGCTGCGGTTGCGCATATTGAAAGCCATGATGGAATCTCCTTAATAGTCGATAGGGTCGCGGATGATCGGGCAGGTCATGCAGTGGCCGCCGCCACGGCCACGGCCGAGCTCACCGGCGCTGATGGTGATGACTTCCACACCGGCCTTGCGCAGCAAGGTGTTGGTGTAGGTGTTGCGGTCGTAACCGATCACCACGCCGGGTTCCACGGCCACTACGTTGTTGCCGTCATCCCACTGCTCGCGTTCGGCGGCGAAGCTGTTGCCGCCGGTCTCGACCACGCGCAGGGCCTTGAGGTTGAGCGCTGCGGCGACGGTTTCGAGGAAGTTGGTTTTCTCCCGTTGAATGTCGATACCGTGAGGCTTGCTTTCGTCAGGGCGCAGGGTGAACGGCACGATCTGGTTGACCACTTCCGGGAAGACGGTGACCAGGTCGCGGTCGCAGAAGCTGAACACGGTGTCCAGGTGCATCGCTGCGCGGGATTTGGGCAGGCCGGCCACGATGACGCGCTCCACCGCTTTGTTCTTGAACAGGTTGCGCGCCAGTTGGCCGATGGCTTGGTGGGACGAGCGCTCGCCCATGCCGATCAACACCACGCCATTGCCAATCGGCATCACGTCGCCGCCTTCCAGTGTGGCAGCGCCGTGCTCCTGGTCGGGGTCGCCGTACCAGATCTGGAAGTCCGCGTTGGTGAACTCCGGGTGGAACTTGTAGATGGCGGAGGTCAGCAGGGTTTCCTGGCGTCGGGCCGGCCAGTACATCGGGTTGAGCGTTACGCCGCCATAGATCCAGCAGGTGGTGTCGCGGGTGAACTGGGTGTTGGGCAGCGGCGGCAGGATGAAGCTGGCGTGGCCGAGGAAGTCGCGGAACATCTCGATGGTCTTGCCACCAAAGCTGCTCGGCAGGTCATCGGCCGAGACACCGCCAATCAGGAACTCGCTGATCTTGCGCGGCTCCAGGCTACGCAGCCACGAGCCGACTTCGTCGACCAGGCCCAGGCCCACGGTGTTGGCGGTGATCTTGCGTTGCAGGATCCAGTCCAGCGCTTCGGGGATGGCGACGATATCGGTGAGCAGGTTGTGCATTTCCAGCACATCAATATCCCGCTCGCGCATCTTGGTCACGAAGTCGAAGTGGTCGCGTTTGGCCTGGGCTACCCACAGCACGTCATCGAACAACAGCTCGTCGCAGTTGTTGGGGGTCAGCCGCTGGTGGGCCAAACCTGGGGAGCACACCATGACTTTGCGCAGTTTGCCGGCTTCGGAATGTACGCCGTACTTAACTTTTTCCGTGGTCATTACAGATCCTCCAGTGAACATACAATTACAGAGTCAGGAAGCCGTCGTAGAGCCCATAGGCCGCCACCAGGGCGCCAATGACCACTGCGGCGAAAATCAGCTTCTCGACGTTGGTGAAAATCGGTTTGCCCAGTTCACGCTTGGCCTTGGCGAACAGGATCGCGCCGGGGGCGTAGAGCAGGGCGGAGAGCAGCAGGTACTTGGTGCCGCCGGCATAGAGCAGCCAGATCGCGTAGATCAGGGCGACGGCGCCGATGAACAGGTCTTTCTTGCGCTCTTTGAGCGCGTTTTCGTAGGTCTCGCCGCGCACCGCCAGCAGCAGGGCGTAGGCCGCCGACCACAGGTAAGGCACCAGGATCATCGAGGTGGCGAGGTAGATCAGCGACAGGTAGGTGCTGGCGGAAAACAGCGTGATCACCAGGAATATCTGCACCATCGCGTTGGTCAGCCACAGGGCATTGACCGGCACATGGTTGGCGTTTTCCTTGCGCAAGAACTCCGGCATGGTGTGGTCCTTGGCGGCGGCAAACATGATCTCCGCACACAGCAGCACCCACGACAGCAACGCGCCCAGCAGCGAGATGATCAAGCCGACGCTGATCAGCACCGCACCCCAGTGGCCCACCACGTGCTCAAGCACGGCAGCCATCGACGGGTTCTGCAACTTGGCCAGTTCCGGTTGGGTCATGATCCCCAAAGACAGCACGTTCACCAGCATCAGGAACAGCAGCACAGTGATAAAACCAATCACGGTGGCCTTGCCCACGTCGCTGCGTTTCTCGGCACGGGAGGAAAAGATGCTCGCGCCTTCGATGCCGATGAACACCCACACAGTGACCAGCATCATGTTGCGCACCTGGTTCATCACGCTGCCCAGGTCAGGGTTTTTTACGCCCCAGATGTCTGCGGTGAAGATGTCCAGCTTGAACGCGAATAGGGCGATGAGCACGAACAGCAGCAGCGGCACCACCTTGGCAACGGTGGTCACCAGGTTGATGAACGCTGCTTCCTTGATGCCGCGCAGCACCAGAAAGTGCACCGCCCACAGCAGTACCGAGGCGCCTATCACCGCCGCTGGCGTGTTGCCTTCGCCAAAGATCGGGAAGAAGTAACCCAGGGTGCTGAACAAGAGTACGAAGTACCCGACGTTGCCCAGCCAGGCACTGATCCAGTAACCCCAGGCCGATGAGAACCCCATGTAATCGCCAAAACCGGCCTTGGCGTAGGCGTACACCCCGCCGTCGAGATCGGGCTTGCGGTTGGCGAGGGTCTGGAACACGAATGCGAGGGTCAACATGCCGATGGCGGTGATCACCCAACCAATCAACACGGCGCCTACGTCGGCACTGGCGGCCATGTTTTGCGGGAGTGAAAAGATCCCGCCGCCAATCATTGAGCCCACGACAAGTGCAACCAGCGCACCAAGCCTAAGTTTTCCGGGAGAATCAGACATTGCGTGACTCCAATGCAGGAGAAGAGAGATCACAGAATAATTCCGTGCGCTAATAAAACAGCTGACTCAGATCAGTTCATTGGCACATTCCATTGTGAATTAACGACTTAGAGTGGAAGTTGCGGGCGACAGAGCCTGTGAAAAGGCGCTAGCTAGAGCGGTCTACTGCAGTGTGGTTCATCATGTGGCCGGGGGCTGGATGTTGAAGCTAGTTGGTATTTGCGAATGTGCAAAGTTTTTGTACGTTGTCTGACGAGCACTTCATAATTGCCGTATTTAAATTCTAAATAAGCCTAAACTTCCTGCGTTTACATACCCTTATGTTATGAAACGCTAGCGTCATTAAATTGAATTAGTTGAGTGCGCGGTAGTCGGCTCAAACATTTATTGCGAGGAACCTGCATGTCCCAACCAGCCCAGAAACTTCGGCTCAGTGCCCTGATCGCCCTGGTAGTAGGTTCGATGATCGGCGGCGGGATCTTCTCGCTCCCGCAAAACATGGCAGCCCGCGCCGAAGTGGGCGCCGTGCTGATCGGTTGGGCCATTACCGCGGTTGGCATGTTGACCCTGGCGTTTGTGTTCCAGACCCTGGCCAACCGCAAACCGGAACTGGATTCCGGGGTGTACGCCTACGCCAAGGCCGGCTTCGGCGATTACATGGGGTTCTCATCGGCCTGGGGTTACTGGATCAGCGCGTGGATGGGCAACGTCGGGTACTTCGTGTTGCTGTTCAGCACCCTGGGTTACTTTTTCCCGGCGTTCGGTCAGGGCAATACACCACTGGCCATCGGTTGTGCATCGCTGTTGCTGTGGGCAGTGCATTTTCTGGTGATGCGCGGGATCAAGGAAGCGGCGTTCATCAACCAGATCACCACCGTGGCGAAGATCGTGCCGCTGTTGATGTTTATCTTGATTGCCGCCGTGGCGTTCAAGGCCGACATCTTCACCCGTGATATCTGGGGCCTGGGCAATCCGCAGATGGGCAGCGTGGTCGAGCAGGTGCGCCACATGATGCTGGTCACGGTGTTTGTGTTTATCGGTATCGAAGGCGCCAGTGTGTACTCGGCGCGGGCCGAGAAACGCTCGGATGTGGGGCGCGCGACGGTGATTGGTTTCCTGGGCGTGCTGGCGCTGTTGGTGCTGGTGAATGTGCTGTCGTTGGGCATCATGGGCCAGCCGGAACTGGCGCAGTTGCAGAACCCGTCGCTGGCGGGCGTGCTGGAACACATTGTCGGGCCCTGGGGAGCGATATTGATCAGCCTCGGCCTGGCGGTTTCGCTGCTCGGGGCATTGCTTTCGTGGGCGTTGCTCTGCGCGGAAATCCTCTATGCCACTGCCCATGACAAGACCATGCCGGCGTTCCTGAAAAAGGAAAACGCCAATCAGGTGCCGGTTAACGCGTTGTGGCTGACCAACGTGATGATCCAGGCATTTCTGGTGATCACGCTGTTTTCGGCCAGTACCTACACCACCCTGATCTACCTGGCGTCTTCGATGATTCTGGTGCCGTACCTGTGGTCGGCGGCCTATGCGGTGCTGTTGAGCGCGCGCGGAGAAACCTATCAAGGCGCTCAGCGCCGACGCATGAAAGATCTGCTGGTAGGCTTGATTGCCCTCGGTTACGCGGTGTGGCTGTTGTATGCGGGCGGTTTGAAATATTTGCTGCTGTCGGCGCTGCTGTATGCACCGGGTGTGATCCTGTTTGCCCTGGCCAAGCGGGAGCAGGGCCGCCCGTTGTTTACCTCGCTTGAAAAAGGCATTTTCGGTTGTGTGATCGCGGGCGCCGGGTTGGCTGCGTACGGGCTGTATAGCGGGGTATTGTCGCTGTGAGGTTGGCGTATCAACCGCCTTATGACTGGGCGGCGATGGTGGCGTTCTTATCGGCGCGGGCAATCACCGGGTTGGAAACCGTGGTGGCCGGTGTGTATCGACGCAGTATCAGTGTGGCCGGGCGGCATGGCTGGATCAGCGTCGCGCCGGGGGCGGGGGATTGGCTGGAAGTGACGGTCGACTTTCCCGAGCCGGCCGCGCTGCCCGAGATCGAGCGGCGCCTGCGCAGGATGTTTGATCTGGATGCCGTGCCCGCCGTGATCAACCTGCAATTGGCCAGGGACCCGTTGATGGCGCAACTGGTTGCGGCTCGACCAGGGCTGCGGTTGCCGGGTACATGGGACGGCCTGGAGTTGGCCATTCGCGCAGTGCTGGGCCAGCAGATCACGGTGGCGGCGGCGATCCGGTTGGCGGGCAAGTTGGTGGCGCAGTATGGCCAGCCGTTGCAAACCCCCCACGCCGGTATTACTCACCTGTTCCCGGCACCCGAGGTGCTGGCGGCGGCGGACCTGGCGGCCCTGGGCATGCCCAAGGCGCGAGGTCGCACCTTGTCCGGTGTGGCCCAGGCGTTGTTGGATGACCCTCGGATTTTCGAGCCCAAGGCCAGTCTCAAGGACGGTGTTGCACGCTTGGTGGCATTGCCGGGGATTGGCGATTGGACCGCGCAGTACATCGCCATGCGCCAGTTGCGCGAGGCGGATGCGTTTGCGTCGGGGGACATCGGCTTGATCAATGCGCTGACGGCGCTGGAAGGCGGGCCGGTGTCGGCACGGCAGTTGCTGGCGCGGGCCGAGGCGTGGCGGCCGTTGAGGGCGTATGCGGCGCAGTATTTGTGGACGTCGTTGAACCGCGGGGGTTGATGGGGGCTGTACTGGCCTCATCGGGGCATGGGTATCTACACAACTTCTGGTATGGCGCTGTCCCTGTGGGAGGGGCGGTGCGACGATTCGACTTGCTCGCGATGGCGGCCTTAGGGCCGACCAGGATGCCGGATCAAACCGAGTACATATCCGTTATTTAGGTCACGGCCACTTAGGGTTCCGCTCTTACAGCGGCTCACTTTTGGAAGGACCGGAATGCCGGCCCAGCCAAAAGTAAGCAAAAGGTCCTCGCCCCACCACTCGGCACCTCGCTCAGGCTCGGTGTGCCCGTAATCCGACAGGGATTTGGGGGGCCGCCGCCACGCGCCATTCATGGCGCGGGGCGGCTAAACCGGCATCCCTGCCGGTTTACCCCCCAAATCCATGTCGAATTCCGGCCAGCGTGGTTTAACGGGGCGCCTGAGATCAAAAGCAGATCAAGATCAAGAGCGGCTCGCTTCGCATCGTGGTTACTGGTGACTGCTACGAAGTTGTGTAGATACCCATGCTCATCGGGGGCAAGCCCCCTCCCACATTTGATGTGTGAATACATTCAAAAGTGGGAGGGGGCTTGCCCCCGATGGCGGTCTTCAGTTCACCACTGAGGCCGGTGCGCGCCCAATTCCCCTGCCGGCAAATCCCACTGCAACGGCGTGCCACTGATGCTCAGCGGCGCCAGTAACCGATGGGCCTGGCCCCAGGTGGTCTGCTCTACCACCAAGCCTTGATCATTGATGTCTTCGTCGCGCAACGCTGCCTGCTGCGGCACCTGCCCTGCGTCCACCAGCAACTTGGCCGTGCGCGCCAGTGACAACCGCACCGAACTGCCACGACCTGACGCAAACCGCTCGCTCAAGGCCTGGAGCGCACTGGCGGCCATCAGGTAACCGGTAGCGTGATCCAGCGCCTGCAGCGGCAGCGGCACGGGCTTATCCGCCTGCTTCCAGGCCATGCCCGCCTCGGCGATCCCGCTGCTCATCTGCACCAGGCTGTCAAAACCGCGACGGTTACGCCACGGACCGCTCCAGCCATAGGCATTGAGGCTGATGTCAATCAGCCCGGGGGCGATATGTTGGCGCTCGCCGAGGGTGTAACCCAGCTGTTCCAGTGCATCGGCGCGGTAACCATGGAACAGTACGTCGGCGTCCTTGAGCAAGGCTTCGAATACCTGCCGGCCTTCAGGGCTTTTCAGGTCGAGGCGGGCACAGCGCTTGCCCAGGGTCATCTCCGGTACCACGCCCGGTTCGTTCCAGGTTGGCGAATCGATGCGCAGTACATCTGCACCCAATCCGGCGAGGAAACGACTGGCCACGGGGCCGGCCAATACGCGGGTCAAGTCCAGCACCTTGATACCGGCCAGCGGGCGCGCAGGTGAGCCAGGCCAGGGTTTGTCGATACCAGTGTCGAAGACCTGACGCTGTATCAACTCCTCGGCATTCACCGCCAAGCCTTGCGGATGCTGCTGCCAGGCTTGCCACGTACGCATCTGCGCCGCACAACCGCTGGCGTCGACAATGGCCTGTTCCAGTTCTGCGGCGTTCCATGTAGCGACTTTGGTCGCCATCTCGGCGCGGTCGGCCACAGGCCCAAGCACCCGTTCGGCCGCTGCACGGTGATGGGGTGCGTTGGTGTGCAGACGAATCCAGCCATCGGCGCTGGCGTAGTCGCTGGCCACCGGGTCCCACAGCGGCGGCACTTGCCAACCCACGGGGCGAATCGACGACGAAAACCACAGCGAGGCGAGACGCCGATCCACGCTGACGCTGGGCAGCCGCCCGGTCTGTTGCTGGATCAATTGGGCAACAGCCTGGCCAGCGGCGCCGATGCTGGCGACGGCCAGGTCGGTCACGGCGAAGGACGAGGGCAGCGCGCCTGCCGAGGTCTCGGGCAGCGCAATGTGCGGTAAATCGAGTGCAGCTTGGATGGGAGTCAGCAGGTCAGTCATCTAAGGCCCTCCGTAAGAGAAGGGCCACTATAGAAGAACATCACACCGGTGTGGCAGCCCCTGGGATCAAGGGCAGTTCGATACTGGCGATAAAACCGCCGTCGGGATGATTGGCCAGGATCAGGGTGCCGCCATGGCGCTCGGCAGCACGGCGGGCGATGGCCAGGCCCAGGCCATGACCTTGTGCAGTCTGGCCCGGCGCACGGTAAAACGGCTCGCCCAGTTGGCCCAGGTGTTCGGTTTCAACGCCGGGGCCGTGGTCGCGTACGCTGATCAGAATGCGCCCGTTTTGATGCTGGGCCTGCAATTGAATCGGTTGGCCGGCCGGGTTGAAGCGTTGGGCATTGCGCAGAAGGTTATCCACGGCGCGCTCGATCATGGTCGGCCAGCCCTTGAGCCGCAGGTCGACGTCGGTGCTGAGGTGCACCACTTGCTCCGGCGCGCCGAGCTGGGCGTCCTTTTGCAGGGTCTTGAGCAATGGGTTGAGGTCAATGTCTTCGGCGCTGGCGTTGTCGGCGTCGACCCGCGCCAGGACCAGGATTTCGCTGATCAAGGCTTCCAGGCGGTCGCATTCGCGGGTCAGGCGTGGCCAGAGTTTTTCCCGTTCTTCGGGGCTGGCGCGCTCGGCCAGGGCCAGGGCGATACGCAAGCGTGCCAGGGGCGAGCGCAGTTCGTGGGACACATCGCGCAGCAACTGGCGCTGGCTACCGATCAGGCTTTGCAGGCGCGCGCCCATGCGGTTGAAGTCATTGGCCAACACACCGAATTCGTCGCGCCTGTTGGCCAGTTGCGCCAGGCTGTTTTGTTGATAGGTGGTTTGCCCCAGGTCATGCACCGCGCCGCGCAGGCGGCTGAGTGGGCGGGTGATGGACAAGGTCACCAGCAGGCTGAACAGGGTCAACACCACCAGGGTGATTGCCAGGGCACTGAGCGGCCACAGCAGGCTACTGCGGTGCCAGGCTTCCAACTCCGGGTGGGGAATGCGGTAGATCAGCAGGTAGGTGTCGCCGGTTTTGTCGCTGGTGTACTCGGCGGTCAGGCGCCGCCAGGGCAGGTGGCCGTCCTGGCTGTCATTCTGCCGGGCTTCAAAGGCGGCGGCGCGACGCGGGAAGGTACCGCGCACCACCGGCTCGCCGCTCTCGTTAAGCACTTGCACATCGATGTGGTACTGGCGTTTGCGCTGTTGCAGCAAGTCCTGGGCGGCGTCCTCACCCTGGGCTTCGTAGAGTTGCGTCCACTCTTGCGCCAGGTTGTTCAGGCCTGGGTGGCGGCTGAGAATCCAGGCGTCCTGGTTGAGCATATGCCCAAGCAGAATCGACAACCCGCCAACCAGGGCGATGGCCAGCCAGAAACTCGCCAGGATACGCCAGAACAATGAACGCACAGGAAACCCTCAAACAGGAAAAGCCCAGTGGTGTGAACCACTGGGCCGTAGGCATTACGTTCGCATTATTGCGCTTTTTGCGCTTGCTGGGCTTTCCATTCCTGGAATTGCTTCCACTCGGCGCGGCGCTCGGCTTGCTTTTTGACGATCTCGTCGTATTGCTTCTGCTGGTCAGGCTTGAGCACGGCGCGGATATTGGCCTGGGTTTTCTGCTTGCCGGCGGCGATCTCGTCCTGCATGGCTTTCTGGTCAGCGGCCGGGAGTTTGTCCAGGTACTTTTGGGTCAGGTCTTTGCGAGCGTGCCATTGGTCACCCATCAGCTTGCGGATCTGCTCACGCTGTTCCTTGCTCAAGTCCAACTGGCTGAACGGGCCGCCTTTACCACGCGGGCCGTGTTCGCCGTGGCCAGGGCCGCCCATCATGTGGCCTTCGTGACCGCCCATCGGGCCCGGGCCTTCAGGCATGGCCATGGCGACGGTAGGCAGTGCAGCGGCGAGCATCAAAGCGATAAGGGTCTTGCGCATGGTGATTCTCCTGTCTCTATTCCGGTGAGTCCGGATGTGAGTAGGTTACGCAGAGCAAGGTCAGCGGCGGTCAGGGGAGAGTAAAGCTTCGGTAAAGATGGCGGCAGCTGCAAGTTTTTAGCTACAAGCGGCAAGTAACAGCTTTTCACTTGCCGCTTGTAGCTTGCCACTTATAGCTGCCTCTAAAGGCTGTAATAGTAACCGCGACTGCGCAGCGCCACGATCCGCGGCCGGCCATCCGGGTGCGGGCCGATCTTTTTGCGCAGGTTGCTGACGTGCATGTCCAGGCTGCGATCGTAAAGGGTCAACTTGCGGCCCAGGGCGATCTGCGCCAGTTCCTGTTTATCGAGGGGCTCGCCGGGCTGGCGCAGCAAGGCTTCGAGCAGGCGGCTTTCGGAGACGGTCAGGGTGAACTCCTGGTCATCGATGCTCACCACGCCGCGCACCGGGCTGAAGCACAGGTCGCCCAGCTCAAGCTGGGTCGAGACCGCGGTCGGGTGGCTGCGGCGCAATACGGCACGCAGGCGGGCGGTCAGTTCGCGCGGATCGCAAGGCTTGGCCAGGTAGTCGTCGGCGCCCAGCTCCAGGCCGAGGATGCGGTCCAGGGGTTCGCCCCGCGCCGAGAGCATCAGCACCGGCAGTTCCGGGTGGTCGTTGCGCAGTTGCTTGAGCAGCTCCAGGCCGCTGCCGTCGGGCAACATCACGTCGAGCACCACCGCCGCCGGGGCGGCTTCGGCCAAGGCTTTGCGGGCGCTCAGGCCATCGTGGCAGGCGCGCACCTGGAAGCCTTCCTGGCTCAACCAACTGTTCAGCAGCTCACAGAGCTCCTGGTCATCATCTATCAGTAACAGCTCGCTCATGACTCACTCGATTTAGCCATTGTCGACGGCGACGACCCCACCGGTGACGCCGTGAGCCATTAGGAGTGCGCCGAAACGATTAGGTTCGACGCAGCCGGGTTCAAGGCAGGACTTGCTTGAACGGCTTGATCACCACATCAGCGTAGACGCCTGCGGCGACATAGGGGTCGGCCTTGGCCCAGGCCTGGGCGTCGGCCAGGGAGGCGAACTCGGCGACAATCAGGCTGCCGGTGAAACCGGCGTCGCCGGGGTCATTGCTGTCGACCGCCGGGTGCGGGCCGGCCAGTACGATACGGCCTTCGGCTTGCAGCTGTTTAAGGCGCTCGACGTGGGCGGGGCGTACGCTCAGGCGTTTTTCCAGCGAGTTGGCAATATCGGTGGCAATGATGGCGTAGAGCATGTCAGTCCTCGGTTTTCGGCGTGGTAGGCGCGGTGTCATGCAGGTGACGCGACAGGTAGATCCCCTGGCCGATCAGGAACAATACGGTCATGCCCAGGCTGCCGAACACCTTGAAATCGACCCAGTAGTCCTGGAAGGTAAAGGCCACGAACAGGTTGGCCGCACCACAGAACAGGAAAAACACGATCCAGGCCACGTTCAGGCGCACCCACACCGGCTCCGGCAAGGTCAGCGCGTGGCCCATGATCCGCTTGATCAGCAGACGGTCACCGATGAAGTGGCTGCCGATAAAGACCAGGGCAAACAGCCAGTTGACCACCGGGGCTTTCCATTTAAGGAAGGTTTCGCTGTGGAAGGCCAGGGTCAGTCCGCCAAAGACCAGGCAGGCGATAAGGGTCAGCCATTGGCTTTTTTCCAGCTTGCGCTGGGAGATGAAGATGGCGCCGTAGACCACGATGGAGCTGATGATCAGTACGGCAGTGGCACTGTAGATACCCCCGAACGACAGCTCGTGACCGGCGATTTCGATGACCCTGGGGTCGAGTTTGGTAACGATGAAAAACAGCAACAGCGGGATGAAGTCGATGAATTGTTTCACAGTAAGAGCCAGAAGCTGGATGTGGCGGCATAATAACAAACATCCTTGGTTGCGATAGCGCCAGCTGACTTGAGGTTACATACCCACGTGAATGTTGATTTGCACTGCCACAGCACGGCCTCCGACGGCGCCCTGGCGCCCGCGGTACTGGTTGCGCGTGCGTTTGAAAAAGGCGTGCAAGTGCTGGCGTTGACCGACCACGACACCCTCGAGGGTCTCGATGAGGCCCGCGAAGCCGCGCATTCTTTGGGCATGCAACTGGTCAACGGGGTGGAATTGTCCTGCACCTGGGGCGGCGCCACCATTCATGTACTTGGCTACGGTTTCGATCAGAATGCCCCGCCGTTGGTGGCGGCCATTGCCCAATTGCACGATGGCCGCTGGCTGCGGTCCGAAGAAATAAGCCGCAAGCTCAGCCTTAAAGGTATGCCCGGCGCCCTCGACGGCGCTCGTGCCATCCAGCAGGAACTGGGTGACAGCGGCAACGCACCGGCCCGTCCGCACTTTGCTGACTGGATGGTGCGCGAAGGCTATGTCAAGGATCGCGCCGAAGCCTTTCGCAAATGGCTGGGGGCCGGCAAGTTGGGCGATGTGAAGCTGCATTGGCCGACCCTGGAAGACACCGTCCAGACCTTGCGGGCTTCCGGGGCCTGGGTCAGCCTGGCGCATCCCTGGCATTACGATTTCACCCGCAGCAAGCGCCGCAAGCTGATCAGCGACTATATTGGTGCGGGTGGCCACGCGATCGAGGTGGTCAACGGGCATCAACCGGCGGAACAGGTCGGCAGCCTGGCGATCCTTGCTCGCGAATTTGGTCTGCTGGTCAGTGCCGGCAGTGATTTTCATGGCCCAGGCGGCTGGTCCGAGATTGGCGAGTATCGCCAGGTCCCGGAAGATCTGCCGCTGTTGTGGGGGCGATTCAAGCATGACCCCATTATTGCCACCGTCTGAACAGGTAGAGCACGTGAGTCAATTCTTCCAGATTCATCCGGAAAACCCTCAGGCGCGCCTGATTAAACAGGCCGTGGAGATCATCCGAGCCGGCGGCGTGGTGATCTATCCAACTGATTCGTCCTACGCCATCGGTTGCCAGATCGGCGACAAGGGCGCGGTCGAGCGTGTAAGGCGCCTGCGCCAGCTGGACGACAAGCACAACTTCGCACTGATTTGCAGCGACTTGTCTCAACTGGGCCTGTTCGCCAAGGTCGACACCGGTACGTTCCGCCTGCTCAAGGCCCATACGCCGGGGCCTTATACCTTCATTCTCAATGCCACCCGCGAAGTGCCGCGCCTGTTATTGCACCCCAAGAAGCGCACCATCGGCCTGCGCGTGCCGGAACACCCGATAGCCCTGGCGCTGTTGGCCGAGCTGGGTGAGCCGCTGATGAGCGTGTCGTTGATCCTGCCCGGTGAAACCGAACCGTTGTACGACCCTTACGAAATGCGGCGCCTGCTGGAAAAGCATGTCGACCTGATCATCGATGGCGGCTACGGCGGCAACAAAGCCTCGACGGTGATCAACCTGGCTGACGGCGAGCCTGAAGTGGTGCGTGTGGGCTGTGGCGATCCGGCGCCATTTATGGTCGAGGCCTGAATGTCGGCCGTGGAAACCGCTGATCCCCAGGCCGGCGCCCAGCAGGAACTGCCGTTCGCCATGGTCTATGGCCAGGCGGTCATGGAAATGCCCCTGGACCTGTACATTCCACCGGATGCCCTGGAGGTCTTCCTGGAAGCCTTCGAAGGCCCGCTGGACTTGCTGCTGTACCTGATCCGCAAGCAGAACATCAATATCCTCGACATCCCGGTGGCAGAAATCACCCGTCAGTACATGGGCTACGTCGAGCTGATGCAGTCGGTGCGCCTGGAGCTGGCCGCCGAGTACCTGGTGATGGCCGCCATGCTCGCCGAGATCAAGTCGCGCATGTTGTTGCCGCGTTCGGAGACCGTCGAAGCCGAAGAGGATGACCCGCGCGCCGAACTGATCCGCCGCTTGCAGGAGTACGAACGCTTCAAGGCCGCCGCCGAAGGCATTGACGGCCTGAGCCGCGTGGGCCGTGATGTGGTGGTGCCCAAGCTCGACGCACCCGAGGCCCGTGCGCGCAAATTGCTGCCGGACGTGAGCCTGGAAGAATTGCTGATGTCCATGGCCGAGGTGCTGCGCCGTGGCGATATGTTTGAAAGCCACCAGGTCAGCCGCGAAGCGCTGTCTACCCGCGAGCGCATGAGTGATGTGCTGGAGCGCCTCAAGGGTGGTGGGTTTGTGCCGTTTGTGGAGCTGTTCACCGCCGAAGAAGGCCGACTAGGTGTGGTGGTGACCTTTATGGCGATCCTCGAACTGGTCAAGGAATCCTTGGTCGAGCTGGTGCAGAATGAGCCTTTTGCGGCTATCCACGTGCGGGCGCGAGCCGAATAACGAGCTGAATCGATGAATCTGACTGAACCCCGCGAACTGGCACCCTTGCTGGAGGCCTTTCTCCTGGCCTCGGGTAAACCGCAATCCCTGGAGCGCCTGTTCGAACTCTTTGAAGAAGCTGAACGCCCGGAGCCGCCGATATTCAAGAAGGCGCTGGAGATCCTGCGCAAGTCCTGCGACGGCCGTGCCTTTGAGTTGCGCGAAGTGGCGTCGGGTTATCGCCTGCAGATCCGCGAGAAGTTTTCGCCGTGGGTGGGGCGCTTGTGGGAAGAGCGGCCGCAGCGTTATTCGCGGGCAATGCTGGAAACCATGGCGCTGATCGCCTATCGCCAGCCGATTACCCGTGGCGAAATCGAGGACGTGCGTGGTGTGGCGGTCAACAGCCATATCGTCAAGACCCTGCTGGAGCGCGAGTGGATCCGCATCGTGGGTTACCGCGACGTGCCCGGCAAACCGGCGATGTTCGCCACCACCAAGGTGTTCCTCGATCATTTCAACCTGAAAAACCTCGACGACCTGCCGCCCCTGGCCGAACTGCGCGAAATGGAGGCCGAGCCGGTGCTCGACTTCGACGATGCGCCGGTGCCGCAAAGCCTGCAGGAACTGGCCGATGCCAGCGCCGAGCCGGAGGAGCCCAAGGACGAAACCAGCTTCCATACGCTGTTGTTGGAGCTCGATGATATGGAGCAAGGGATCAAGACTGATTTTGACGACCTGTTGCGTGATGCTGCCGACGAGCCGCAGACCGAGGTGAACGTTGAACCCGAGCCCGAAGTCGAAGAAGACATCCTCGGCGTCGCCGATGCCCGGGAAAAACTGCTGGCCGCCGTCGCCGCCCTGGAACAGCCGCCGCTGAGCGACGAAGAAGACGAAGCCCGGGCGCTGGCCGAAGCCATCGAAAACGAACGCCGCCAACTCGAAGACTGACGCAATAAAAACTGTGGGAGGGGGCTTGCTCCCGATAGCGGAGTGTCAGGCAGCAGATGCATCAACTGATCCACTGCTATCGGGAGCAAGCCCCCTCCCACATTGGATCTCCATTGTCTCCATTGGTCTGGATTGTCTGGGAGAAAACATGAGTTCCACCAAAGACCCGTGCATCAGCATCTGCAAGTTCGCCGACGACATCTGCGTCGGCTGTGGCCGCAGCAAGCGCGAAATCCGTGCCTGGAAGAAGCTCGACAAAGTCGACAAGCGCACGGTGCTGGCTGAAGCCGAGCTGCGATTGCTGGCGCTTGGTGCCACCGGTCGGCGGAAAAGCAAATGACTTGGACGTTATCGACTAGTCTGTGATGCGCAACACGCGCCATGCGCGTATGATTCGCGACCCCTTGCCGACCTATTCGGCCAAGGCCCCGCTTTCAAGACCCCTCAGGCCACGCCTGAATCGACCCACCGGGAGGTGCTTACGATGAATGACCAAGACCAGAAAGACCAGGAAATCGGCCCAGCAGGCGAAAAGCTGCAAAAAGTGCTGGCGCGTATCGGCGTGGGCTCGCGCCGCGACGTCGAAGCCTGGATTACCCAGAAGCGCATCAAGGTCAACGGCGTCGAGGCTACCCTCGGCCAGCGCGTCGACCTGCACGATGCAATCACCATTGATGGCAAGGTCATCAAGCGTGAAGAGGCCGCCGAATCGGTGCGCCGCGTGATCATGTACAACAAGCCCGATGGCGAAATCTGCACCCGTGACGACCCGGAAGGCCGTCCGACCGTGTTCGACAAGATGCCCAAGCCCAAGGAAGGCCGCTGGATCAACATCGGTCGTCTGGACATCAACACCACCGGCTTGCTGATGTTCACCACTGACGGCGAACTGGCCAACCGCCTGATGCACCCGTCCTACGAGATGGATCGTGAATACGCCGTGCGTGTACGCGGTGAAGTCGATGACGAGATGATCGAACGCCTCAAGGCCGGCGTGGTGCTGGAAGACGGCCCGGCCAAGTTCACCGACATCAAGCAGGCGCCAGGCGGCGAAGGTTTCAACCACTGGTACCACTGCGTGGTGATGGAAGGGCGTAACCGTGAAGTGCGTCGCCTGTGGGAATCCCAGGGGCTGGTGGTCAGCCGCCTCAAGCGCGTGCGTTTCGGCCCGGTGTTCCTGAACTCCGACCTGCCGATGGGCCGCTGGCGCGAAATGAGCCAGTACGAAGTCGACATCCTCAGCGCCGAAGTTGGCCTGACGCCGGTCGCCATGCCGCAGATGAACGCCAAGAGCAAAGACAAGCTCGAGCGTATGCAGCGTAAGTCGTCGCGCCCTGTTGCGCGTACCGAGCGCGTGGCTCGCACCTTGCGCCCGGCGCTGAATGCACCGGCAACCGGCGGTCGTATTTCTCGCGAGCCGCAGATCGAAGGTGAGCGTCGCCCAACCGCACCGTCCCGCCAGGAAGGTGATCGTGCACCACGCACACCGCGCCCGGCCCGTGGCGAAGCGCCAAGCGGCGGTCGCAGCAACCGTGGTGAAGCCGATCGCCCGGCCGATAATGCCAGTACCAAGCGTCCAGCCAAGCCAGCGGCGAACAAGCGCCCTGGCCCGAAACTGGTAGCTGATGAGCCGTCGGGCAAGCGTCGTGGCGCCCCGGCAGGTTCGGGTCAGCGTCCTGGTTTTGGTCGCAAGAAGCCGCAGTGATGCGTTAAGCGCTGCATAAAAACGCCAACCCTAGGGTTGGCGTTTTTTTTGATCTGAATTTGAAATGCAATCAACTGTGGGAGGGGGCTTGCTCCCGATAGCGGTATATCAGCCTAAGTATCTCTTACTGACACACTGCTATCGGGAGCAAGCCCCCTCCCACATTTGGTCTGCGGTGTTTTTGAGTCTTGTGTTCAGAAGGCAAACGTTCCATCGAAAACCGGTTTATCGTCCAAGGCCAACGTTCCACTGGCAAAGATCAAATCCAAGTGATGACTGCCTTTCTGCCCGCCGCCCAGGCCCAGGTGCAACCCGCAATGGCGCTCCTCGAACCCGGCGTTGCGCGCATACAGATCCTTGACCCCTTCATTGGTGCCAATGCCCAACTCCTCCACCCGACGGTTGGACGGGTTGGCATTCAGGTACTTGTTGAAATCATCCGCCAGCCCCGGCACGTCGCTGGCCACGCTGCAAATGGTCGAGTTCTCGATCCACAATTCCAGCGGTGATTGCAGCACGCCGTATTTGCGCGCAAACGGAATAGTGCTGAGGAAGGTACCGACAAACCGCACCTGGCCGTTGATGGCTTCACTGTGGGTGGCGATTTCGCCGGGGGCCAGGTCGTGGTTGCCGACGCCGTTGATATTGGTCCACTTCTTGATGCTGCTCATCGGCGCTTCAAGACGTGAACCGTGCTTGTCGGTAAAGCTCAGTACATTGGCCTGGGACATGCGTCGGATCAGCGTGGCGTTAAGGTCGGCAATACGCTGTGGCTCGACGCTGAAGGTGTCGTAGAAGTAATCACCATAATCCTTGAATAGCAGGGATTTCTTCCAGTGCTCGGCCATCACGCCGTGCAGGGCGCGGATAAAGTCCGGGCCTTCGGCGCGTGGGTGGGGCAGGGTGGAGGAGTCGTAGAGAAACAGGTACAGGTCGCAGGCTTCGATGGCTTGCACCAGGGCTTCGCTGGGAGCCAGGTCCAGGCGTTGCAACTGGAAGTTGAAGCGCGCGGCGCTGCCGTGGGTGATGGCCTGGGCAATGGCATCGTAGCGCTCGGTATGGCCCAGCAGCACGGTGGGGCGACTCAGGCCCTGGAGGGCCGGATGGTGAGCAAGATAGTAGAGAAAGTGGTCGACGGCGCGGGCCTTGTCCATGACGGGTGTCCTTCTGTGCCTTGGGTAAGGGGGCAGGTGCCGTGCACAGCACCTGCCGGATGCCTGCCGGGTATTAGAAAGGCCACATCGCGGTGCCGAAAGGCACAACGGCATCGGCTTGCATCATTTCAACGGCGGCCTCATGGGTCGGCGCTTCAAACCAATCGTCGAGTTGCAGTTCGGTTTCCAGGTCTTTTTCCAGTGCTTGCATGGTGTATCTCCTAGAGGACGTTGATTGAGAACGGCTTGCCCGCGGGCTTCGTGGGCAAGTGGAAAGAACCTAGAAGAGAGTGTTTCGAAATGCAAAAAAAATATTGACACGGTTTCATTTGGATTTTTTCTTCTGTTTTTGGCGAGCTATTTTTTATTCAGAAAAAACAGCGTATTGGCTGAACCGTTTATTCAGAAAATCCCCACTGACAATTTTCCGTTGGCTGTCCATAAAACCTGGCTGTAACGCAGTGTTTCCGCATTGTAACGATAAGTTTACGAATTTGCCCCGAGAGTCTTGGGCGACCTGTAGCTGTAAGGATTGGCTGACAGTTTGTCGCGTGCACTCTGTTGGGGCGTGCCGAAGCTGTCGAGCGGTGTACAATGCGCCGCGTTTTACTGTGACCCCCCTTGCGTACCCACGCAAAAGGCCAAGACCTCAGGGTTCGATCCCCCTGATCATTCCGCCTGGCCACGAGCCGGACGGGTTCGATTTCGTCACAGATAAAAACAAACAGGTGACGCATGACCGTTAGAAAGACGCTGTACTCCTGGTGCCTGCGCTGGGGTTTGAACGGCGCTGCTTGAGTCGGTAATTCAAGGCAGCAACCTGCATTCATATCCTCAAACCTTGCGTGAGACCCTTTCATGAGTGGAACCCATTCCTCTTCAGGCGAGCTGAAACGCGGCCTGAAAAATCGGCATATCCAGTTGATCGCCCTCGGTGGCGCCATCGGCACCGGTCTGTTCCTGGGCTCGGCCGGGGTGCTCAAATCCGCCGGCCCGTCGATGATCCTGGGCTATGCCATCTGCGGCTTTATCGCCTTCATGATTATGCGCCAGCTCGGCGAGATGATCGTCGAAGAGCCGGTAGCCGGTTCGTTCAGCCATTTTGCCCACAAATACTGGGGCGGTTTCGCCGGCTTTCTGTCGGGCTGGAACTGCTGGATTCTTTACATTCTGGTGGGTATGTCGGAGCTGACCGCTGTCGGCAAATACGTGCACTACTGGTGGCCGGAGATCCCGACCTGGGTGTCTGCGGCGGCTTTCTTCGTGCTGATCAACGTGATCAACCTGGCCAACGTCAAGGTCTTCGGTGAAGCCGAGTTCTGGTTTGCCATCATCAAGGTGGTGGCAATTGTCGGCATGATTGCCTTGGGCAGCTACCTGCTGGTCAGTGGCAGCGGCGGCCCGCAAGCCTCGGTGAGCAACCTGTGGGACCACGGCGGGTTTTTCCCCCATGGTGTTGGCGGGTTGGTGATGGCCATGGCGATCATCATGTTCTCGTTCGGCGGCCTGGAAATGCTTGGTTTTACCGCCGCCGAAGCCGATCAACCACGCACCGTGATCCCCAAGGCGATCAATCAGGTGATCTACCGCATCCTGATTTTCTACATCGGTGCCCTGGTGGTGCTGTTGTCGTTGACGCCGTGGGACAGCCTGCTGGCGACTCTCAACGCCTCTGGCGATGCCTACAGTGGCAGCCCGTTCGTGCAGGTGTTCTCTATGCTGGGCAGCAATACCGCCGCGCATATCCTCAACTTCGTGGTGCTGACGGCGGCGCTGTCGGTGTACAACAGCGGCACCTACTGCAATAGCCGTATGTTGCTGGGCATGGCCGAGCAGGGCGACGCGCCCAAGGCCCTGGCGAAGATCGACAAGCGTGGCGTGCCGGTGCGCTCGATCCTGGCCTCGGCGGCGATCACCCTGGTGGCGGTGCTGATGAACTACCTGATGCCCCATAACGCGCTGGAACTGCTGATGTCGCTGGTGGTGGCCACGCTGGTGATCAACTGGGCGATGATCAGCTTCTCGCACTTCAAGTTCCGCCAGCACATGAATCGCACCGGCCAGGTGCCGCTGTTCAAGGCGCTGTGGTATCCGTATGGCAACATTATCTGTGTGGCGTTCGTGGTGTTTATCCTGGGCACCATGTTGATGATTCCAGGCATTGACCGCTCGGTGTACGCGATCCCGGTGTGGGTGGCGTTCATGGGGGTGTGTTACTGGATCAAGAACAAGCGGGCGCAGCAGTCCGTGGATATGGCGGTCCCCGCGGTGAAGTAAGCGTCAATGTTGTTAAGCAGACCCGGCCTTGTGCCGGGTTTGTTGTTTGAGGGGATGGCCAAGGTGCATTCGCGTATCCTAGGGCTTCTTCCGGAGGACCGTGTTACTCATGCTGGTGATTTCCAATAACGTACAGCTGCCCGATGCCGAGATCGAGCTGACCGCGATCCGCGCCCAGGGCGCCGGTGGTCAGAACGTCAACAAGGTGTCGAGCGCAGTGCACCTGCGGTTTGATATTCCGGCGTCTTCATTACCGGAGTTCTACAAGGAACGCTTGCTGGCGCTACGCGACAGCCGTATTACCAGCGAAGGTGTGCTGGTGCTCAAGGCCCAGCAATACCGTACCCAGGAGCAGAATCGTGCCGATGCGTTGGAGCGCCTGGTGGAGTTGATCCAGAGCGCCACCAAGGTCGAGAAAAAGCGCCGTCCGACCAAGCCCACCCTGGGGTCCAAGAAGCGCCGCCTGGAGTCCAAGACCAAGCGCGGCAGCATCAAGGCCGGGCGTGGCAAGGTCGACTTCTAGGCGTCGCGCGTTTCCCGGGCCTTGGGTGCCTGGCGGTACAGGTACAGACTCAGCAGCAAACCGGCGGCGGCGGCGAGGGCGGCGAACAGGAAGATCGATGCAAAGCCGAAACCTGCTGCCACGGCGCCTGCCAGTGGCCCGGTGATGCCCAGGGACAAGTCGATAAACAGCGAATAGGCGCCTACCGCCGAGCCACGGCTGGAGGCGGGCACCAGGTTGACCGCCTCCACGCCCAGCGCCGGAAATACCAGAGAAAAGCCGAAGCCGCTCAACGCCGCGCCAGCCAGCGCCAGTTGGGCATCCGGCGCCAGCCACAGCAACAGCAGGCCGAGGACTTCCACCGACAGGCAGGCAATCGCGACGCGAAAGCCGCCAATGCGGTTGATCAAATTGCCAAACAGCAAGCGTGCGCCGATAAAACTGGCGCCGAACAGGCTCAAGGCCCACACCGCGTTATCCCAGTGCTGGGTGGTGTAATACAGGGTGATAAAGGTGGCGATGGTGCCAAAGCCGATGGAGCCCAGCGCCAGCGCGCAACCGTGTGGCAACACGCGGCCCAGCACATTCATGAACGGCAGACGTACGCCGGGTACAATCGGCGCGGCTTGTTTTTTCCAGGCCAACAACACGCCCAGCACGGCGAGCAGAATGATGCTCACGCCCATGCTCCACAGCCCGAACCGGCTGACCAACAGCACCCCCAATGGTGCGCCGACCGCCAGCGCGCCGTAGCTGGCGATACCGTTCCAGGAGATGACTTTGGCGGTGTTCGCCGCGCCAACGCGGCCGATGCCCCAGCCGATCGCGCCTGAACCCACCAGGCTTTCGGCGCTGCCCAGCACCAGTCGACCGATCAACAGGCTGCCCAGGCTCACTGCCGGCAGGCTGGAAAACCACGCCGCCAGCAACATGAACACGCCACTTGAACCGCAGCCCACCAGGCCAATCAGCACGGCGCGCTTGCTGCCCAGGTTGTCGATAATCTTGCCGGCATAGGGGCGGCTCAACAGGGTCGCCAGGTATTGCACGCTGATGACCAGCCCGGCGATCACGGCGCCATAGCCCAATTGGCTATGCACATAGCCCGGCAGTACAGCCAGGGGGATGCCGATATTCAGGTAGCCGATAAAGGTAAACAGCACGATGGAAACGACTTGCAGCGTGACGGCCATGGGTCGCTGGGTATCTGGCATGGGAGAGGTCCACTGTCGCAGCAGGTAAAGATAGGCTGCTAATGATACCGGCGCGCAGGCCGGGCAGGGCGGCAAAAATGTAAAACCTCGGATCAAAGATGCATCAGGCTTGGGCGGGAGCCAGCAATTGAGTCGTCACCAGGGCTGCCAGGGCATTTTCCTGGGTGCCGAAGCGCTTGAGCAGTGCGGCTTGCTTGTCTGCACTGAGGCGGTTCCAGACTTCGACCATCTGCAAGGCAGCGTCGAGCACGGCGGCGTCCGGCGTATCGGGAAGGGTTGTGGTCATGATGAGCGTCTCGAATGATTCAGGCAGTGTGGAAAGCGCTCAAAGGTGCGCTTTCCACACGGTCTGGTACGGCGTCAGTCTTGGCGTTTGCTGTCGACTGGTTTTGCTTCTTTGGTCGCAGGCTGCTTGTTGCTGGCCTGCTGCGGTGTTGGCTGCTCGGTTGGGTGCAGGCTTGGGAAGGGGAGATTAGGTATCTCGTGCATCGTCGTCGCTCCTCGCAAGGTCTGTTTTCAATCGCAGGTGATTGCGCGCTCTCAAAAAGCCTTGGCAGGATACAGCACCGTAAATGACAAAAAGACTTTTATCTCGGCGGATGCATAATTTTTCATACTTGCGACGCAAGTGACATGAGAACGCCCCCTAGAACGGTACCTTGCCCAGGATCATGTCGCGGTACATCACGAAATCCCCCAGCAAGCTATAGAACGGGTGCTGAAAGGTCGCCGGACGGTTCTTTTCGAAAAAGAAGTGGCCAATCCAGGCAAAGGTGTAGCCTGCGATTGGCAAGGCCAGCAACAGGAGCAGTGACCCCCGGCCTATGGCGTACGCGAGGATACCGATCACCAGGGTGGTGCCGATGAAATGCAAGCGCCGGCAGGTGCTGTTGCCATGTTCGCTCAGGTAGTACGGGTAAAACTCGGCAAAGCTGTTGAATTTCCTGGTGTTTTCCACGGTGGCCGGCCCTCTGGTTGTTGTACCGCCCAACAGGTGTTCGGCGGGGAGCTTATTTGAGTCTAGAGTGATCAGTGGTATCAGCCAGTGACAATAGATGCCACTTTAGTATCCTTGGCTTCCTGGCTGCCGTTTGAGCCTGCTTTCAATAAGAAGACGCCATGAGCGAACGAACAACTTCTGCAAGCTGGGCGATGGGGATAGTCAAGGCGTTGGAAATGGACGGCCTGGATTGCCGTGCGTTGTGCAAGCAACTGGGCCTGGACTATGCCGCCCTCAGTGACCCGGACGCGCGTTTTCCCCAGGATTCCATGACCCGCCTGTGGCAGCGGGCTGTGGAGGTGTCAGGCAACCCGGCGATTGGCTTGAACATGGGCAAGGTGGTGCGGCCGGCCTCGTTCCATGTTGCCGGTTATGCGCTGATGTCCAGCAACACTCTGGCTGAAGGCTTTATGCGATTGGTGCGCTACCAGCGCATCATCGCCGAAAGCGCCGACTTGAGCTTCCGACTCTTACCCGAAGGCTATGCGTTGATTCTGACAGTGCATGGCGATCATCTGCCGCCGACCCGGCAAAGCGCCGAAGCCTCGCTGGCCAGTGCGCTGGCGCTGTGCGGCTGGCTTACCGGGCGCACCCTGCAACCGCGCAAAGTGCTGCTGCAGGGCGATCAACCAGCGGACCTGGCGCCGTACAAACAGGCCTTCCATGCGCCGCTGCAATTCAATGCGCCCTATGACGCGCTGATCTTCGAGCAAGCCGACATGGATGCACCGCTGCCCACGGCCAACGAGGCCATGGCGCTATTGCATGATCGTTTTGCCGGTGAATACCTGGCGCGTTTCTCCGAAAGTCGCGTCACCCACAACGCGCGACAGGTGTTGTGCCGCCTGCTGCCCCAGGGGGAGCCCAAGCGCGAAGCGGTGGCCCAGACACTGCATCTGTCCCAACGTACCTTGCAAAGACGTTTGCAGGAGGAGGGCACCAGTTTCCAGGCCTTGCTCGATGACACCCGCCGCGAGCTGGCCGAGCAATACCTGGCGCAGCCAAACATGACCTTGCTGGAAATTGCCTACCTGCTGGGGTTCGCCGACCCGAGCAACTTCTTCCGCGCGTTTCGCCGCTGGTTCAATGCCACGCCCGGCGAGTACCGGGCACGGCTGCAGGAAATGTCGTCGGTCAGTGGCGCCAAAATGCCGGAATACACAGCACAAACACGGTAATGATCTCCAGTCGACCCAGCAGCATACCCAGCGACAGAATCCACTTGGCTGCATCCGGCAGGGTGGCGAAGTTGCCGGCCGGGCCGATGGTTTCACCCAGGCCCGGGCCGACGCCGGACACGGTGCTGGCGGCACCGGTCAGCGCGGTCATCCAGTCCACGCCCAGCAGTGACAAGGCCAGGGCGATGGTGCAGATGGTAATGGCAAAGAAAAATGAAAAGGTCAGGATCGACCGCACAATTTCTTCGTCGAGGCGATGACCGTTGTACTTTTGCTTGATCACCGCACGTGGGTGGATCAACTGGTTCAAGTTGGCCTTGAGCAGGATATAGGCGACCTGGAAACGGAAGATCTTGATGCCGCCGGCCGTGGAGCCCGAGCAGCCGCCGATAAAGCCCAGGTAAAAGAACAGCATCAGTGAGAAGTTGCCCCACAGGCTGTAGTCCCCCAGTGCAAATCCGGTGGTCGTCATTACCGAAGTCACATTCAGCGCCACATGGCGCAAGGCATCGAGCCAATGCAGGTCGGTGGTCCACCAGTACCAGGTGCCGAGCACCAGCCAGGTCACGAGCAATAGGCCGAGCAAGCCTTGCACCTGCTGGTCCTTGATCAGCGCTCGACGGTTGCCGCGCAACGTGGCCACATACAGGGCGAACGGCAAGCTGCCGAGGATCATCACCACCACCGCGACCCAGTGCACGGCCGGTTGTTTCCAGTGCGCGAGGGACTCATCCGAGGTGGAGAACCCGCCGGTGGAAATCGCCGACATTGCGTGGTTGATCGCATCGAACAAACCCATTCCGGCCCACCAGAATGCCAGGCTGCCGAGGATGGTGATGCCCACATACGCCGCCACGATCAGCCGCGCCACCATGTGCGAGCGGGGCATGACCTTTTCCGAGCGGTCCGAGGATTCGGTCTGGAACAGGCGCATACCACCAATACGCAGCAGCGGCAGGATCGCCACCGCCATGCCGATAAAGCCGATACCGCCGAGCCAGTGCAGCAGCGAACGCCACATCAGGATGCCCGGCGACATGCTGTCCAGGCCGCTCAGCACGGTGGAGCCGGTGGCGGTGATGCCGGACATGCTTTCAAAGAACGAGTCGGTGTAGCTGATGTGCTGGGTCAGCAAAAAGGGCAGGGCGGCGAAGATGCACACCACCACCCAACTGCTGACGGTCAGCAGGTACATGTCCCGGGGGCGCAAGTGCACATGCTCCGGGCGACCGGGGATGACCAGGGCCAACCCGGCGATAAAGGTGATCAGGCTGGCCCACAGGAATGAGGGCAGGTCGCTGGTGCGTTCGAAGATCACCAGGGTGGCCATCGGGATGACCATGGCGACGGCAAGGGTGATCAGGAAGATGCCGATGATGAAACCGATGATACGTAGGGTCGGCAACGCCATGAAGTTCGCTCGGGTGATTGGGCAGAGGCGCCATTCTACCGACGGTGCTGGGCATGTAAACCAGAGTGCTTGAGGTTACACGGAGCAAAATGTGGGAGGGACTTGCTCCCGATAGCAGCTGATCAGCGCAGAATGTATCTGCTGATCCACCGCTATCGGGAGCAAGCCCCCTCCCACAAGGTCGCCTTTTTCAGTACCGCAGGGATCAGAACTCGTGATCAGCGCTGTCCGGGTTCAGGTCACCGATGCCCAGCTTGCCGGCAGCGGCCTCGATCGAACCGGTCTGCTTGACCAGGGCGGCAATCGCGTCGCGTACGATCTGGTTGCCCTTGTCGTTGCCTGCGGCGATCAACTGGTCGTAGTGCTCGCCGGCGTTGGCGCGGTCGACCATGACCTGGATCTTCGCTTCGGTTGCCGCCAGGTCCGCCTTGAGGGCGGCATCGGCAGCCGGATCGGCCTTGGCTACCAGGGACGACAGGCTGGCGCCGGTCAGCTTGGTGCCGTCAACGCGGGTGTATTCACCCAGATAAACGTTGCGGATGCCCTTGGCGTCGTAGAACTGCGAGTTGTGGGTGTTGTCGCTGAAGCAATCATGTTCGTCTTCCGGCGAATTGGCTTCCAGGGACACCTTCATGCGCTCGCCGGCCAGCTCGCCCAAAGACAGGCTGCCCATGCCGAACAGCATTTTACGCAGGCCGTCGGTAGCCGGATCCGACTCCAGGGTGGCGCGGTAGTTGTCTTCGACGTTGGGTTTCCAGTTGCCGACCATTTCTTCCAGGTCGCTGACCAGCAGTTGAGTCACTGCGCGCAGGTAAGTGCGGCGGCGCTCATTGTGACCGCCGGTGGCACCGTCACCGGTCAGGTAGTCCGAGGCCGGACGGTTGCCCGCGCCTGGGCCGGTGCCGTTGAGGTCCTGGCCCCAGAGCAGGAATTCGATGGCGTGGTAGCCGGTGGCAACGTTCGCCTCGGAACCGCCCAGCTCATTGAGGCTGGCGAGTTTTTCCGGGGTGATTTCCTTGACGTCGATCTTGTCTTCGCCGACCTGGATCTCGCTATTGGCAATGATGTTGGCGTTGGCGCCCGGGTTACCCAGTGCGTGCTCGTAGGATTTGTCGACGTAGTCGATCAAGCCTTCGTCCAGGGGCCAGGCGTTCACTTGACCTTCCCAGTCGTCGATGATGGTGTTGCCGAAGCGGAACACTTCACTTTGCAGGTACGGGACGCGCGCGGCGATCCAGGCGGTACGGGCCGCTTTCAGGGTTTCGTCGTTCGGGTTGGCGAGGAAGGTGTCGACCGCTGTCTGCAGGGTTTTCGCGGTGGATTCGGCATCGCTGTATACCGCAAACACCATGTCTGCGTAGTGCGCGACAACCGCCTTGGCGGCTGCTTCGTCGACCTGGCCGGCAGCCGGTGCGGTTGTGCTGGCGGCGGCGGGTGCTTGAGGCGCGGCGGCCTTGTCTTTACCTTCGCCACAACCGGCGAGAGAAATGGCAATGGCCAGCAGACTGGCGGTGGCCAAGGGCATACGAATCATGGCGAACATCCTGCTTCGAGTGTGAATAGGGCGCGCGGGGAGCGCAAAAGCTGCGACATAATGCGAAAGATTTGCATTTTGTGTAAAGGCTTATACGCGGGAAATATTTGGTATTGGTTGGTTAATTCACAGACTCACCGCGTTATTACGCTCGGACTGCTTCAAATAAGCCGCCAGCTCCCGCGCCTGCAGCGGTTTGCTGTAGTGATAACCCTGACCCTCATGGCAGCCTTCGGAGATGATGTACGCCTCTTGTTCGGCGGTCTCCACGCCTTCGGCAATCACCTGCATACCCAGGCTTTTGCCCAGTTGGATAATGGCGCGCACGATCGTTGCGTCATCGTCATCATCCTGCAGGTCCTGGACGAAGCTTTTGTCGATCTTGATCTTGTCCAGCGGCAAGCTTTTCAGGTAGCTCAGGGATGAATAACCGGTGCCGAAGTCATCAATGGCGATCAGCGCCCCGGAGCGACGCAGGCTCAGCAGGTGCTGGGCGGCGGTGCTGATGTCTTCCATCAGGCCGGTCTCGGTCACTTCCAGTTCCAGGCTGCGGGGCGGCAAGCGATAGATCTGCATCAGGTTGTTGACCACCCGCGGCAACTCGGTGTGGTGCAGTTGCACGGTGGACAGGTTGACGGCGATGCGCAGCGTGGTGAAGCCCTGATCATGCCATTCGCGCAGTTGCCGGCACGCCTGGTCCAGCACCCATTCGCCGATCGGGATGATGGTGCCGTTCTGTTCCGCCAGCGGAATAAACAGATCCGGCGGTACCAGGCCGTGCTCCGGGTGTTGCCAGCGCAACAGGGCCTCTACGCCGACTACGCGATGGTCGCGGTAGCTGATTTGCGGCTGGTACACCAGGTGGAACTGGTCGCGGCTCAGCGCATCGCGCAGGTCCTTTTCCAATTCGCGGCGCCGGCGCATTTCGCTGTCGACGCTGGCGATGTAGAACTGATAGCGGTTGCGCGAGCGGCTCTTGGCCAGGGTCATGGTCTGCTCGGCTTTTTGCAGCAACTTCTCGGTGCTGTCGCCATCTTCAGGGAATAGCGTGATGCCGATGGTGGCACGCAGCCTGATCAGGTCATGCTCAAGTGCGAACTCCGCCTCCAGGTCATCCAAAATGCTTTGCGCCAGTTCGGCGGCTTCGTAAGGCTGGTCGATATCGGCCTGCACCAGGGCGAACTGGTCGCCTCCCAAGCGGGCAAGCGTGCCGAGGCGTCCGCTGTGGGCGCGCAGGCGATCGGCCAGGGCCAGTAGCAGTTTGTCGCCGGCCTGGTAGGTGAATTGTTCGTTGACGCTCTTGAAATCATCCAGCCCAACGCACAACACCGCCACCCGGCGCTGCCTGCGGCCGGCGTCAGTGAGGATCTTGTCCAGCTGTTCCTGCAGCTTCTGGCGGTTGGGCAGGCCGGTCAGGAAGTCATATTGGGCCATGCGCAACAGGCTGGATTCGGCCTCGTGGCGCAGGTGGGTATTGCGCTCGATGGACTCGAGCAACTGGTTGGCGGTGTTTATCCACTGCCCCAGTTCGTTGCGTTCGTGGCCCTTGAGCTGAGGGATCTTGTGTGCGCTGGGGCGGTCCGGGTTGATCGATGTCAGGTGCTGGATAATCCGTGACAGCGGTTTGGTCAGCATCCAGTGATACACCAGGTACAGCACCAGCCCCATGGTCAGGGCGCGCAATACGCCCGAGATAAAGATGATGACCGAGCTGACCAGAAAACCTCTGCCATAGGTGGCGGTATCCAGGGTGATACTGAGGTCGCCGTAATATTCGCTGTAGGGGCCTTTGCCGACCAATGCGGTGGTAAAGGAGCGTTCCTGGCCCAGAATCAGGTCGGTCAACCAGCGGCTGGGGGATTGCTGTAACGCGCGGCTTTTTTCCGCCAGCATGGTCTCGTTGGGATGACCGATGGAGGCCATGCGCACGGCGTCGTCCTGGAACAACCCTTCGATCACTTGCATACCCATCTCGCGGTCCAGGCTGTAGACGGCCTGGGTCGAGGGGTCGCGAAACATGTCGAGGATACGTTGCGCATCGCCAGCCACAGCCTGGCGCGTCTTGTAGGCATCAAAAACAATCTGCGCCACGCTCAACGCCACGCCGACGATCAAGGCCGACAGCAGCACAACCCGTAGCAACTTCACCGACAAGCTGTTTTTGAGTTCCAGCTTCAAAGGGGCATTCCTTGTCTCATGCGGGTGGCCGTCAATATGCCATGAGTATTGGCAATCTGAGGATGGCAGTCAAAGGGACATTGGGGGCTGAGCTCAATTGAGGTTTGAGCTGGATAAACGCAGGTGGGCGCCCGCGGATATTCGGGCTTGTCGTAAACAGGAAAGGCTAGGGGGCTGCACGCTCGGCAGGAGAGAAGGCGGAGGAGATCCGCCTTCGAGTGGGTGACGATTTAAGAAAAATTGATCTGACCCTGGGGCTTTGGCTGTTCCCCACCGATCCTGGCGCCTTCACCGACCATGTCCAGGACTTTGTTTGCCATGTCCAGGACTTTGTGTCCCGCGCCCATTGCGCCGTTTGCCAGATCCATCCCTTTATCAGCAATACCCGCCACCATTGGGATTGCACCCATAACCCCTGCTGCCATCGAAATAGGATCCATCGTCATTCTCCACATTGGTTTAGGAGGTTTATTCCTCCTGGCGTTTGTGTGGTGAATTGTTACTGTTGAGTTCCGCTATTTCCGGGCGGTCTGCCTGGCGAGCACAAAAAAGCCCGGCAATCGCCGGGCTCTTTTTACTGAACGCGCTGCTTAGGCAGTGAAGGTCTTGCCTTCGAACTGCTCAGCCACGAACTTCCAGTTGACCAGGTTCCAGAACGCTTCCACATACTTTGGACGCACGTTGCGGTAGTCGATGTAGTAGGCGTGTTCCCATACGTCGCAGGTCAGCAGCGGGGTGTCGCCGCTGGTCAGCGGGTTGCCGGCGCCGATGGTGCTGGCCAGGGCCAGGGAACCGTCAGCCTTTTTCACCAGCCAGCCCCAACCGGAACCGAAGGTGCCGACGGACGTCTTGGTGAACTCTTCCTTGAACTTGTCGAACGAACCGAACGCCGCATTGATGGCCTCAGCCAGTGCGCCGGTTGGTTGGCCGCCGGCGTTTGGCGCCAGGCAGTTCCAGTAGAAGGTGTGGTTCCAGACCTGAGCGGCGTTGTTGAAGATGCCGCCCGAGGAAGACTTGACGATTTCTTCCAGGGTCTTGCCTTCGAACTCGGTGCCAGGCACCAGGTTGTTCAGGTTCACGACATAGGTGTTGTGGTGCTTGTCGTGGTGGTATTCCAAGGTTTCCTTGGAGATGTGCGGCTGCAGGGCATCGTGTGCGTAGGGCAGCGGCGGCAATTCGAAAGCCATGATGATTCTCCTAATCAGGTCAGTTGCGGTGAGCGCAAGGCCGATCACGGGCGGCCAAACATGCGCCGGGGAGTTTGTACTCTTTGCGGCGCAGGGGTCCGATCATAGCACCGGGGGTGCGGCATAACCACGCAACAACTGTGTGGGATAGAGGTTCCAGCGCGTTTTCAACTATTGGTCAGGCGCTGATCAATTGGTAGGCCACCGAGAACATCATCACTGCCACCAGCAAGTCCAGCAGGCGCCAGGTGGCCGGGCGTGCCAGCCAGGGTGCCAGCCACGCCGCGCCGAGTGCCAGGGTGGTGAACCACAGGAACGAAGCGCTGGCGGCACCGGCCACGTAAGCCCCCGGCTGCGTTTGTTGCGCGCCCAGGGAACCGATCAGCAGCACGGTGTCCAGGTACACATGGGGATTTAGCAGGGTCACCGCCAGCGCGCTCAACAGGACCGCGCGCAATGAGCGGGTCTTGAGAGTGGCATCCTGATCCAGGCTTTGTTTCGAACAGGCCCGGCGTAGCGCACATGCGCCATACCACAGCAGGAACGCTGCGCCGCCCCAGCGTGCCACCGCAAGCAGTATCGGGCTCTGGGCCAGCACGGTGGCCAGGCCGAACACCCCGGCGGCCACCAGCAGCGCATCGCAGATCACGCACAAGGCCGCGACGGGCAAGTGATGCTCGCGGCGCAGGCTTTGCGCGAGGACGAACGCGTTCTGGGTGCCGATTGCCATGATCAGCCCGAGGGCCACCAGCAAGCCGTTCATATAGCTCTGCCACATACTGAAGGATCCTTGTTGATGCTTAAACGATGCTGGCTATGGTGCGGGTCGGACCTGTATAAGAAAAACCAATATTGCTGATCGCTCATTAGGAAAACTGATGTTCGACTATAAGTTGCTTTCCGCCCTGGCGGCGGTGGTGGAACAAGCCGGCTTCGAGCGCGGTGCCCAGGTGCTGGGGCTGTCGCAGTCGGCGATCTCCCAGCGCATCAAGCTGCTGGAGGCGCGTATCGGGCAGCCGGTGCTGGTACGGGCCTCGCCCCCAACCCCGACCGACATCGGCCGACGCCTGCTCAACCATGTGCAACAGGTGCGTTTGCTGGAGCGTGACCTGCAAAGCCAGGTGCCGGCGCTGGACGAGGAGGGTATGCCCGAGCGCTTGCGCATCGCCCTGAATGCCGACAGCCTGGCCACATGGTGGGCCGAGGCCATCAGCGACTTCTGCGCCGAACAGCACTTGCTGCTGGACCTGGTGGTCGAAGACCAGACTGTGGGCCTCAAGCGTATGCGTGCCGGTGAGGTTGCGGCCTGTATCTGTGCCAGCGAGCGCCCGGTGGCCGGTGCTCGCAGCCTGTTACTGGGCGCCATGCGTTATCGGGCGCTGGCCAGCCCGGCGTTTATTGCCCGGCATTTTCCGGCGGGCGTGCGCGCCGATCAATTGGCGCGCACGCCGGCGCTGGTGTTCGGCCCGGATGATTTCCTGCAACACCGTTACCTGGCTTCCCTCGGGGTGGACGGAGGTTTTGAGCACCATCTATGCCCGTCGTCCGAGGGTTTTATTCGCCTGACGGAAGCCGGTCTTGGGTGGGGCCTGGTGCCCGAGTTACAGGTGCGCGACCAGATGGAAACCGGCGTATTGGTGGAGTTATTGCCAGATAAGCCCATCGATGTGCCGCTGTACTGGCATCATTGGCGCAGTGGCGGGCAACTGTTGGGCTTGTTGACCGACCATCTGGCCCAGGTTTGTGGCCACTGGTTGGTGCCGTTGAAGTGATGGCGGGCGTCAAGGCCACAGCGATGAAAAACGAAAGAACACGGAGTACTACATGAAAATTCTGGTCACCGGCGCAAGCGGCTTCATCGGCGGGCGCTTTGCGCGTTTTGCCCTTGAACAGGGCCTGGATGTGCGGGTCAACGGGCGACGCGCCGAGGGTGTCGAACACCTGGTTCGGCGCGGTGCCGAGTTTATCCAGGGTGACTTGAATGATGCCGACCTGGTGCGTGACCTGTGCCGCGACGTTGAAGCCGTGGTGCATTGCGCCGGCGCCGTCGGGTTGTGGGGCAAGTATCAGGACTTTCACCAAGGCAATGTGCTGGTCACTGAAAACGTGGTCGAAGCCTGCCTCAAGCAGCGCGTGGGGCGCCTGGTGCACCTGTCGTCGCCGTCGATCTACTTCGACGGCCGCGACCATTCAGGCATCACCGAAGAGCAGGTGCCCAAGCGTTTCAAGCATCCTTATGCCGCCACCAAATACCTGGCCGAGCAGAAGGTCTTCGGTGCCCAGGAGTTCGGTCTTGAGGTGTTGGCGTTGCGCCCGCGTTTTGTCACCGGTGCCGGCGACATGAGCATCTTCCCGCGGCTGTTGAAGATGCAGCGCAAGAACCGCCTGGCCATTGTCGGCGACGGCCTGAACAAGGTCGACTTCACCAGCGTGCACAACCTCAATGAAGCGCTGCTCAGCAGCCTGCTCGCACCCGGCTCGGCGCTGGGCAAGGCGTACAACATCAGTAACGGCGCACCGGTGCCTATATGGGATGTGGTCAATTATGTGATGCGGCAAATGGAGCTGCCCCAAGTTACCCGTTATCGGTCTTACGGTTTGTCCTACAGCGTGGCGGCCTTGAATGAGGCGTTCTGTGCGATGTGGCCGGGGCGGCCGGAGCCTTCGTTATCGCGTTTGGGCATGCAGGTGATGAACAAAGATTTCACCCTCGACATCAGCCGTGCCAGGCATTATCTGGACTACGACCCCAAGGTCACCCTGTGGGCCGCGCTCGATGAGTTCTGCAGTTGGTGGAAAGCCCAGGATCCGGGCCTCAAGTAAGTTCATAACCAGCAACACATCGGGAACCGAATTCGCCGGACCGTGTCGACCTATGCGTCTGGGGCACGGTTTATACTTGCGCCGCTCGGCCTCTGAGCAGCCACCTCATTGATTCAAGGTAGATTCATGCGTAACGATGCAAAAGACGACTTCGACAACGTGCCCAGCCTGCGGGCAGACCTCGGGGACGACGATGATTTCGTGCCGACTGCCGCCACTTCGGTGCGCTCGCGAACCACACCAGTGGTCAAAGTTAAAAGTGCCAGCACCGGCCCGTTGTGGGCGTTGGTAGGCGCATTGCTGATTGCTTTCGCCGGCCTGGCCTGGTGGAGCTTCCAGCAGATTTCCCTGATGGGCCAGCAACTGGTCGCCACCCAGGAAAGCTTCGCCCGCATCAGCGAGGAAGCGGCGGGGCGCCTGCAGGATATTTCCGGCAAGGTCGTGGCCAGCGAAGCCAGCGTGAACAACGGCAGCGAGGCGCTGAAATTGCAGATCAAGCAGTTGCAAGCCCAGTTGCAGGAGCAGGGCAAGCAACAGTTGGGCGTCGCCGGCCAAGCCACCGAGCTGGATAGTCGCCTGGCCCAGATGAGCGCCAGTACCACCGAACTGACGGCTGCCAATGCCAAGCTGCAAGGCCAGGTGCAGGCCCTGACCGACGCTGTCGCCAGCCTCAAGGCGGCCCAAGGTGAGATCAAGGACTTGTCCACTGATGTGGCAGCCTTGAAGAAGCAGGGCAATCCAGGCGCCGCCATCGCCCGTCTTGAGCAGGATTTGCTGGTACTCAAGAGTGCCCAGGAAAACCAGCCTGCCAACGTCGATGCGCCGACCAACAAGGAGTTTGATGTGTTCCGCATCCAGACCACGCGCAATATCACCACCTTGCAGAGCCAGGTGCAGAATCTGAACCAGCGCCTCAATGCGCCTGCTGCGGCCACACCGCTGGGTCAATGAACGAAGTTATGGCCTTTGAATGAGATCTAAATGTAGGAGGGAGCAAGCCCCCTCCCACATTTTGGATTTTCACTTGGAGATTGATTGTCACCAGATAGTGACATTTCTTCTCCCCTTCGTTACTTGCCCCTACCGCGCCCTTGTTTAGACTCCGGTCATCCCACAAAAAACAATAAGGGCCACCCATGACCACCCATCCACTGCCTGCCAGCAGTTGGCTGAACGCACCTGCCCACCACGCCTGGCTCGCCGCTGAAGGCCAGCGCCTGTTGGCGTTCGCCAAGGCATCGCGCCTGCCGGACGGGTTCGGCAACCTCGACGATAAAGGCCAGTTGCCCGCCGATGCCCGCGCCGAAACCATGAACACCGCCCGTATGACCCACAGTTTCGCCATGGCCCATGTCATGGGGCTGCCCGGTTATGCCGAGCTGGTGGCGCATGGCGTGACGGCTCTCAGCGGCCCGCTGCGCGACAGTGAGCACGGTGGCTGGTTCGCCGCGCCCCAAGCCCTGGATGGCAACACCGGCAAAGCAGCGTACCTGCATGCATTCGTGGCCCTGGCCGCCAGCTCTGCGGTGGTGGCTGGCGCGCCGGGTGCGCAAACCTTGTTGAACGACGCCATCCATATCATCGACCAGTTCTTCTGGAGCGAGGAGGAGGGCGTCATGCTTGAATCTTTCGCCCGGGACTGGAGTGGTGTCGAAGGCTATCGCGGCGCCAACAGCAACATGCACGCCACCGAAGCCTTCCTGGCCCTGGCCGATGTCACTGCTGACAGCCGTTGGCTGGACCGTGCGCTGCGCATCGTCGAGCGGGTGATCCACACCCACGCCGCCAGCAACCAGTTCATGGTGATCGAGCACTTTGACGCGCAGTGGAAACCTCTACTGGGCTACAACGAAGATAACCCCGCTGATGGGTTTCGCCCCTACGGCATCACCCCTGGGCACGGTTTCGAATGGGCGCGGCTGCTACTGCACCTGGAAGCTGCGCGCCTGCAGGCCGGGCTGGATACGCCGGCTTGGTTGGTTGACGACGCCAAAGGGCTGTTTGCCAGCGCCTGTGAATATGCCTGGGCCGTGGATGGTGCACCGGGCATTGTCTACACTTTGGATTGGAACCGGCGCCCGGTTGTACGCGAGCGCTTGCACTGGACCCACGCAGAAGCCAGCGCCGCTGCTCAGGCACTGCTCAAACGTACGGGTGAACTGCATTACGAGATCTGGTATCGACGCATCTGGGAGTTTTGTGAAACCCACTTCATCGATCGGCTCCATGGCAGTTGGCACCACGAACTCAGCCCGCACAACCAACCCAGCAGCAAAATCTGGGGCGGCAAACCTGATCTGTACCATGCCTGGCAAGCGGTCGTGCTGCCGGCGTTACCCTTGGCACCCAGCCTGGCCAGTGCATTGGGCAGCGGACGTTATGTCACCAAGTGGTGACATTTGTGCGTCCCTTTGTTACCTGCGCCTGGAAAATCCCTGTTTAAACTCCGTGCAGCGCAAGCTCTAGACTTGCATGCATAACAACAAGAAAAGGTACTCAGATGAACGCGATTAATCGCCTCGCCGTTGCTATTTCCATTGCCTCGTTGTTTCCCCTCAGTGCATTTGCCGCCGACTCCAAAGGTACGGTGGAAGTGGTGCATTGGTGGACTTCCGGTGGTGAAAAAGCGGCTGTGGATGTCCTGAAGGCCCAAGTTGAGAAAGACGGCTTCACCTGGAAAGACGGTGCCGTTGCAGGTGGCGGTGGCGCCACGGCCATGACCGTGCTGAAAAGCCGTGCGGTTGCCGGCAACCCACCGGGCGTAGCCCAGATCAAAGGCCCCGACATTCAGGAATGGGCGTCCACTGGCCTGCTCGACACCGACGTGCTCAAAGACGTCGCCAAAGAAGAAAAGTGGGATTCCCTGCTCGACAAGAAAGTCTCCGACACCGTGAAGTACGACGGTGACTACGTGGCCGTACCGGTGAATATCCACCGTGTGAACTGGCTGTGGATCAACCCGGAAGTCTTCAAGAAAGCCGGTATCACCAAGAACCCAACCACCCTCGAAGAATTCTACGCAGCCGGCGACAAGCTCAAAGCTGCAGGCTTCATTGCGCTTGCCCACGGCGGCCAGCCTTGGCAGGACAGCACTGTTTTCGAAGCGGTAGTGCTCTCGGTCATGGGGGCTGATGGCTACAAGAAAGCCCTGGTCGACCTGGATAACGACGCCCTGACCGGTCCGCAAATGGTCAAGTCCCTCACTGAGCTGAAGAAAGTCGCGACCTACATGGACGTGGACGGCAAAGGCCAGGACTGGAACCTCGAAGCCGGCAAGGTCATCAACGGCAAGGCCGGTATGCAGATCATGGGTGACTGGGCCAAGTCCGAGTGGACTGCCGCCAAGAAAGTCGCTGGCAAGGACTACGAGTGCGTAGCGTTCCCTGGCACCGACAAAGCCTTCACCTACAACATCGACTCCCTGGCGGTGTTCAAGCAGAAAGACAAAGGCACTGCCGCAGGTCAGCAGGACATCGCCAAAGTCGTGCTGGGTGAAAACTTCCAGAAAGTGTTCAGCATCAACAAGGGCTCGATCCCTGTGCGTAACGACATGCTGACCAAGATGGATTCCTACGGCTTCGACTCCTGCGCCCAGACCGCCGCCAAGGACTTCCTGACCGATGCCAAGACCGGCGGCCTGCAGCCAAGCATGGCGCACAACATGGCCACTACCCTGGCGGTGCAAGGTGCGTTCTTTGACGTAGTGACCAACTACATCAACGACCCGAAAGCCGACCCGGCCGACACCGCCAAGAAGCTGGGTGCTGCGATCAAGTCGGCCAAGTAATACTTGGTAGCGGATTTTTGTGGGAGCCGGGCTTGCCCGCGATGCAGGCAACTCGGTGTACCGGTTACACCGAGGTGATGCCATCGCAGCGGTGCGACGATTCGACAAGCCAGCTCCCACACAAACCGCGTTCGACAAGAGACTCACCTTGTAGTCCTTTTTCCCTGTAGTGGATTTTCCCATGAGTTCTGTTGCTGTGTTCAGCAAGGCCTCGCCGTTCGATGTGCTGCAACGCTGGCTACCCAAACTGGTGCTGGCGCCGAGCATGTTCATCGTGCTGGTAGGCTTTTACGGCTACATCCTGTGGACGTTCGTGCTGTCGTTCACCACTTCCACGTTCCTGCCCAGCTACAAATGGGCGGGCCTGGCTCAGTATGAGCGTTTGTTCGACAACGACCGTTGGTGGGTGGCGAGCAAAAACCTGGCGCTGTTCGGCGGCATGTTCATTGGCATCACCCTGGTGATCGGTGTGCTGCTGGCGATTTTCCTCGACCAGAAAATCCGCCGCGAAGGCTTTATCCGCACCATTTACCTGTACCCGATGGCGCTTTCGATGATCGTCACCGGTACCGCCTGGAAATGGCTGCTCAACCCGGGCATGGGCCTGGACAAACTTCTGCGGGATTGGGGCTGGGAAGGCTTCCGTCTCGACTGGCTGATCGACCCCGACCGCGTGGTCTACTGCCTGGTGATCGCCGCTGTGTGGCAAGCCTCGGGCTTTATCATGGCGATGTTCCTGGCTGGCCTGCGTGGGGTTGATCAATCGATCATCCGCGCCGCCCAGATCGACGGCGCCAGCCTGCCGCGCATCTATTGGAGCGTGGTGCTGCCAAGCCTGCGTCCGGTGTTCTTCAGTGCAGTGATGATCCTGGCGCACATTGCGATCAAGAGCTTCGACCTGGTGGCGGCGATGACCGCGGGTGGCCCGGGCTATTCGTCCGATCTGCCGGCGATGTTCATGTACTCGTTCACCTTCAGCCGTGGCCAGATGGGCATGGGCTCGGCCAGTGCAATCCTGATGCTCGGTGCGATCCTCGCGATCATCGTGCCGTACCTCTATTCCGAGCTGAGGACCAAACGTAATGACTAGTCTCGCCTCCAAACCTGCCATCAGCCTGAGTCGTATCGCGATCTATGCGGTGCTGATCCTCGCCGTGCTGCTGTACCTGGTGCCGCTGGTGGTGATGCTGCTCACCAGCTTCAAGACTCCCGAAGACATCAGCAGCGGCAACCTGCTGAGCTGGCCGACCGTGGTCAGTGGCATCGGCTGGGTCAAGGCCTGGGCCACTGTGGATGGCTACTTCTGGAACTCGATCAAGATCACCGTTCCAGCCGTGCTGATTTCCACCGCCATCGGGGCCTTGAATGGCTATGTGTTGTCGTTCTGGCGCTTCCGAGGTTCGCAACTGTTCTTTGGATTGTTGCTGTTCGGCTGCTTCCTGCCGTTCCAGACCGTGCTGCTGCCCGCGTCGTTCACCCTCGGCAAGATGGGCCTGGCGAGCACCACCACCGGCCTGGTGTTTATCCACGTGGTCTACGGCCTGGCGTTCACCACGCTGTTCTTCCGTAACTACTACGTAAGCATCCCGGATGCGCTGATCAAGGCGGCACGCCTGGACGGTGCGGGGTTCTTCACCATCTTCCGGCAGATCATTCTGCCGATGTCGACGCCGATCATCATGGTCTGCCTGATCTGGCAGTTCACCCAGATCTGGAACGACTTCCTGTTCGGCGTGGTGTTCTCCAGTGGCGACTCCCAGCCCATCACGGTGGCGCTGAACAACCTGGTCAACACCAGCACCGGGGCCAAGGAATATAACGTGGATATGGCGGCGGCGATGATCGCCGGGCTGCCGACCCTGCTGGTCTATGTGATCGCAGGCAAGTATTTCGTGCGCGGCCTCACGGCCGGCGCGGTCAAGGGGTAATCATGGCTACGCTTGAACTTCGCAATGTAAACAAAACCTACGGCGCCGGCCTGCCCGACACCTTGAAGAACATCGAACTGTCGATCAAGGAAGGCGAATTCCTGATCCTGGTCGGCCCTTCGGGGTGCGGCAAGTCCACGCTGATGAACTGCATCGCCGGGCTTGAGACCATTACCGGCGGCGCGATCATGATCGGTGATCAAGACGTGAGCGGCATGAGCCCCAAGGACCGCGACATCGCCATGGTGTTCCAGTCCTATGCGCTGTACCCGACCATGAGCGTGCGCGAGAACATCGAGTTCGGCCTGAAGATTCGCAAGATGCCGCAAGCCGACATCGACGCCGAAGTCGCACGCGTGGCCAAGCTGCTGCAGATCGAACACCTGCTCAACCGCAAGCCGGGCCAACTGTCCGGTGGCCAGCAGCAGCGTGTGGCCATGGGCCGAGCGCTGGCGCGCAGGCCGAAGATCTACCTGTTCGACGAACCGCTGTCCAACCTCGACGCCAAATTGCGCGTCGAGATGCGCACCGAAATGAAGCTGATGCACCAGCGTCTGAAAACCACCACCGTCTACGTCACCCACGACCAGATCGAAGCAATGACCCTGGGCGACAAAGTGGCGGTGATGAAGGACGGCATCATCCAACAATTCGGCACGCCGAAAGAAATCTATAACGACCCGGCCAACCTGTTTGTGGCAAGCTTTATCGGTTCACCACCGATGAACTTCGTGCCTTTGCGCCTGCAACGCAAGGACGGTCGCCTGGTCGCGCTGCTGGACAGCGGCCAGGCCCGTTGCGAGTTGCCGCTGAGCATGAATGACGCCGGGCTTGAAGACCTCGATGTGATCCTCGGCCTGCGCCCGGAGCAGATCGTGTTGGCGGCGGGCGAGGGCAATGGCTCGTCGAGTATTCGTGCCGAAGTGCAGGTGACCGAGCCGACCGGCCCGGACACGCTGGTGTTTGTGCAGCTCAACGACACCAAGGTCTGCTGCCGTTTGGCGCCGGACGTCGCGCCGCAGGTGGGTGAGACACTGACGCTGCAATTCGACCCGGCCAAGGTGTTGCTGTTTGACGCCAAGACCGGTGAGCGATTGGGGACTGCTGGCTCACTGGGGGCATCTGTGGGAGCCGGGCTTGCCCGCGATGGTGTCACCGCGTTGTAACTGCAGGACTGAGGCGCCTGCATCGCGGGCAAGCCCGGCTCCCACAGGAAAAAGAAGATAACCAGTTGTTTTAATTAAAAAATGTAACCCGCGTTAGATAAAAACAGTTTAATAACAATAAAGACGAGGATGTAGGGATGAAAAAGCAACACAACAACACCCGGCTGATCTGCCAGCTGTCAGCGGTAGCAGCCCTGGTTTTGTCCGCCAATGCGATGGCGGATGAAGCCTTCAGTGCCGATTCCAAGTGGATGACCGGCGATTGGGGCGGCGAGCGTACCAAGCTGATCGAGCAAGGTATCGACATCAAGGCCGACTACGTTGGGGAGATGGGCTACAACGCTCACGGTGGCTACAACGACGACAAGACCGGTCGCTACTCTGACCAGTTTGGTCTTGGCGTGGCACTGGACCTGCAAAAACTGTGGGGCTGGGATAACACCCAGGCCAAGATCCAGTTGACCAATCGTAATGGCGAGAACATCTCCAACGACCGTGTTGGTGACCCGCGTGCTGGCACCTTGAGTTCATCGCAGGAAGTGTATGGCCGTGGCCACATGGTGCGTCTGACCCAACTGTGGATCCAGCACCAGTTCCTCGACGGCAAGCTGGACGTCAAAGCCGGTTACTTCGGTGAAGGCGAAGACTTCAACACCTTCCCCTGCGAGTTCCAGAACCTGGCGTTCTGCGGTTCCCAAGTGGGTAACTGGGCCACCAACATCTGGTACAACTGGCCCGTCAGCCAGGCCGCTCTGCGTGTGAAATACCACATCACGCCTGAACTGTATGCGCAAATTGGCGCGTACAACCAGAACCCATCGCAAACCGAAATGGGCAACGGCTTCAAGCTCAGCGGCAGCGGCACCAAGGGCACCGTGTTGCCAGTTGAATTGGTGTGGTCGCCGAAGGTCAATGGCCTGCCGGGCGAGTACCGCGTGGGTTACTACAAGAGCACGGCTGACGCTGATGATGTGCGCGAAGACGTCAACGGCGGCGACGCTGGCGCCACTGGCGATGCCCTGCGCGTTCGCAACAGCAAAAGCGGCTACTGGGGCGTGGTGCAACAGCAACTCACCACTCACAATGGTGATGCCTCCCGTGGTCTGAACGTTGCGGCTAACGTCACCTTCCACGACAAGGACACCAACTTCATCGACAACTATCAGTCGCTGATGTTTGTGTACAAGGGCCCGTTCGATGCGCGTCCAAAGGATGACATCGGCATCGGTTTTGCCCGTATCCATGTCAACGATGACGTGAAGAAAACCGCAGAGCTACGTAACGCGGCAGGTGGTTTCACTGACTACAGCCAGGCCGGTTACATGCCGCTGCAAGGTACCGAATACAACTACGAAATCAACTACGGCTTCCATGTCACCAATTGGCTGACCGTACGCCCTAACCTGCAATACATCACCCACCCAGGTGGTGTGGATCAAGTCGACAACGCCTTGGTCGCCGGCCTGAAAATTCAGTCTACCTTCTAACGCTGTTGCGATAAGCTCCTCTCTCTGTGCGCATTTGCGGGTAGCCATGGCTATCCGCTTTTTTTTGGCTTGCACTGTGATATTCGGAACCTGTGCACATGCATGAGCAACCGCTGCAACGCTTTTTCAAATCCCTGCGCGAGCGACCGGTGTTCGCCTGGGAGCGCTTTCAGATGCGCGATGTGTTGGTGATCGACCACCCCCTGTGCCAGGCGGTGTTCAGTCGCCAGGGTGCGCAATTGCTGCACTTTCAACCTACGGGCCAGAAGCCGTGGCTGTGGTGTGCCGCCAAATGGCCGCAAGTCGGGGCTATCCGTGGTGGCGTACCGGTGTGCTGGCCGTGGTATGGCCGTCACCCCAGCGAAAACGCATGGCCGTCCCATGGCTGGGCGCGCCTGATTGACTGGAAGCTGCTCGACAGCAGCACCGATGACGATGGCGTGCGCCTGCACTGGCAATTGCAATTGTGCGACTGGCAGGTGGACTTGCACGCGCACTTGGGCGAAACCCTGGAACTGCGCCTGAGCACCGAGCACCAGGACGAGTTGCCGTGCCAGTTGAGCCATGCTTTGCACGCTTACTGGCGTATTGGTCACGTTGACGAGGTAGCGCTGTCTGGGCTCGACGGCGCGCAAGGTTATGATCAGCTCAACCGTCAGGTCTGCCAGCAGGAAGGTGAACTGCGGGTCGATGGCGGTTGCCAGCGGGTGTTCCAGCATGAGGGCGAACTACAGCTCAAGGACCACGCCTGGCAGCGTGAACTGTGCATCGACACCGGCGACAGCGCCGACACGGTTGTGTGGCATCCAGGTAGCCGACCGCTGTTGGGCGTGAGCTTTAACGAGGCGTCGGGGTTTGTGTGCGTGGAGTCGGCGATGGCCGGTGCGAGCCTGGCGCCGGGGGAGAGGGCGCATTTGAGTCTGCAGGCCAGGGCGGAGCTTAGGCGTATGGCTGAGGGCCCTATCGGGAGCAAGCCCCCTCCCACAGTTTGATTTGTGAATACCTTCAAATGTGGGAGGGGGCTTGCTCCCGATGAGGCCAGTGCAGCCAACACAGGTCCAGGCTTAGTTGAACTCATCCCCCACCGGATACCGGCTGTCATTCAAACTCTCTTTGATCTTGCGCAAATGCGGCTGGAAATCCACCCCGCGACGCAGGGTCATGCCGGTCGCCAGCACATCCAGCACGGTCAATTGGATGATCCGAGAAGTCATCGGCATGTAGATATCGGTGTCTTCCGGCAACGGGATGTTCAGGCTTACTGTACTGGCCTTGGCAAGCGGCGAGTTTTCGGCGGTCACGCCCAACACTGACGCACCGTTTTCCCTGGCGATACGCGCCACTTCCACCAGTTCGCGTGTGCGTCCGGTGTAGGAAATGATCACGAACAGCTCGCCGGTATGAGCTACCGAAGCGATCATGCGCTGCATCAGCACGTCCGCATGAGCGGTCACTGCCAGGTTGAAGCGGAAAAATTTGTGCAGCGCATCCATGGCCACCGGCGCCGAGGCGCCCAGGCCGAAGAAGTGGATCTGGCGCGCCTGGATCAACAAGTCCACCGCCTTGCTGATCAGCGCCGGGTCCAGGGCCTGGCAAGCGCTGTCTAGGGACGCAATGGCGCTGCCAAAGATCTTCTGGGTGTAGGCCTCGGGGTTATCATCGGCCTCCACGGCACGGCTGACATACGCGGCGCCGCTGGCCAGGCTTTGCGCCAACTGCAATTTAAGTTCAGGGTAACCGCTGACGCCGAACGAACGGCAGAAGCGGTTGACCGTCGGTTCGCTGACCGAGGCGGCCTGGGCGAGGGCGGCGATCGAGAAGCGTGTAGCCTGCTGCGGGTTGAGCAGGATGACTTCAGCGACTTTGCGCTCGGCCTTGTTTAATTCTTCGAGGCGGTTCCGGATCTGTTCCAGAAGATTTCGCACGCGGTCCATTCAGTCTTTCCTTCGGGCGACGATGCAAATAAAGGGCGGCAACCAATCGACGACTGGCTTTTCGCGGTGGCCTATCCTACTGAGGGTAGCTGAACACCACCACTCGCAATGCGTATTTCCGGAAAATGTTGTGGTTATTACTACATTTTTCCTTGAGTGATGCCTTGAAAAAAGGTATTTGTAGCTTAACTTGATAAAAGAACAAACATCATGCCTTCGATAACCGTAGAACCCTGCACCTTTGCCCTGTTTGGCGCCTTGGGTGATCTGGCGCTGCGCAAGTTATTTCCTGCCCTCTATCAACTCGATGGCGCCGGGCTGCTGCACGACGATACGCGCATCCTGGCCCTGGCCCGTGAAGCCGGAAGCGAGCAGCAACATCTGGCCCATATCGAAAAAGAATTGCGTAAATACGTCGGCAAGGAACTCGACGAGGCCGTGGCCGCGCGCTTCCTTGCGCGCCTGGCCTACGTGCATGTCGACTTCATGAAGGCTGACGACTACGTCGCCCTTGCCGAGAAGGTCGGCGGCGAACAACGCCTGATCGCCTACTTCGCCACCCCCGCGGCGGTGTACGGGGCTATCTGCGAGAACCTGTCCAAGGTGGGCCTGGCGGAAAACACCCGCGTGGTCCTGGAAAAGCCCATCGGTTCTGACCTGGAATCCTCGCGCAAGGTCAACGATGCGGTGGCGCAGTTTTTCCCGGAAAACCGCACCTACCGTATCGACCACTATCTGGGCAAAGAAACCGTCCAGAACCTGATCGCCCTGCGTTTCGCCAACAGTTTGTTCGAAACCCAGTGGAACCAGAACTACATTTCCCACGTGGAAATCACCGTGGCCGAGCAGGTCGGCATCGAAGGCCGTTGGGGCTACTTCGACAAGGCCGGCCAGCTGCGTGACATGATCCAGAACCACCTGCTGCAGTTGCTGTGCCTGATCGCCATGGACCCGCCGGCCGACCTGTCCGCCGACAGTATCCGCGACGAGAAGGTCAAGGTGCTCAAGGCCCTGGCGCCGATCAGCCCCGAGGGCCTGACCACCCAGGTGGTACGCGGCCAATACATTGCCGGCTACAGTGCGGGCAAAGCCGTGCCGGGTTATCTGGAAGAAGACAATTCCAACACCCAGAGCGACACCGAAACCTTCGTCGCCCTGCGTGCCGATATTCGCAACTGGCGTTGGGCCGGGGTGCCGTTCTACCTGCGTACTGGCAAACGTATGCCGCAAAAGCTGTCGCAGATTGTCATCCATTTCAAGGAACCGTCCCACTACATCTTCGCCCCCGAGCAGCGCCTGCAGATCAGCAACAAGCTGATCATTCGCCTGCAACCGGACGAAGGTATTTCCTTGCGCGTGATGACCAAAGAGCAGGGCCTGGACAAGGGCATGCAACTGCGCAGCGGGCCACTGCAACTGAATTTTTCCGACACCTATCGCAGCGCACGCATCCCGGATGCCTACGAGCGGTTGTTGCTGGAAGTGATGCGCGGCAATCAGAACCTGTTTGTTCGCAAAGATGAAATCGAAGCTGCGTGGAAGTGGTGTGACCAGTTGATCGCCGGCTGGAAAAAGTCCGGTGATGCACCCAAGCCGTATGCGGCGGGGTCCTGGGGGCCGATGAGCTCGATTGCACTGATTACGCGGGATGGGAGGTCGTGGTATGGCGATATCTGAATTGAAACTGCCTCAGGGCGTTACTGCCCATGAGTACCGTACGCCCACGCTGCTGGCCGATGGCCTGGCCCATGACGTGGCCGAACAACTGCGCGCTGCCATCAGCGCCCGTGGCGAGGCGACGCTGGTGGTGTCCGGTGGACGCAGCCCTGTGGCGTTTTTCCAGAACCTGGCCAAGCAGGGGCTGGACTGGTCCAGGGTCACCGTCACCCTGGCCGATGAACGCTGGGTACCGGTCGAACACGCCGACAGCAATGCCGGCTTGTTGAAGCAGCACCTGCTGCAAGGCCCGGCAGCCGCGGCCAGGTTCCTCAGCCTGTACAGTGCCGCCGCCAACCTTGAAGACGCTGCCGAGCAGGCCGATCGCCTGCTGGCCGAACTGCCCGGCATTGATGTGCTGGTGCTGGGCATGGGCGATGACGGCCACACCGCCTCGCTGTTCCCCAACAGCCCCAACCTGGCAGAGGCACTGAAGGCCGACGGTACTCGCCGTTGCTGGCCGATGCTGGCGCCAACCGTGCCGCACCAGCGCCTGACCATGAGTCGTGCGCTGCTGGCGACGGCCAACTACACCGTGCTGTCGATTTCCGGCAGTTCGAAATTGACCACCTTGAGCGCCGCGCTGGCCAGCGACGATGTTGCTGCCATGCCGATTCGCGCGTTTTTGCAACCTACTCTCGAGATTTACTGGTGCCCATGAGCCAAGGATCAGCCGCTATGAAAAGCCCTCAACCGACCGTGTCCATGGCGGATAAAGTTGCCTTGATCGACAGTCTCTGCGCCAAGGCGCGGATCCTGCCGGTGATCACCATCGCCCGCGAGCAGGACATCCTGCCGCTGGCCGATGCCCTGGCAGCTGGCGGTTTGACCGCGTTGGAAGTGACCCTGCGTTCCGAGTTCGGCCTCAAGGCCATTCAGGTCTTGCGCGAGCAACGTCCTGAGCTGTGCACCGGTGCCGGTACTGTGCTTGATCGTCACATGCTCGAAGCGGCCGAAGTGGCGGGCTCGCAATTTATCGTCACCCCTGGCATTACCCGCGACCTGCTGGAAGCCTCGGTACACAGCCCGATCCCGCTGCTGCCGGGCATCAGCAACGCCTCCGGTATCATGGAAGGCTACGGCCTGGGTTATCGCCGCTTCAAGCTGTTCCCGGCGGAAGTCAGCGGTGGCGTTGCCGCGATCAAGGCCCTTGGCGGCCCGTTCGGCGAAGTGAAATTCTGCCCGACCGGCGGCGTTGGCCCGGCCAATATCAAAAGCTACATGGCGTTGAAAAACGTGATGTGCGTGGGCGGTAGCTGGATGCTTGATCCTGAGTGGGTCAGGAACGGCGACTGGGCACGCATCCAGGAAGTTACCGCACAGGCGCTGGCGCTGCTGGACTGAGCGGATTTACAGAATCGTTGTTGCTGTGCTTAACGGCATTTTTGCGGTGCACTTGGTCGGTGTGCCGCTTTTTTTTGCCTGCAGAAACCTCAAGAACACCGATGTTCAACTGTGGGAGCTGGCTTGCCTGCGATAGCGGTGGCTCAGCTGACATCTCTTGCGCTGATACACCGCCATCGCAGGCAAGCCAGCTCCCACATGTTTAATCTGTGCTCAACTGGTTAATGGCGTTGACTAGCACGTCGATGTCCGCTGCCGATGTCACCAACCCTGGTGTCACCCGAATACAGGTGCCAAACGACGCACCCACACGCGTGGTGGTAAACAAGTCGTAGTCCCTGAGCATACGATCCACCATCACCTGCTGATCCCGCCCGAGGAACTTGAACGCGGTGATCCCGCAATACAGCCGCGGATCATCCGAGGTCAGCACTTCAATGCCCGGCAAGGGGCGCACCTGGTTTACCCACAGATCCCGCAGGTAATTGACCCGTGCGCCCTTGGCCGCCGCGCCACCCAGGTCTCGATGCTCTTCAAATACCAGCGGCAAAGTCATCAGCGCTGGGAAGTTGGGTGTGCTGTAGGACGTACGAGCGCGCACGTCAGTGGCGGGGTAGTGAAACTCGCCCATGTCCGGGTCGATATCGGCCAGGCGTTCCGGGGCGATGTACATAAAGCCCAGCGTCAGCGGTGCGCCAATCCATTTGTGCAGGTTGAAGCCGGCAAATTGGATGTCCAGTTCTGCGAGGTTGAACTCGATCTGGCCGAGGGCGTGAGCGCCGTCGAGGATCACGTCGATCCCTTGTTCCCGCGCAGCCTGGGCGATGGCCGCAACGGGCATCACCAGGCCGGTGCGGTGAGTGACATGCGTCAGGGCCATCAGTTTAAGACGCGGATACTGCGTGAACGCCTTGTTATACGTCTGCACCAGGCTGTCGAAACTGGCCGGGTGGGTGTGTGACACCTCGATCACCTCCACGCCGCGAACATCGGCAAGCCAGCGCATGGCGCCCTTGACCGTGTCGTACTCCAAATCGCTGATCAGCACCTGGTCGCCGGGTTGCAGGCGGTTGTAGTTGCGGATCAGCGACTGTAATGCTTCGGTAGCGTTGCGCGTGAAGGCGATCGACTCGGGGTCGACGTCAATCAATGCCGCCAGCGTGCGGCGAATCTCGACGTTTTCACCTTGCTCGAAACGTTGGCGCACATGCACCGAGTTGCTGCGGTTGATAAAGCTGATGTGCTCAAGGTATTGCGCTTGCACTGCACGGCTCATACGCCCGAAGTAGCCGTTTTCCAGGTTGATCGGCCCGGGTTGCAGCTCATAGCGCTGGGCGATGGTGTGCCAGTGGCGTTCGTTGTCGGCATTCCTTGGCATGGCGAGTCTCTTAATGGCGGGGGGCAGGTTTGCCGTGTTTGGCCCGCAGTGGTTCGAGCAGTTCGGCCAGGCCGTTGTGGTCGATTTCCTGCATCAAGGCCAGCAGACCGCCCAATTCGCCGTGGGGGAAACCTTCACGGGCAAACCAGTTCAGGTAGGGGCCAGGCAGGTCGGCGATGATCCGGCCCTTGTATTTGCCGAAGGGCATTTCGCGGGTGATCAGCAGTTCGAGTTTTTCAGGATTCATGAGCTTCGCGGGATTGAGGCGAGGTCTTCGAAAATACAGGCATTCTGCATGAAGGCCAAATGACAGATCATGCAAATAACGCACATACAGATGGTTCAATATTTCATAACTTGTTGAAATTAAAGGATAAGTTAATTTTTAAAAACCTGGCACGGGCGCTGCAATAACCAAGACACCCTTCTAACCCGTACAAGGAATTGAAAAATGACTGACATCAATAAAGAATCGATCTCCGTACTGAACGACCTGATCGAAACCAGCATCGACGGCCAAAAGGGTTTCAAGGAATGCGCTGAAGATATCAAGCATCCGGAACTCAAGGGCCTGTTTGCCAAGCGCTCTGCTGATTGCGCCACTGCTGCCGCTGAATTGAAAACCGCCGTGCGTGCCCTGGGTGGCGATCCGGAAGATTCCGGCAGCGTAGCGGGTGCTCTGCACCGTGGCTGGGTCGACGTGAAGTCGATGGTCACTGGCAAGGATGAAGAAGCGGTACTGAACGAAGCCGAGCGCGGTGAAGACCACGCACTGAAGGCTTACCGTGAAGCGATCGAGAAGATCAACAAGCACAACTTGCTGGGCATTCGTGACCTGGTGGAGCGTCAGTACCACGGCGTACAGCGCAACCACGACCAGGTAAAAGCCCTGCGTAACCAGGCTCGTGCTCAGTCCTGAGACCTGCACAGTAACAATTGTGGGAGGGGGCTTGCTCCCGATCGCGGTAAGTCAGTCGACCTGTTGAGTGACTGACTCACCGCGATCGGGGCAAGCCCCCTCCCACATTTGTATTGTGTAAATGCAGAGATTGCAGTCAGCCTCAGCCAATACTGATCGGCGGCAACTCGGTCAACGTCACCACCTGCTGCTTGCGCGGCGCCAGAATCTCTGCCTCGCCATCTACCACCAACTCATCACGCTGGTTGAATACGCGTGTAGCGATGCGTACGCGAAACTTCGGCAGTTTTTCAAGGATTTCCAAACGCACGGTGAGGGTATCGCCAATCTTGACCGGCTTCTGGAAGGTCATTTGCTGGCCGATGTAGATAGTGCCCGGCCCAGGCAGCTCGCAGGCTACGGCCGCACTGATCAGCGCACCGCTGAACATGCCGTGGGCAATGCGCTCCTTGAACATGGTTGCCTTGGCGTATTCGGCATCCAGGTGCACCGGGTTGTGGTCGCCGGACATGGCGGCAAACAACTGGATATCACGCTCTTCGACGGTCTTGCTGAAGCTGGCGGTCTGGCCCACTTCGAGCGCCTCGTACGGGGTGTTGGTTACCTGGGTCATCTAAAGGTGCATCCTGTGGCTTATCGGTAATTAATCGGCTGATTTTAAAGCAAAAACTATTCGCAGCGGGTTGGCCTGCGCAACGTCAGCGCCTGTTCCAGCCAGCTCAGAAGGTCGGCGGTGACTTCATCACGGTTGGTTTCGTTGAATACTTCATGCCGCGCCTGCGGGTAGAGGTTCAATTGTATGTTCTGGCAGCCGGCCTCACGCAGGGCATGGGCCAGGTCCTTGAGACGCTTGCCTTCACTTACCGGATCACATTCGCCGCCCATCACCAGGATCGGCAAGCCCGGGTCAATCTGCGCGAGATTGGACGCTTTGCTGATTTGCTGCAAGCCGCCCAGCAGGTCGATCCACAACTGGTTGGTGCAGCGAAAACCGCAGAGCGGGTCGTTGATGTACTTGTCGACTTCGTCCGGGTCGCGGCTCAGCCAGTCGCAGGCGGTGCGATTGGGTTTGAACGCTTTGTTGAACGAGCCGAATGACAGGAACTCGATCAACGCACTGCGGCCGCGCAACCCCTGGCGCATGCGTTCGATACGTGCGATCAGCCGTGCCGCGCTATACAACGCTACCGGCTGGAAATTCGAACCGCTGAGAATCGCGCCATGCAGGCTGGCGCTGTGGTGCAGCAAATAGCCCTGGGCGATGTAGCTGCCCATGCTGTGGCCGAGCAAAATAATCGGCAGGTCCGGTTTTTGCTGGCCGATATGCTGGTTGAGGCTGGCCAGGTCGCCGACCACTTTGTTCCAGCCATCCTTTTCAGCGTACAGCCCTAGGGTGCCCTCATCGGCAGTACGCCCATGACCGCGCTGGTCCAGCGCATACACCCCGTAGCCGGCGCTGCACAAGGCGTCGGCCAGGCGAGCATAACGACCACTGTGTTCGGCCATGCCGTGGGAGAGCATCACCACCGCCTTGAGCGGGGTGTCTGGCAGCCATTGATTGACGTACAGGCGGCTGTGGTCATTCGCGGTCAGCCAGAAGGTGCTGTGGGTCATGGCGGCTTCCTTTGCTCAGGGTCGTTGCAGTGTATAGCTCATTCGCAGAGTTGCGGGGTATCTGCCTACACGTTAGACGCAAGATTCATACAATCAATGACACGATTTAGCGTATTTGCCTGTTTGCTCATAGCTGCTAACGTCCCCAAAGCTCCGCTTTTTATAAACGCTTAAAGCGGCCGGACATACTCAGGTAAGAGGACAAGAATAATGCAACCTGATTTCTGGAATGACAAACGCGCAGCGGGCGTTCCCAATGACATCGACCTCACCACCTACAAGTCGGTGATCGAAGTTTTCGAGCGTTCCTGCAAGACCTTTGCCGACCGTCCGGCGTTCAGCAACATGGGCATTACCCTGACCTACGCCGAGCTTGAACGCCAGAGTGCGGCGTTCGCCGGTTACCTTCAACAGCACACCGACCTCAAGCCTGGCGAGCGCATCGCGGTGCAAATGCCTAATGTGCTGCATTATCCGGTTGCGGTATTCGGCGCATTGCGCGCCGGGCTGATCGTGGTCAATACCAACCCGCTGTACACCCCCCGCGAGATGCGCCACCAGTTCAAGGACGCAGGTGTGCGGGCGCTGGTGTACCTCAACCTGTTCGGTTCGCGGGTGCAGGAGGTCTGCACCGACACCGAGATCGACTACTTGATCGAAGCCAGGATGGGCGACTTCATGCCCGCCGCCAAAGGCTGGCTGGTCAACACCGTGGTCGACAAGGTGAAGAAGATGGTCCCGGCCTACCACCTGCCACGGGCCGTGTCGTTCAAGCGTGCGTTACGCATGGGCGCGGGCCTTGGGGTGATGCGCCATCCGGTAACCCTGGACGATATTGCCGTGCTGCAATACACCGGCGGCACCACCGGCCTGGCCAAGGGCGCGATGCTCACCCATGGCAACCTGGTGGCGAACATGCAGCAGGTGCGGGCGTGCATGTCGCAACTGGGTGAAGACGGCCACCCGCTGATCAAGGAAGGGCAGGAGGTCATGATCGCACCGCTGCCGCTGTACCATATCTATGCATTCACGGCGAACTGCATGTGCATGATGGTGTCCGGCAACCACAACGTGCTGATCACCAACCCACGGGACATTGGCGGCTTTATCAAGGAGCTCAAGCAGTGGCGCTTCACCGGGCTGCTGGGGCTCAACACCCTGTTTGTGGCGTTGATGGATCACCCGGATTTCAAGAGCCTGGATTTCTCCCATCTCAAGATCACCAACTCAGGCGGCACCGCTCTGGTCAAGGCCACGGCGGAACGGTGGAAGGCGCTGACCGGTTGCTCCATCGGCGAAGGCTACGGCCTCACCGAAACCTCACCGGTGGCCAGCACCAACCCGTACGGCGGCCTGTCGCGCCTGGGGACCGTGGGCATTCCGGTGCCGGGCACAGCCATGAAAGTGGTTGATGATCAAGGGCACGAACTGCCGTTGGGTGAGCGCGGCGAGTTATGCATCCAGGGCCCGCAGGTGATGAAGGGGTACTGGCAGCAACCCCAGGCCACCGCCGAAACCCTGGACGCTGAAGGCTGGCTCAAGACCGGTGACATTGCCGTGATCGACACCGACGGCTATGTCAGCATTGTTGATCGCAAGAAAGACCTGATTATCGTCTCCGGCTTCAATGTCTATCCCAACGAAATCGAAGATGTGGTGATGGCCCACCCGGCCGTAGCCAGCTGCGCGGTGATCGGCGTGCCGGACGAGCGCACGGGGGAGGCGGTGAAGCTGTTCGTGGTAGCGCGGGCCCAAGGGGTGAGCATTGAGGAGCTGAAGGCGTACTGCAAGGCCAATTTCACGGGGTACAAGGTGCCCAAGCACATTGTGCTGAGGGAGTCTTTGCCGATGACGCCGGTGGGGAAAATTCTGCGGCGCGAGCTTCGCGACATCGCCTGAATTGAAATAGGGTCAAAATGTGGGAGGGGGCTTGCTCCCGATAACAGTGTGTCAGTCAACAGAGTCTTTGGCTGATCCACCGCTATCGGGAGCAAGCCCCCTCCCACATTTGTTATCCGTCGCCCAGGAAAGCCCATTCCAGAGCGTATTTCATTGATATAGAATTTTTGCTCTAAAAGTGACCATTGGATATTCTTGAGTCATGTTTATGACTGTAGGGCCCTCTTTTGGCTCTAGGCGGCCCTCGGCAAAGCTGCTACTCTCGGCGCGCTTTGTGACGTCTCGGCCTGCTTGAAAGCGCCAGATTCACCTAAAAACATACACCAATAATAATCGCATCAAATGCGATGATGAATTCGCGTCGCTGAGGAGTGGGCTTCCATGAATGAAGACTTTTGGAAGGATAAGTACCCCGCCGGGATTGCTGCACAGATCAATCCAGACGAGTATCCGAATATTCAGGCGGTACTGAAGCAGTCCTGCCAGCGCTTCGCCAACAAACCGGCTTTCAGCAACCTGGGCAAGACCATCACCTACGGTGAACTCTACGAATTGTCCGGGGCATTTGCCGCGTATCTGCAACAGCATACCGACTTGAAGCCTGGCGATCGAATCGCCGTGCAACTGCCCAACGTCCTGCAATACCCGGTCGCCGTGTTCGGCGCCATTCGTGCCGGCCTGATCGTGGTCAACACCAACCCGCTGTACACCGCGCGGGAAATGGAACATCAATTCAATGATTCCGGGGCCAAGGCCCTGGTTTGCCTGGCCAACATGGCGCACCTGGCTGAAAAAGTCGTGCCCAAGACCGCCGTCAAGCATGTGATCGTCACTGAAGTCGCCGACCTGCTGTCGCCGTTCAAGCGCCTGCTGATCAACAGCGTGATCAAGTACGTGAAGAAGATGGTCCCGGCCTATCACTTGCCCCAGGCCATCACGTTCAATGACGTGCTTGCCAAGGGCCATGGCCAGCCGGTGAATGATGTCAGCCCGGCCAGCAGCGATGTGGCGGTGTTGCAATATACCGGCGGTACCACCGGTGTGGCCAAGGGCGCGATGCTGACCCACCGCAACCTCGTCGCCAACATGCTGCAATGCAAGGCGCTGATGGGGTCCAACCTCAACGAAGGCTGCGAGATCCTGATCACACCGCTGCCGCTGTACCACATCTATGCCTTCACCTTTCACTGCATGGCGATGATGCTGATCGGCAACCACAACATCCTGATCAGCAACCCGCGTGACCTGCCGGCGATGGTCAAGGAACTGTCGAAGTGGAAGTTCAGCGGGTTCGTCGGCTTGAATACCCTGTTCGTGGCGCTGTGCAACAACGAAGCCTTCCGCAAACTCGATTTCTCCGCGCTCAAAGTCACCCTGTCGGGCGGCATGGCCCTGCAATTGGCGGCCGCCGAGCGTTGGAAGGCCGTGACCGGCTGTGGTATTTGCGAAGGCTACGGCATGACCGAAACCAGCCCGGTGGCCACGGTGAACCCGATCCAGCATATCCAGATCGGCACCATTGGCATTCCGGTACCGTCCACAGTGTGTAAAGTCATCGCCGACGACGGTACCGAGTTGGCGCTGGGTGAAACCGGCGAGCTGTGCGTCAAAGGCCCGCAAGTCATGAAGGGCTACTGGCAGCGCGAAGACGCCACCGCCGAGATGCTCGACAGCGAAGGTTGGCTGAAAACCGGTGACATCGCGATCATCCAGCCAGACGGCTATATGCGCATTGTCGACCGCAAGAAAGACATGATTCTGGTCTCCGGCTTCAACGTCTACCCCAACGAACTGGAAGACGTACTGGCAGGCCTGCCGGGCGTGTTGCAGTGCGCAGCCATCGGTGTGCCGGACGAGAAGTCCGGAGAGCACATCAAGATCTTCATCGTGGTCAAGCCAGGCGCCACCCTCACCAAGGACCAGGTGATGGAGCACATGCGCGCCAACGTCACCGGCTACAAGGTGCCCAAGGCTGTTGAGTTCCGTGATGCGTTGCCTACAACTAACGTCGGCAAGATTCTGCGGCGTGAATTGCGTGATGAAGAACTGAAAAAGCTGGGTGTGAAGAAATAGCCCGGTAAAGCGTGAATTGAAAAGTACCCCTCGCTGAGGGGTATTTTTTTGCCTCTGGCGCGGCGTAATGCCCGGCTTGTCACTCCACGGGCTTGTGTGATATCGACTAATAACGACGCACGCTCGCTAAATACGCGACGCTTGCAAGTTGACGGCTGATCGAGGAGTGATGATGGACTTAGGGATTAGAGGTAAATGGGCTGTCGTCTGCGCTGCCAGTAAAGGGTTGGGTTATAGCTGTGCCCAGGCGCTTGCGGACGAGGGGGTAAACATCGTGATTAACGCACGGGGGGCGCCTGACTTAGAGGCTGCCGCACAGCGTTTGAAACTCAGAAACCCTGAGGGAGAAGTCATCACGGTGGTAGGTGATATTACTGACCCTTCGATTCGCCAGGCATTGGTCGATGCTGCCCCGCAAGTTGATATATTGATCAATAATGCCGGGGGGCCCAAGCCTGGGAACTTTCGTGAGTGGACCGATCAAGAGTGGCGTGCAGCAATTGATACCAATATGTTGGCACCTATCGAACTCATCAAATCAGTGATCGATTCCATGGCAGGTCGAGGCTTCGGCCGGATAATCAATATAACTTCCGGCGCGGTTAAAGCGCCCCTGGATGCATTGGGGCTTTCAACCTCAGTCCGATGTGGGCTTACCGGTTTTGTGGCGGGCTTGGCGCGTCAGAAAGACTTCGCGTCGAGAAACACCACGATCAATAATATTCTCCCCGGTGCGTTCAAAACCGAGCGATTGGAAAATACCTTTCAAGTGGCGGCAGAGCGTTCAGGAAAAACAGTGAACGCTATGGCTGAAAGTCGACTGGCAACCATTCCGGCGGGGCGCTTTGGTGACCCGGCTGAGTTCGCTGCATTGTGCGCTTTTTTATGCAGTCATCAGGCTGCCTATGTGACCGGTCAGAACATCCTTATCGATGGCGGCGCCTACCCGGGTATCTTCTAATGGATAGCCAAAGATGTCGTTGTGCCATATGAAATAGTAGGGTTTTTAAAATTTAAACCGCCAGCGATGGCGGTTTTTTTATGGGTTTTGCTTTTTCTTGTGTGCCGTAACGGACTGAAGTAAAACGAAAAAATTCAATGAGTCATAGATTGGATCCAATCTTATTCCATTTTGTTATTTGAAACGCGTTAAACCCTAGGATAGGTTTTTAGTGGTTGTAACAAGATATTTCTGTCGCGTCGGTGAGCGTAATGCCCGCTCGCCGATCACATTGGATCTACTGTCTTAGGGAGCAATGCATGTCGACCCAAAAACGCTTGAAAGTCTTTCCTACCTCATCGATCGGCACTATCGCCACCATCCCGTCCTCAAAACCTGAAACACAACGGGCAATTATTGCCGCCAGCCTCGCCTCGGGAACTTCTTATATTTACAACGACCTTCGTTGCCTTGAAACCGAAACAATGAAAAAGGCATGTCGTAGTATTGGTGCAATTATTGAGGAGCAACCAGGCAGATTAGTGGTAACTGGCACAGGCGGCTTGATCAAGCCCGAAAAGAAGGTGATCGACGCTCTAGGCTCCGGGTTGGTATTTCGAGTGTTTGCTGCGTTGACGTGCTTTACAACGACGCCGGCGGTTATTACCGGTGATGAAGTTCTGCGGGGGCGTGTCATGGAGCCTTTGTTTGTCGCCCTGGAAGGGCTGGGGGCCCATATTTCATGCATCAACCACAGTGGCAAGGCCCCGATTGTGAACTGGGGGGGTTATAAAGGGGGAGAGTGTACGATTGAGGGCAATATCAGCTCGCAATTCATCACTGCGATTCTGTTCTGCGCCCCCCTCGCCAAACAACCTACGGTGGTGAATATCCGCGGTGAAATTCTGTCGCTTTCGTATATCAAGCAGACTTTGGAAACCCTCAGCACTGCGGGGATCAGCTATGACGTGAACGCTGACTATTCACAAATTACGGTGTATCCCGGCCACTATCGCAGCGCGAACTATACGATCGTCGGTGACTACACCTCATCGTCCTATTTGATCGCGGCCGGCATCATCTTTCCGGGCGAGTTGACGCTCAAGAACATGAACAGCAAGAGTTTGCAGGGCGAGCGTGCGATTCTCAAAGTGGCCGAGGCGCTGGGCGTCAATGTTGAGTTCAATGACGCTGCCAATGAAGTACGCATTGTTAATAAGTTGGCTGAGTTAAAAGGCAAGTATCATTTCGATGCGAGTGATTACCCCAATATTGTGCCGACACTGGCGGCGATCGGTGCTTATGTGCAGGGTGAGTTCAAAGTGACCGGCGGCTCCATTACGCGCTTGCACAAGTCGCCACGCATTGAGGCGATGGTGACCGAGCTGGTGAAAATGGGTGTGGACATACAGCCGTTGTTTAAAAACGGCGTCTACGATGGCTTCGTTATTCGTGGTGAACCGAGTTACGCCGGTGATGCAGTGTTGTCAGCCTGGGGTGACCATCGAATTTTCATGTCATTGTTTGTGGCTTCCTTGCGGTGCCAACAGCTGAATGAGTTGGATGGTTATCAGGACGTTCATTGTTCCTTTCCGGATTTCTTCCAGGAGTTTGAACGTCTGGGCGTGTCGTTTGAAGAAAGCTCGACAGCCGCCAAGCATGTTGAAGTCTGACTTTTTATCTTTGAATTAAAGGGAGGGTGGCCTGGGTCACCCTCTATATAACGGATTATAGATCATGAATTTTCGAGAAAAGCTTGAGCGGGATGGATACGTCGTTATTCCAGGAGTACTCTGCAGCGAGCAGGTGGAAAAGTTGCGTAAAACGTATGTCCATAGTTTGGCAGAGACCGAGCAGAGCACGCTGTTGCCAACGGCGTTTCTGCAATTTAGTGATATGGTCAATGCACTGCTCCATCCTGGTGCTATTCAGGCGATAAAGGATATTTTTCAGTCGGATTTTTCGCTGTTACCGAATTTTACGGTGCGCGAGAGCGTTTATATACCATGGCACAATGATGCGTACTTTCTTCCCGACGAAGTGATTTCGCCTAGCGCATTTCCCGAATTCTTACAGTGTGCTTATTATCTTCAAGATAATGATCCTGTGTCGGGCGGCGGCATCACCTTACTGCCGGGATCGCACAAGCTCAGTAAAGATGAAGTCAAGATCAGGCTCGCCGAACCGGTAAAATTCGAGCGCACGATCATGAGTAAGGCCGGCGATCTGGTTATTTGGGATAATCGAGTAACTCATCGCAGCAGTGCGCCGGATCAGACGCCTGTGGAAACAAAGCTGGCCATTCAATGGACTGTTTCTGCTTCGACCAAACATAACGCATCCTACATTACCTACCTGCGTGCCCGGGCTGAGCGCAGCCTGCATGTTTCGGACTATTTGCCCAACAGCCCCAAGCCATATTTTGCCGATATGCCCAATGTGCGCTACCCCTCTTCTTTTTCACAAGATGCCGTGTTGAAGATGAAGGGCGAGAACATCACATTTATCGAGATCTGAACAGGGGATTTGCAATGGAATTGCAAAGTACTGGCGAAACCGGTGCACATTACATTCTTCGCCAACTTCAGTCTTTGGGGGTTACGCACTTCTTCATGGTGCCTGGCAAGTTGATCAATGCGTTTATGCGTTGTTATCCCAGTGATGGCTCTACAACGCTTGACATTGAACCGGTGGTTACAGCGTGTGAAACAGGCGCGTCCTATATGGCCGAAGGCTATGCGCGTGCCAGTGAAACATTCGGGGTGTGCCTGGTGATAGGCGGGCCGGGTGTTACCAACGCGCTGACCGGGATCGCTTCCGCTTACACGGACCACCAGTCGGTCTTGCTCTTGTCGGGCCAGATTGCGTCATCGCTGGAAATGCAAAACGTGCTGCAGGACGGGAGCCAAACCGGCGTGAATCTGTGTGATGTATTCAAACCCATCACCCGCAGTGCCCTCGAGGTCAAGGCAGGGCAACCCTTGTCGGCGTTTTTGCGCGAATCGGTGCGGTTGTTGAAAGGCCTGGAAAAAGGCCCGACCTACTTGGCCGTCAGCAAGGAAGCACTGTACGAGAAATCCACGAGCCGCGCCGATATCGCCGCCAACGTACTGGAGTCGTGGAGCAACCAAGCGCTTGCCGTTGAAAAGATCAAAAGCGCGGCGATCAAGGCCGTGTTCAAGCGCTCGACCAATCTCGTCATTCTCGCGGGGCTACGTTGCAAAAACTCAAAGGTTGGCGCTGCGCTCCTGGCATTTTCCGAGCGCTTTTCGATTCCGGTCGCGACCACCTTGAGCGCCAAAGGGCTGTTCCCGGAGGACCATCCCAACGCTTTGGGCGTTTACGGTTATTCGGGAAACAAGCGCGCTATCGAGGCGTTCAAGGGCGGTGTGGACGGTGTGATTCTCCTTGGGCTCGATACCACTCAATGGAGCACCATGCTCTGGTCCCATGAGCTAAGGCCTCAATTTGGCGCGATCCAGGTGGATGAGAACCCAGATTATCTGGGACGGTATCTTGATATTGATCACGGTGTGGTGGCGACGGGGGAGGGTTTCCTGAGGCTGGTCAGCGAGGTTCACGCACAAGAGTTGGAGGCCAGCCAGGAGAGTCGCTCCAGATGGTCGAATGATCTTCAACGGGTGCCGCTGCATTACCCGGTCGATGCCAAAGCTACGGGCAATCTTGCCGACCATCCCGCCGCCTATATCCCGGTGCTGCAAGCGTTTTTCCCCAGTGATGGCGTGGTGTGTGTCGATTCGGGCTCCCATCGATCCTTCTTCGGCCACTACTGGACCGCGCGGGGAGCGGCGGCCTATTTATCGGCAACCACATTAGGCCCGATGGGCTGGAGTATCCCGGCAGGCATCGGTGCAAGTTTCGCCCGCCCCGATGGCAAAACCATGGTGATTACCGGTGATGGCTGCATGCTGATGCAGGGCCTTGAGCTATCGACCGCCGCGAAACATGGGTTGAATATCGTCTTCGTCGTTTTCAATAACCGGTCCTATTCGGCAAGTTACTTCAATAACAAAGACAACTTACCCGCGCTGACGCAAATTCCCGATTACAACTGGTGCCTGTTTGCCCAGAGCCTGGGCGTGAGCGCGACGTGCGTGGACTCCCCAGAGGCCTTGCAAGATTGTATTGAAAGCATCATGAGCACCGCTGCACCTCATCTGATTGAAATCAAATGCGACGGGCGACATACCACGCCCAATAGCGAATACGGCACACGCTTGAAAGACCATCCATTACTCTAAGGAGCCTGTCGTGAATTCTAGAATGGTGATCACCAACTCCTGCCTGATCCTGGTATTGGGGTTGTTTTCCATTGACTTGTACAACCCCGCCTTGCCGGAGATTGCACGGGTATTTTCGGTAACTGACGCGCAGTCCCAAAACCTGGTGGTCTTCTATCTGGCAGGCTTTGCACTGTCCCAGTTGGTGTATGGGCCGATCTCCGATAGAAAAGGGCGGGTACCGGTGATTATGGTCTCCCTTGCCCTCGGCGCCTTGGGCAATTACCTGACGTCGACGGCGGACAGTATTCAGGCGCTCTATCTGTTTCGTTTGTTAACAGGCATCGGTGCTGGCGGTTGCCCCGTGATAAGCCGGGCAATATTGAGCGATACGTTCAAAGATAAAACCGAGTTGTCCAAATCGCTGACGGTGTTCTCCATGGCGTCCCAGGTCTCGCCTGCGCTTGCGCCGGTGCTGGGTGGTTTTATAACTGCTGCACTTCCTTGGCAATATAATTTCTACGCACTGACCCTGATCACGCTGCTCGGCGCCGTATTTATCAAGGCCACACTGGTTGAAACAGCTCCGCTGCAGGGCGTGCCTTCCAAACGGCTTGAGGGTTTCAAAGTACTGCTGCGCGACTTCAACTTCATGGTTTACAGCCTGGTCTCTGCGGTACTGTTTGCGATCACCATCGGCTACTTCACCGCGAGCCCATTCATCTATCAATTGCAGTTCCATCTGCAGAGCCAGGAAAACGGCCTGCTGTTCGTTGGCTACTCTGCGGGTATCGTCTTGGGTTCTTACCTGACCAAGCGGTTTTTGAATCGTTACTCGCCTGAGCGCATCCTGATGACGTCCCTGGTGGCGCTGACGGTGTTGGCGGCGCTCGCTCCGCTGGTTCTCCAGGCATTCCAACTGGTCACGGCCCCGGCGCTGGTGGCGTATGGCTTTTTGGTCGCTCTCGGCTGTGGCCTGTCCTCACCCTTGCTGTTGGGGATCAGTCTGCATGGCCAGGCAAAACATGCCGGTACCGGGAGTGCGCTGCAAGGCGCGATCAAGATGGCGGGCGCGGCACTGGCGCTGTTCTTTTTCTCTGAGGGGCACACCAGCACCGCCATGGGGCTGATGATGGGGATACTGGTCATGTCGCTGTTTTGCCTGTTCGCCATCGCCCTGGCTCAGCGTATTGCCGGTCGGTCAGTGGCAACCGCCTGAAAGTGCGCGAGAGCGTGACTGCTGGCACAGCAGTCACGCTCTCGCCAGTTAGGGGCGATGGTTACAGAGTGAACTGGGCAAAGCTCACGCCGGCACCCGCCGGGCGTACATCCTTGAGGAACGAGTCCTTGTCGGCGCTCAGTTCCAGGGTTATCTCCGGCTTGCGCTTGCCCGCATTGCGTACCACCAACCCTTCCAGCTTTTCGCGCAGAAACACAGTCGGCACCTTCAGGTGCAACAACTGGTCCGTCTCGGCGTTATGCATCAGCAGATGGATCCACTCGTACTGGCCCACGGCAATCCGCGCAACGGGCAGGTCGAACCACCAGATGTTGCGCTTGTGGTCCAGGTCGGTGAAATGGCAGTTGTTGACGCCGAGTACGGCACCGCCCAGTTCCTGGTTTCTGCGGGCGATAGCCTGTGCTTTATTGAGTTTCATAACCTTCCTACGGGATCTGTTATTCAGCGTTGCAGCCTGAATGTGCCGGGCATTCTCGTGGGTTGGCCGCAAAACATAAAGCCAAACCTGCGGCAGGCGATAAAATGCCTCGCGAAAATAATTGAAACTCTGCCGAAGCGCCCTGGGTCAACCTCTACGTAATGACCAAAACCCTCGATTGTTCCAGGAGAAATACCATGAGCAGCACATCGGATAAGGCAAAAGGTTTGGCGAACGAAGCGGTCGGCAACATCAAGCAGGGTGTCGGCAAAGTCACAGACAACGACAAGCTGCGTGCTGAAGGCGTGATCCAAGAGAAAAAAGGTGAAGCGCAGCAAGCAGTCGGGAAAACCAAGGACGCGGTGAAAAAAGCCACCGAATAAGGCGTTCTCCTGGGTTTGCCCAGCAGTATGGCGGCCATCCACGGATGGCCGTTTTTGTGTGAACTGTTGCAACTAAATTTTGGAAATTGTTTCAAAGTCGCCAAATGGGCTACTTTGATGTAGAAAACGGCCCCTGAGTCGCCCACGAACTCAACCTCTTTGCGGCGAAAGGAGACGCTATGATTTTTCCGGTACTCGATGGTCTCAAGCTGCACAAGGTGCTGATACGCACCGTCAAGGAATTCGTCGATGACGAGATGCCTACCTACGCTTCGGCACTGGCTTACCAGATGCTGTTCTCCTTGTTTCCCTTCCTGCTGTTCCTGATTGCCCTGATCGGTTTCCTGCATCTGCCGGACTTCTTCACCTGGCTGCGCCTGCAGTCGGAGCTGGTGTTGCCGCCCCAGGCGCTGGAGCAGGTCAACCCGGTCATCGACCAGTTGCAACAGTCCAAGGGCGGCCTGCTTTCGGTTGGTATCGTCATCGCGCTGTGGACCGCCTCTGCGGGCGTACGCCTGATGATGAGTGCGATGAACGCGGCCTATGACGTCGTCGAAGGCCGGCCGATCTGGAAGCGCTTCCCCCTGTCGATTTTCTACACCGTCGGCATTGCCGGCATGTTGCTGGCCGCCGCTGCGCTGATGGTGCTTGGCCCGCAGGTCATGGAGTGGCTGGCCGGGCAGATCGGCATGCAGGAGTTCGTCGTCACCCTGTGGACCATCCTGCGCTGGCCATTGATCGTGATCCTGCTGATGTTCGCCGTGGCGCTCATGTATTACGTGATGCCGGACGTCGAGCAGAAATTCCGCTTCATTACCCCAGGCTCGGTGTTGGCCGTGGTGGTGTGGATCGTGGCTTCCCTGGGCTTTGGTTATTACGTCAAGACCTTCGCCGACTACAACGCCATGTATGGCAGCATCGGCGCGATCATTGTCCTGCTCCTGTACTTCTATATTTCCGCCGCCGTGTTACTGCTGGGTGCGGAGATGAATGCCGTGATCGAACACATGTCGGCCGAAGGCAAGGACCCAGGTGAAAAGGAGTTTGACGAACCCGGTCACACCGATGAAAAACAGCACGTCTCGGGCCTAGGCCGGGACCACTCCAAGCCCACTCCTGAAGAAGTGCCGCGATGATCCGTGAAATCCTGAAAATGGGCGACGAGCGCCTGCTGCGTATCGCCCCGCCGGTGCCACCGGAAATGTTCGACAGCCCCGAGTTGTGGCAACTGATCGACGACATGTTCCAGACCATGGAACACGTTGGCGGTGTTGGCCTGGCTGCACCGCAGATTGGTGTCGACCTGCAACTGGTGATCTTTGGTTTCGAGGCCAGCGAGCGTTACCCGGAGGCGCCGCCTGTACCGCAGACCATCCTGATCAACCCGCTTATCACGCCCCTGAGCCCGGTGCTGGAAGAGGGCTTCGAAGGCTGCCTGTCGGTGCCGGGTTTGCGCGGCGCCGTGAACCGTTATCAACAGATCCGCTACGAAGGTTTCGACCCCAAGGGCGAGCCGATTGTGCGTTTTGCCGACGGCTTTCATGCACGGGTGGTGCAGCATGAGTGCGACCATTTGATCGGTCGGCTGTACCCGTCGCGGATCACTGATTTCAGCAAGTTCGGGTTTATCGAAGTGATGTTTCCGGAATTGGATCCGACAGCTGACGAATAAACACCAGGCTACCTGAGGTCCCAATGTGGGAGGGGGCTTGCTCCCGATAGCGGTGGACCGGTCGACATTTCAGCGACGGACACTCCGCCATCGGGAGCAAGCCCCCTCCCACATTTTTATCCGGCATCATTCAGGTGATTGAGTACCCCATCGCAATCATCGGCTTGTTCCGTTTGTAGCGCACCAACCGCTCGCTGAGGGACTGCGGCAGCAGCGTGTCCTGACTGAACCCCATACGCTGATACAACCCCTCCAGATCCGGATGGCACAGCAGCCACACCGTACCCTCCACTCCGGCTACCGCCTGCTCAATCAAGCGTGCCGCCAACCCCTGGCCGCGATAGGCCGGATCGACAAACACCCCCGTCAGCCACTGCCCACCCACCACCGGGCTCAAGCACAACCCAGCCACGATCTCGCCGTCGCGAGCTACCCACAAACGGCCGCCCTTGAGGGCCTTCATCGAAGAGTTGTGGCTGCGGTAAAACTTGTTCAACAGTGGCCACAGAGGCTCTGCCAGCGGTTCGATGTGCAGTTCGGGCATGGTCTTTGGGCCAGCGGGGTCAGGGCTGGGGATTATAAGCGCCTTCTGCCGGGCAATAGGTGGTATACCCAGTGCTACATCCCCTTAAGTTGAGCATGCATCATGGCCAAAGGTATGGATTCAAAGAAAGCCGCGAAGAAAAAACCGGCAAAGACCGCCGATGAAAAGCGTGCGGACAAGAAAGCCAAGAAGTCCGAGACTGGCCTGTTCGGTCACTGAGTTACAAGCTTAGAACCAAAGGATCTGCAAGATTGGCGCGTCTCGCGGCACAGAGTAGGAAACACCTGCTCTGAGCTGCCGATGGCCAACTACCTTGACCTGAGCCACCGCCGGGAAATTCAAGCCCTGGCTGCAGGTTTTACCGCGAAGACCGAATGGCCGACCTGGCTGCTGTTGCTCGGCGTGTATGCCGGCTGGTTCGGTGTGTTGCTTGCCAGCCACTGGCTGGGCCTGTGGTGCAGCACCTTGTTGCTGATCCCGTTGGTGACCCTCTGGCTGTCGCTGCAACACGAGTTGCTGCACGGCCATCCCACCCGTTTGCCGTTGGTGAACAAACTGCTCGGTTACGCGCCGTTTGCCGTTTGGTACCCCTATACCCTGTATCGCGACAGCCACCTGTTGCATCATCACGACGAAGACCTGACCCTGCCCGGCATCGACCCGGAAAGCCGCTACCTTAACCAACAGCAGTGGGACGCCAGCTCGCGCTTGCAACGCAGCGTGCATTGGCTGACCAAGACCGTATTCGGTCGCTTGCTGCTGGCGGCACCCCTGGCCATCAGCCGCTTACTGCGCGATCAATGGCAACGCCTGCCAGAGGTTTGGCCGATGTGGCTGGCCCACGGCGCCGTGACCCTGTTGATGCTGGGTTTTATCGCCCATTACAGTGCCTTGCCGGTGTGGCATTACCTGCTGCTGGTGAGCGTGCCGGCCTTGTCCTTGGCGTCGATCCGTTCCTACTATGAACATCGCCCGCATCCGCGGCCGGAACAGCGCACGGTGCTCAACGAAGCGTCCTGGCCCTGGCGCTGGCTGTTCCTCAACAACAACCTGCACCTGGTGCACCACGACCTGCCGAAACTACCCTGGTACCTGCTACCTACGGTATATCGCGCCCGTCGCGCACAGTGGCTCGCGCGCAGCGGTGGGTTCCTGGTGAAGGGCTACGGCCAGTTGATCAGCCGCCACGGCCTCAAGGCCATCGACAGCCCCCGGCACCCTTTTGCCTGAGAGATGCCCATGAGTGAGCGCTATGCCGAGTTGCGCATGTATGTCGCCCCGGAGCCTATCGAGCAAGCCAATCAACAGTGGCTTGCGCGCATCCTTGAACGCTTGGGCCTGCATCGGCGTAACGCCGACCACCTCGACTTGCCCGGCCTGTGGCTGGCGCCAGAATTGCTCGTCACCCAAACCTGCGGCTACCCGCTGATGACCCAAATGCGTGGCCAGGTTCGCGTCGTCGGTCGCCCCCGCTACGAGCTGCCCCATAGCAGCAATGGCGAACACTGCAGCCTGTTGCTGAGCCGCGCTGACAACCCACGTACTATCCTGGCGCAGTTCTACAACAGCCGCGGGGTGATCAACGGCCACGACTCCAACAGTGGCATGAACCTACTACGCCACTGCCTGGCACCGTTGCAGCGCGACGGGCGTTTCTTCGCCAGCGTCGCCGTCAGCGGTACCCACCGTGAGAGCCTGCGCTGGCTGCGTGAAGATCGCGCGGACCTTGCTGCCATCGACAGCGTGACCTACGACTACCTGGCGCGTTTCGCGCCCGAAGAGGTCGCGGGTTTGCGCATGGTTACCCGCAGCGCGCCGAGCCCGACCTTGCCCTATATCGGCCCGCTGGGCTTGAGCGATGTGCAGCTGAAGCAGGTCCGCGAAGCGATGAACCTGGCGTTGCAAGACCTGCCGCAGGTTGTGCAAACCCTTGGTGTGCAAGCCGTGCTCCCCGCTAGCGAAGACGACTATCAGGTGCTGTTGGATTACCAACGGCAAGCCGCCAGCCTTGGCTATACGGATATTCAATAAAGCTATATAAAAATGCATTTTAAATATTATTAAAGAATAATAGGCCTTGCTAGGATCGCTCTACCGGAACACCGGACATAACGCGCACCCTACCCGACAGGAGCCACTATGTCCGGCGCCGACACCTCTCACCCCGCCTACGTGGGCGCACTGTTCCGCAGCCATTACGCCTGGTTGTGCAGCCGCTTGTATCGTCAACTCGATTCCCGTGCACACGCCGAAGACATCGCCGCCGACACCTTTGTCCAGCTCCTGAGCGCACTCGACGTCGCCCCGATCCGTCAGCCTCGCGCCTTGCTCACCACGATTGCCCAGCGCCTGATGTATCAGCTGTGGCGGCGACGTGACCTGGAGCGCGCCTATCTCGACGCCCTGGATAACGATGAAGCCTTTAGCGTGCCGTCCCCCGAAAACCTGGCCCAGGCGTGCGAGGCGCTGCAGGCCGTCGACCAGTGGCTCGACTGCCTGCCGGCCAAGGTCAGGGCGACGTTCCTGTTGTCCCGACTCAATGGCCTGACGTACCCCGCGATCGCGGCCGAACTAGGAGTTTCCCAGCGCTCGGTCAGTGATTACATGGCCCGCGCCCTTAACGGCCGCCTGCGGTTGTACCTGGAATGAACGCCACGCCTGACTCACTGCACACGGCCAACCCGCTCACGATCACGACCATGAGGCAACCCATGAAAAAACTGAAAAAACTACTAGGGGGTTCGCTGCTGGCGCTCACCGTCTTCGCCCAGCCTGCGCTCGCCGCCGAACCTCCCACCCTGCGCATCGGCTACCAGAAAAGCTCGGTGAGTATGGTGCTCGCCCGTGAGCACAAGCTCTTCGAAGCTGCGCTGCCCGGCACCCAGGTGCAATGGACCGAATTCCTCGGCGGCCCGCCGTTGATCGAGGCACTCAACGCCGGCAGTCTGGACATCGGTAATATCGGCGACATCCCGCCGATCTTTGCCCAGGCGGCAGGCATCGACTTGCAGTACTTCGCCGTCGAGCCCAATGAGGGCAAGACCGAAGCGGTGCTGGTGCCCAAGGCCAGCACCGTGCAGAACGTCGCGGAGCTCAAGGGCAAGCGCGTGGCGTTGCTCAAGGGCTCCAGTGCACACAACCTGTTCCTCAAGAGCCTGCTGCGCGCCGGTTTGCAATGGAAGGACGTGAACGTGGTGTACCTGTCGCCTTCTGACGGCCGTGCGGCCTTCGAACAAGGCAAGGTCGATGCCTGGGTGGTCTGGGACCCGTACTACTCGGCCGCCGTAGTCGACGGCTCCGCTCGCGTGCTGGGCGATGGTCAGGGCCTCAACCCGGCCGGCAGCTTCTTTGTGGTCAACGGCCCGTTCGCCCAGCAACATCCCCAAGCCATTGCCACCATTATCCAGACCCTCGGCAAAGCGCAGCGCCTGTCACTCGACCAGCCCGACCAGAGCATCACGCTGATGGCCGGCACCCTTGGCCTGCCACCGGCGGTGGTCAAAAGCTACTTCGAGCATCGCTCGCCCGCGCCGATCCGTCCGTTGCAGGCGATCGACGTCGCCAATCAGCAGCGCACGGCGGACCTGTTTTTTGCCAACGGCCTGATCCCTAGAAAGGTCGACGTGCAGCAGATTGTCTTCAAGCCCGAATAAGCCCCTCTCATCGATTGAGCGCATTTCAGAACATGGGGTGCGCGCCGCCAGCGCCCGGTTGGCAATGCTGGCTGATTAGTGGCCTTGCATAGCGCCAACCCCTGTCTATGCTCACCCAGGACCGTTAATGATGCTTGGCCTATAAAGCGTTTTGAATGGTTATTTCCCCGTGAAGGTTTACCAACACAAGAATGGAATGCGCCGTTCAGGCGCCGGGACTCAAGGGTGATCTGACCATGTTCAACCGCCAGCACAAATCCGACCTGCAAGAAATCCAGCGTTTTTCCTGTGCCCTCACCGAAGCCAATGCCAAGCTCGCAGCCATCAGCCGTTCCATGGCGATGATCGAGTTTGATCGCACAGGCGTGATCCTTGAAGCCAACGAAAATTTCTGCAAGAGCATGGGTTACAGCGTCGATGAGATCCGCGGTAAACATCACCGCATTTTTTGCGATGAGGCCTACACCCACACCAACGAATACAGCAAGTTGTGGCGTGACCTGGCGCAGGGCGAGGCGCTCAGTGGCACCTTCATGCGCCTGAACAAGCGTGGCCAGGAAGTGTGGCTTGAAGCTAGCTACATGCCGGTGCTGGACAGCGACCATCAGGTGCGAAGTGTGATCAAAGTGGCGTCGGATATTTCTGCACGGGTGCACCATGAACACGAAAACCAGAGCCTGATCGACGCCATTGGCCGTTCCATGGCGGTAATCGAGTTCACGCCCCAGGGCCAGATCCTGAATGCCAACGACAATTTCCTGCGCACCGTGCAGTACTCACGGGAGGAAATCATCGGCCAGCACCACAGCATGTTCTGTCATCGCAGTGAAGTGGAGTCGCCGGCCTACAAGGCATTCTGGGCCTCCCTCAATCGCGGCGAATACCACTCCCATCGCTTCGAGCGTAAAAACAAATACGGCAAGACCTTGTTTCTGGAGGCGTCCTACAACCCGATCTTCGATACCAATGGGCGCCTGTACAAAGTGGTGAAATTTGCCAGCGACATCACCGACCAGGTCACCACCCTGCGCACCGCCGCTGATTCGGCCCACGCCACCTCCGTACAAAACGACGCCTGCGCCCGCAAGGGCTCGCAGGTGGTGCAGCAAACGGTACAGATCATCGAGGCCATCTCCAGCGACTTGAACCAGGCTGCCCACAGCATCGATGCGGTCAACAAACAGTCCGACATCATCGGCGCCATCGTGCAGACCATCCGCAGCATTGCCGAACAAACCAATATGCTGGCGCTCAACGCCGCGATTGAAGCGGCGCGAGCCGGTGAGCATGGACGTGGGTTCGCGGTGGTGGCCGATGAAGTGCGCAGCCTTGCGGCCCGCACCAGCCAGGCGACGGTGGAGATAGTGGATGTGGTGCGCAAGAACCACGACCTGTCATTGAGTGCGGTGACGAGCATGCAGTCGAGCTTGAGCCGCACGGGGCTTGGGGTGGAACTGGCCAACGAAGCGGGGCAGGTGATTCTTGAAATTCAGGAAGGCTCGCGGCATGTGGTGGATGCAATCAGTCAGTTCAATTCGACGCTGCAACTGCAATAGTCGAAAACTCTGCTGATCCCATGTCAAAGGAGATCCAAATGTGGGAGGGGGCTTGCCCCCGATGACGGAGTGTCAGTCACTGCATTGGGTGACTGACCCAATGCCATCAGGGGCAAGCCCCTTCCCACATTGGTCTACTGTGCAGCTTAGATAGCAGCCAGGGTCTCTTTCACCGTCTGCGCCTGTGGGTCAACCGTCTTTGCTGCTACCTGCTGCTGTTGCTGCTGCTGAAGCCGCTCGGACACTTGCTTGGCAAAGGCGTTTTGCTCTTCCACCGGCAGGGCGTTCAGTTGCTCCAGGGTCAGGCCCCGTTCTTTGAGCAATTGATCGCGAATGCGCTCGGCCGGGGTCTTGGTCATGTAATCGGTGAACTCACTGCGGGCTGAGCCGGCAGCGCTGGATGCCGGCACGTCGCTGGACGCTGTGGCTTGCAGTTGCACACGGGTCTTGGCGAACGCTTCGTCAATGCGATCACTGGCCTTGTCCAGTTCCTTGTGCGCAGATGGCACCGTGATGCTCTGCTGCGCAGCCTGCAGGGCGCCGCTGTATAGCGCGCTGGCGGCGGCGTTGGCGGGGTCCATGTCGGGTCGCTTGATCTGTTGGACGGTCGACATGGCTTGGGTATTGTTGTTAACCAGCATGATCGGTCACCTGTGCAAATGGTCGGTGCCACAGCTGGAGCAAATAGCGTGCCGTGTGTGCAAACCCCAAGGTTTACTGAGAATGGCTTGGCTGCCGCGGCAAGCATGCTGCCGCTGGCGGCCAAGCATTGCCGTCAGTGGGCGATATTTTCCAGCGCGAGGTTACGCGTACGCGGCCCGAACCAGCTGATGGTAATCATCACGATCAGCATGCTGCTGGCGATAAACGCCAACACCCCCGGCGTGCCCAGGTGTTCGAGGATAAAGCCGATCAGCAAACTGCTGAACACCGTGGACAAGCGGCTGAACGAGTAGCAGAACCCCACCGCCCGTGCGCGGATATTGGTGGGGAACAATTCGCTCTGGTACGAGTGATAACTGAAACTCAGCCAGGCATTGCAGAAGGTGATCATCACCCCGCAGAAAATCAACCCCAGTGCGCTGGTTTGCAGGGCGAACAGGCTACCGAAAATCACCGCGCCCATGGCGGAACCGACAATCTGCCATTTGTTTTCAAAGCGGTTGGCCACCTTCACAAACAGCAACGGCCCCAGCGGGTAGGCGAGGGTGATGATAAAGGCGTACATCAAGCTGTGGGTCACGCTGACACCCTGGCCCGACAGCAGCGCCGGCAACCAATTGCCGAAGCCGAAAAAACCGATGGCCTGGAACACATGGAACACGATCAGCATCAAGGCGCGGCGACGGTAGGGCGGTTGCCAGATATCGGCAAAACGGCCGCTGCCTTGAACGCTGACGGCTTCGGGTTGCGGCTCATCCAAGGGCTTGCCGTGATCTTTCAGGCAGCGTGTTTCCAGGTTGTCCATGATCGCACCGGCTTCTTCGAAACGGCCCTTCTGTGCCAGCCAACGCGGCGATTCAGGCAGGCGCTTGCGCAATTGCCAGATAAACAGCGCAAACACCGCGCTGCTCAACACCACCCAGCGCCAGCCGGAGATGCCGAACGGCGCCTGGGGCACCAGCCACCACGACATCAAGGCCACGGCGGGCACCGACAGAAACTGAATGAAAAACGCAAAGGCAAACGCCGAACTGCGCATGCGCTTGGGCACCAGTTCCGAGAGGTAGGCATCGATAGTCACCAGTTCGATGCCCAGGCCGATGCCCACCACAAAGCGCATGCAGATGATGCCCAGGGCGGAGGTTTGAATACCCATCAGCACTGTGGCGACGGTGTACCAGATCAATGCAAAGGTGAAGATCGCCCGGCGCCCATAGCGGTCGGCGATGGGGCTGAGCAGGCTGGCGCCGAGGAACAGGCCGAGGAAGGTTGCCGAGGCGAACGCAGCCTGGTCCGAGAAGCCAAACACGCCCTGGCTGCCGGTATTAAAAATGCCGTCGCTGATCAGGCCGGGGCTGATATAGGCGGTCTGGAACAGGTCATACAGCTCGAAAAAACCACCGATGGACAGCAGCGCCACCAGGCGCCAGATGGTGGCCACGGCGGGCAGGCGATCGATGCGCGCGCTGATATGGGCGGCGCGGAGCGGGTCGATACCGTCGGTGGTGGATTGGGCGGGCATGGTGAAAACTCAGTAAGTGATGGGGATTTCAAATACCTGGAATGCATCATCCAGCGGTTGGTAGCCCAGCACACGTGTGGTTTCGCTCAAATCCAGACGCTTGAAGCGGTTGTTGGAGATGCCGTGGGCGATCAGGTGCTTCACGCCGACGGTTTCCACTGAGCGTTGCAGCAGTTGCACGGCATCCCGCGGGCTGAGCCACGCGCTGAGGTCGCGGGCGTTGTTCAGGTCGTGGGTTTCGGGGAATTCAAAAGCGCCGATGCGCAGGGCGATGGTCGACAGCGGCGTCTTGGCTGCGTAGTAGCCACACAACGCCTCGCCATAGCATTTGCTCACGCCATACATATTGGCGGGCATCACCTGCATACCAGGGGTGATCTGCCGGTCCACCGGGTAGCCTTCGATGGTTTGTGCGCTGCTGGCGAACACCAGGCGCAGCACGCCGGCGGCCACGGCGGCTTCGAACAGGTAGGTGGTGGCGAGGATGTTGTTGGGCAGCAGTTCATCGAACGAGGCAGTGGCGTGGGGGATGCCCGACAGGTGCACGATCACGTCGATGCCTTCGAGCAGCGTTGCGAGACTGGATTTATCGCGGAGGTCGGCGTGTACGAAGCGGTGCCCGCCCAGGTCGAAATCCGGCGCGATACGGTCAGTGAGCGTGAAGCGGTAGCGGTCTTGTGAGGCCTGGAAAAATGTCTTGCCGATTCTGCCGCAGGCGCCGGTGAGTAGTACGTTGAGTCCGTTCACGTGGGGTCCCTGTGCTTAGTTGTGGCCGTCGAGGGCGAAGGTCTTGAAACCGGCGTGCTGGCTAAGCCGCTGATAGTAGGCGGCAATGGCTGGGTAGGGCGGACGCTGCATGGGCGTTGCCTGCCAGCGGTGTACCGAGAGGCCGATCAAGATATCGGCGAGGGTGAATTCCTCGCCGGCCACATAGGCACCGGTCTTGGTCAGTTGCTGTTCGAGAATGCCCATCTTGTCGTTCCATAGCTGCACCGCGGCGGCGATTTGCGCCGCGTCGAGGCCGTCGGGGTTGTTGCGTACCAATGCGGTGAAAGCGTCGCTCCAGGCGCGATTGAGTTCCACGGCTTGCCAGTCGATCCATTGCTCGACACGCGCCCGGGGGGCGGGCTCGACAGGCAGCAGGTCGTGGCGTTGGTACAGGCCGACGAGGTAGCGACAGATGGTGTTGGACTCCCACAGCACGCCGTGGTCGTCGATCAGCACAGGTATCTGCGCGTTGGGGTTCAGAGCGAGGAACTCGGTGGACTGGGTGGGCTTGAAGCCGATGCCCCAGTCTTCACGCACGTAGTCGATGCCCAGTTCCTGGCAGGTCCACAACACTTTGCGCACGTTGATGGAGGACGTGCGGCCCAAGATTTTCAGTGAATGTCCCATGGTGCTTCCCTGGCGATGGAAAGTGGTCAATCTAGCAGGGGTAAAGTGGGCACGGTTAAAAAATGTGGGAGGGGGCTTGCTCCCGATAGCGGTGGGTCAGTCAACTTACATATAGCTGACCCACTGCAATCGGGAGCAAGCCCCCTCCCACATTTGGACCGAGTAAGGTCTCAGCAGCGTGGTGTGTGCTGGTCCATGGCCTTGCCGAGCAGCGAGTTAAATGAGGGTGGCAGCTGTACGCAGGTTAGTAGACCGGTGGACACTCAAAGCCGGCGCACCCGAAAGTGCCCTACGCACAGCCGCCATTAACACAGGCAGACTTCTGATCGTTCCCACGCAGAGCGTGGGAACGAGCGGGTCAGGTGCTCTCCCGCACCTGCAACTCAAACCCCATATCCACCACCGGCTTGGCGATCTTGTTGCCCGCCATGATGGTCAACAAATGCTCCGCCGCCCTGCGGCCAATGGCTTCTCGTGGCGTGCTGATGCTGCTCAGGCGCGGCACCATGAATGACGATGCAGGCAAGTCGTTGAAGCCTAGCACCGCCACCCGCTCCGGCACCTTGATGCCATGGCGCAGGGCTTCAAGCAGGGCGCCCTGGGCCAGGTCGTCGTTGCCGAAAAAGATTGCATCCACATCCGGATGCGCTGCCAGCAATTGCAGGAACAGTTCGCCGCCCAGGCCCACGGAAGAGGGCCGTGGCGTCAAGAGTTCCAGCGCTGGGTCGTACATGCCCGCCTGCTGCAAGGCGCGGCGGAAACCTTCACCGCGCAACAACGTGCGCTGATCCAACTGCGCGCCGATGTAGGCCAGGCGCTTGCGCCCGCGGGAAAGCAAATGCGCCGCCGCCGTTTCGCCTGCTGCCAGTTGCGAGAAACCCACGCAGTTCACCCCGGTATTGGGGTCCAGATCCATCATGTACACGCACGGCACATTGCTGGTCTCGACCATTCGTCGCGCGCTTTCGGTGCGGTCGAATCCGGTCAACAGCAACCCCCGTGGCTGGTAAGACATGTAGTTGCGCAACAGGTTTTCTTCTTCATCGCGCGAATAATGGGAGTTGCCGATCAGCACTTCAAAGCCCTTGGGCCGCAGTACCTGATGGATGGCTTCCAGTGTTTCGATAAACAACAAGTTGGACAGCGACGGCACCAGCACCACCACCGATTGGCTCTGGGCCGACGCCAGGGCGCGAGCGGCGGGGTTGACCACGTAGCTGAGTTCGGCGGCGGCCTGCTGGACTTTTTCCACCAGTTCTGGGGCGACCGTGCTGATGCCACGCAGGGCGCGGGAGGCGGTGATTGGGCTGACCCCGGCCAGGCGTGCAACTTCATTGAGGGTAGGGCGGCCCGTCGTGCGGGTATTTTTATCGTTCTTGGAGGTCATCAGGCGGCTTGCCAAACAAAAATCGAGGCACTAAGGTAGCGCTGTCTCCAAAGGGCTGCAAATTATTGAACCTAGGGTTGCCTGATCCGGTTCGAATGATTGGAGCAGATGCACGCGTCACTCCATAAAAATGACAAGTCGGCGCGGGAAAAGCCTGTTTTTGCACTAGCCTTATGCTGTGCAAAGGTAGCGCTATCTGCGTCCTGAGGTGTTTCATGAGTCAACCTGTTACCGCCCTGGTCATCATGGGTGTTTCCGGCTGTGGCAAGTCCAGCGTCAGCGAAGCCCTGTGCCGCCTGAACGGCGCCACTGCCATTGAAGGCGACAGCTTTCACCCCGCCGCCAACATCGAAAAGATGAGCGCCGGCCACCCCCTTAACGACGACGATCGCGCCGGCTGGCTCGACATCCTGTGCGATGAACTGCGCCGGTCGCTCACAGCGGGCGAGCATCCTGTGCTCACCTGTTCAGCCCTGAAAAAGAAATACCGCGACCACCTGCGCGAAGCCGCGCCGGGCCTGGGCTTTGTCTTCCTGGAGCTGACCCGCGAAGTGGCCGCCGACCGCGTGTCCCACCGCCCCGGCCATTTCATGCCGGCAAGCCTGATCGACAGCCAGTTCGCCACCCTCGAATCGCCCAAGGGCGAACCGCTGACCCTGGCCCTCAATGCCAGTGAAGACAGCGTCGAGGAGCTGGCCGAGCAGACCAACGCCTGGTGGCTCAAGCACGGCTTTGAACCAACTCATTAATTTTTTGCCGGAAAAGATAGCGCTATCCCCGGCAGGAAATTCAACACCCGCTTTAATAACAACAACAAACAGGAGAGACCCCCCATGTTTGGCATGTCCCACGAGTCTTACCTGCTGCTAGATGCAGTGGTCACTATCATCGGGTTGATCGTTCTGATCACCAAGTTCAAGGTGCACCCGTTCATTGCACTGATCATCGCGGCCGGTTTCCTCGGCCTGACCTCGGGCATGCCCGTGGACAAGATCATCAAGGCGTTCCAGGACGGTTTCGGCGGCGTGCTCGGCTTTGTCGGCATTATCCTCGCGCTGGGCACGATGCTTGGCAAGATGATGGCCGAATCCGGCGGTGCCGATCAGATCGCCCAGACCCTGATCCGCGCCTTCGGCAAAGAGAAGGTCCAGTGGGCCATGATGTTCGCCGCGTTCCTGGTGGGCATCCCGCTGTTCTTTGAAATCGGCTTTGTGCTGCTGATCCCGCTGGTGTTTATCGTGGCACGGCGTACCGGCGTGTCGCTGATCAAGATCGGCATCCCGCTGCTCGCCGGCCTGTCGGCGGTACACGGCCTGGTGCCACCGCACCCGGGCCCGCTGCTGGCGATCGGCGTGTTTGGCGCAGATATCGGCAAAACCATTCTGTACGGCCTGATCGTCGCACTGCCAACCGCCATCATCGCCGGCCCGATCTTCGGTACGTTTATCGCCAAGTACATTCCGGGCAACCCGTCCCAGGAACTGGTCGATCAACTGGCCCGCGAGACGGATAACAAGTCGCTGCCAAGCTTTGGCATCACCCTGGTCACCGTGCTCTTGCCGGTGTTCCTGATGCTGCTCAAAACCTTTGCCGACATCGCCTTTGCCGAAGGCAACGTGGTGCGCAACTGGATGGACATGATCGGTCACCCGATCACCGCCTTGCTGCTGGCGTTGCTGCTGTCGCTGTACACCTTTGGCCATCGCCAGGGCATCCATTCCAAGCAGATCCTCAAGCTGCTCGACGCCAGCCTGGCGCCGACCGCCGCGATCATCCTGATCATCGGTGCCGGTGGTGGCTTCAAGCAGATGCTGGTGACCAGCGGCGTGGGTGATGTGATCGGCCATATGGCAGTCAACGCACAGATCAACCCGATCCTGCTGGCGTGGTTGGTGGCGGCGGTGATTCGTATCGCCACCGGTTCAGCGACGGTCGCGACCATTACCGGTGCAGGCATTGTGGTGCCGGTGGTCGGCATGATTCCGGGCGTCAACCGCGAGTTGCTGGTGCTGGCGACGGGCGCGGGTTCGTTGATCTTGTCGCACGTCAACGATGCGGGGTTCTGGCTGGTCAAGCAGTACTTCAACATGACCGTGGCCGAGACGTTCAAGACCTGGACGGCGATGGAGACCATCCTGTCGATCGTGGCGCTGATCTTCATCATGTTGCTGTCGTTGGTGGTGTAAGCCACACCGCACAGTCTGGGGTGAAAACCCAATCAAATGTGGGAGGGGGCTTGCTCCCGATGGCGGTGGATCAGTCACCAGATGTATCGACTGAACCACTGCTATCGGGAGCAAGCCCCCTCCCACATTTTGACCGAGTTAGACGCTGGCTTTGGGTACTAGCCCATCCGCCCTGAACATGCCACGAATCCCGCGCACCGCCTGGCGAATCCGGTCCTGGTTTTCGATCAGCGCAAAGCGTACGTGATCATCACCATACTCGCCAAAACCAATCCCCGGCGACACACACACCTTCGCCTCCAGCAGCAACTTCTTGGCAAATTCCAGCGAGCCCATGGCAGCATACTGTTCGGGGATTTTTGCCCAGACGTACATCGACGCCTTGGGGTTCTCCACCATCCAGCCCAGCTCATGCAGGCCCTTGACCAGCACGTTGCGGCGCTGGCGGTACTGCTCGGCGATGTCTTTGACGCACTGCTGATCGCCTTCCAGCGCAGCAATCGCCGCGACTTGCAGCGGTGTGAACGTGCCGTAGTCGTGGTAGCTCTTGATCCGCGCCAGGGCGTTGACCAGTTCGGGGTTGCCCACCATGAACCCGATGCGCCAGCCGGCCATGTTGTAGCTCTTGGACAGGGTAAAAAACTCCACCGCGATGTCCTTAGCGCCGGGTACCTGCATGATCGAGGGGGCTTTCCAGCCGTCGTAGACGATATCGGCGTAGGCCAGGTCGTGCACCACCAGCACGTCGTATTGCTTGGCCAGGGCGATCACTCGCTCGAAGAAGTCCAGCTCCACGCACTGCGCAGTGGGGTTGGACGGGAAGCCCAGGATCATCATCTTTGGCTTGGGGATCGAGCCGCGAATTGCCCGTTCCAGCTCGGCGAAAAAGTCCACGCCCGGCACCAGCGGCACCGAACGTACCTGGGCACCGGCAATCACCGCACCGTAGATGTGAATCGGGTAGCTGGGGTTGGGCACCAGCACGGTGTCACCCTGGTCCAGGGTGGCCAGCATCAGGTGCGCCAGACCCTCTTTGGAACCGATGGTGACGATGGCTTCCGACTCGGGATCGATATCCACCTCGTAACGGTCCTTGTACCAGCGCGAAATCGCCCGGCGCAGGCGCGGAATGCCTTTGGAGGTGGAGTAGCCGTGGGTGTCTTCACGCTGGGCGACGGTGACCATTTTTTCCACAATGTGCGGTGGCGTGGCGCCGTCGGGGTTACCCATGCTCAAGTCGATGATGTCTTCGCCGCGCCGACGCGCAGCCATCTTCAGCTCGGCAGTGATATTGAAAACGTAAGGGGGGAGTCGATCTATGCGCGCAAAGCGGCGCGGCGAACCTTGGTCGGCCATTGTTGCCTCGAGAGTACGTAAGCGCCCGGAACCGTCCGAGCGACGTCGGCCACTGCGGTGGCCTGCGAGGCAGACAATACGGGCGATGATGGCAAGTTGTCCAGATGCGTAGGAAAAATTTCTACATGGAGTGTGGCGCGGATATGCCCCTATACTCGATGCGGGTTTGTTCCCTCATAAGAAGGAGACTGTTCGTATGGATCAGCAGACAAAACAACCGTTGGAGCCACGCATGGAAGCCGGCAAAGCGCTGGTGATCGCCGGTGTGCAAGGGCGGTATTCGAAGGCCACCGTGGGCGATATCCCCAAGTTATGGGAGCTGTTTGACACGTGCATTAAAGACATCAAAACGCGCGTCGGCGGCGTGACGTACGGGGTTTGCTACAACCCCCACCACGGCGAATTCGATTACATGGCGGGGGTTGAAGTCCCGACCAAGGGCAACGTGCCCAGCAACTTCGAGTTCATCGAAATCCCCCCGCTCAACTATGCCGTGTTCCCCCATTACGGGCCGGTGCAGGCACTTGAGCAAACCTACGAACGCATCATGTTCGAATGGCTGCCGCATTCGGGCTACAAGGTGATGGGGGCGGATTTCGAGCGCTATAGCGCAGATTTCGATGGGAGGAAGGGCACGGGGACGGTGGAAATCTGGCTACCGGTTGGAGAGCGGGGCTGACTCCGCATTCGATGTCACGTAAACACGACAGGCGCGCGTGAAAGTCCTGTTTACGTGACATTACCGTTATGAACTGAATATCCAGCGCAACCGGCGCTCATACCCGACCCGTCCCTTGTAGGCCTCGCCGCTGTCCACCCATCCCGCCCCGAGATACAGCCCCATCGCCGCCAGGTTGTGCGTGTCCACAGACAACTCCAACCCTTTGATCTGCGGCCACGCCTCAAGCGCCATGGCTGGTAGCGCCTGCAAACACGCCTTGCCGAACCCGCGCCCTTGCTGATGTCGATCCACCTGCAACGCGTGCAGTGTGGCGCTGTGTTCATTGGCCCAATGGGGCAGGCACGGTGGGCGCTTGAGCAGGAGAAAGGCGACGGGAATGTCGTCTGCCAAAAACGCAAAGCCTTTGACCCCAGGGCTTGGGTTGGCCAGCAAGGTATTAAGGGCGCAGTAGATATCTCCGCTAAACGGCAATTGTTCAGGATGAACTTCGATGGCGCCCACTTGCTGTTGTTGCACAGCATTGAGCGCCTCGTAGGCAACAAGGCGGGTTTGCATCGGGCTATCCGAACGGCTGCAAAGAAGGGCTCAGTTTATCGGGTTTGACCTATGGGGAATTATTTTTCCGTGGTGTGTCGATTGGCACGAAGGCCATTCGACTAAGAGTGTCCTACGTGATTTTCCACCCCAAGGAGTCATCGCCATGAGCACTGCCATCAACCACCTGATCGAACAATGGAAACAAGCCGTCGTCAGTCGCGATATCGACAAGATTGTCAGCTTTTACGCCGACGATATCGTCTCGTTCGATGCCGTAACCGCTTTGCAGTTCAAAGGCAGGGCGGCCTACCGCGCGCACTGGGAAGAATGCATGAAGCATTGCCCCGGCCCCGGTATCTTCGAGTTTCATGAGCTGCATATCGTCCAAGCGCCAGACAGCGCGTTCGCTCACTGGCTGGCCCACTGCGGCGGTGCCGGGCCCGATGGTGAGGTGAAAGCCTGCTGGATGCGCGTGACCGCCGGGTACCAGCGCATCAATGGCCAATGGAAGGTGGTGCATGAACACTGGTCGGCGCCCTTTGATATGCAAAGCGGCACGGCGCTGTTTGACCTGGAACCCTGAGCGCCGCGAACTATAGTCAGTCATCCGAACACGGAGAACGCCATGAAATATCTGTGCCTGATCTACAGTGACGAACAGGTGTTGCATACCTCGCCCGACAGCCCCCACGACTCGGAGTGTCTCGCCTATGCGCAGGCCATCCAGGCCAGCGGGCGGATGCTGGCCGCCGAGCCGCTGGAGCCGGTGGCCACCGCCACCACCGTGCGTATGCTCAATGGCAAGTTGTCGATCACCGACGGGCCGTTTGCCGAAACCAAGGAGCAGCTCGCCGGGTTCTACCTGATCGACGCCAGGGACCTTAACGAAGCGATCCAGGTGGCGGGTGGCATTCCGGCGGCCCGGGTCGGCAGTGTGGAAGTGCGCCCGGTGCGCGAACTGAACGTGCCGCAATGACGCTCAGTGGTCAGGTCGAAGCCATTTACCGCAGCGAGTCACGGCGTGTGCTTGCCACGCTGATTCGCGTGCTGGGTGATTTCGACCTGGCCGAGGAGGCGCTGCATGAGGCGTTTTTTGTCGCCGTGCAGCGCTGGCCCGAGGACGGCATACCGGATAACCCACGGGCCTGGCTGGTATCGACCGGCCGCTTCAAAGCCATCGATCGCCTGCGCCGCCAGGCGCGGTTTACCCCGTTGCTGCAAGAGCAGGCCGACACGCTGCAGGCAGCTGACTGGAGCGATGACGACGTGGAAGATGACCGCCTGCGCCTGATCTTCACCTGCTGCCATCCGGCGCTGGCCCCTGATGCCCAGGCCGCGCTGACCCTGCGTGAGATCTGCGACCTCAGCACCGAGCAAATCGCCCACGCGTTCCTGGCCACACCTGCCACCATCGCCCAGCGCATCGTGCGCGCCAAGGGCAAGATCCGCGATGCGAAAATTCCTTACCAAGTGCCGTCCCGAGCCGAATTGCCCGAGCGATTGGATAGCGTGTTGCGCGTGATTTACCTGGTGTTCAACGAGGGCTACACGGCCTCCACTGGGGCGGACCTGACGTGCGAAGACTTGACCCTGGAGGCCATTCGCCTGTGCCGTTTGCTGATGCAATTGCTGCCGGAGCCGGAGGTGATGGGCTTGTTGGCGTTGATGCTGTTGCATGAGTCGCGAAGGCCCGCACGCACCTCGGCCAACGGCGAACTGGTGCTGCTGGATGCTCAGGACCGTGGGCTGTGGGACAGATCTCTGATAGCTGAAGGCTGCAACCTGGTGGAGCAGGCGCTGAGCACCCGGCGCTTCGGGCCGTATTGCTTGCAGGCGGCGATTGCGGCGGTGCACGCCGAGGCTGCCTGCGCCGGGGAAACCGATTGGCGACAGATTATCGGGCTCTACGATGTACTGCTCAGAGCGGTACCCTCGCCGGTGATCGAATTGAACCGGGCAGTTGCGGTGGCGATGGAGCAGGGGCCATTGGTGGGGTTGGCGCTGGTGGAGGGCATTTTGCAACGCGGTGACTTGCACGATTACCACTTGGCGCATTCGGCCCGCGGGGAGTTTTGCCGGCAGTTGGGACGGGTTGAAGAGGCCCGTGCAGCTTACGAAAAAGCCCTGTCGCTGACCCAGCAAACCCCGGAAAAACGCTTCATCATGCGCCGCCTCGCCGAACTCAATTCCCCCAGACAATGACTATCCAAATGTGGGAGGGGCTCAGTCGAGCATCTTGCCCAGCAACCAACTCCCAGCAGGCCCCGGTGGGTGTTGGCGTGACCACAACGCATCCACCGCCACCGAGCGCGGCCAACTGCGAACCTTGAGTTCGACCAACTGATTGCCGCCAAAACGTTCCACCAGCCAGCGTGGAATCGGTGCCCAGCCAAAACCCAGTTGCGCCATCTCCATCAACATCAGGTAACTCGGTGCCGACCACACACGCTGAGTGCTGCGGTTTTCATTGGGGTTGATGATGCTCGCCAAGCGCAGTTCCCGGTGTTGCTGCAAGACGTGCGCAAGCACCCTGTCCAGGCCAGCCAATGGGTGTTCAGGCGAAACGAACAGCGCGATTTCCGTGCGTTCTTCCACGCAGGAGAAGGTTAGATCCGGCGGGTAAATCTCTTGTTTCTCGATAAACGCAATCTGTGCCCGGCCGCTTTGTACCAGCGCGATCAGGTCTTCGCATTCGGCGATCAGGCATTCCAGCTCAAGGTCCGGATAGCGTTGCTCGAAGGCTGTGAGGGCGATTTCGAATCGATCCGATTGGTAAGTATCGGACATGGCGATACTCAACTTCGGCTCCAACCCCTGGGATAACTGACTGGCGGCCAACTCCAGGCGACTGCTGGCCTCCAGCACCTGTTCGGCCCGTTGCAGCAGTACCTGCCCCGCCGCAGTCAAGGTGGGTTTGCGGCTGCTGCGATCAAACAGCACAACGTTCAGGTCAATCTCAAGGCTGGCCACCGCCGCGCTGACAGTCGACTGGCTTTTGCCCAGCTTGCGCGCAGCGGCGGAAAACGAGCCTTGGGTGGCGGCCTGGACAAATGCCTGGAGTACTTCGTGGGAGGCCATACTATCGCCTTGCTCGATGGTTATTGGTTATGAAGTATCGAGACAAAGCCTGATCATGGCAACCATCGTCATTCACGGAGCCGGGTTATGAACCCTACCAAGTCGATTACTGAACGTGTTTTCCAAGCCCTGGGTTTTGAAGGCTTGGCCTTGTTGATCTGTACGCCGCTGTTGGTGTGGATCACCGGCAGGCCGGCACTGGAGATGGGCGCAGTGACCCTGGGCATCAGCCTGCTGGCCCTGAGCTGGAACGTGGTTTTCAACAGCCTGTTCGACCGCCTCAAAACACACCTGCAACTGGCCAACAGTGGCTGGACCCGGGTGCTGCACGCGCTGCTGTTCGAGGGCGGCCTGATCCTGCTGGCAGTGCCGTTGATTGCGACCTTGATGAAGATCAGCCTGTTGGAGGCGTTCATCCTCGACATTGGTGTGCTGCTGTTCTTCCTGCCGTACACCTATGTGTACCACTGGGGTTATGACGTGTTGCGCGAGAAAATCGTCGGTAAAACCCCAGTAGCCCTGTAGGTGGGCGCCTACAGGAACATCCCGCCCGACGCCTCGATCCGCTGGCCGGTGATCCAATGGCTGCCATCGGCCAGCAATGTCGAAATCGCCCCGCCAATGTCGTCCGGCAAACCGGCGCGGCCCAAGGCCGTGTTATTGGCGACCATGGCATTCACATCGCTGTTGTCGCGCACCGCGCCGCCACCGAAGTCGGTGGCAATCGCGCCCGGTGCCAGGGTGTTCACGGTAATACCGCGTGGGCCCAGCTCTTTGGCCTGGTAGCGCGACAGCACTTCGACCGCTCCTTTCATCGACGCATAGGCTGCATACCCCGGCAGGCTGAACCGCGCCAGGCCGCTGGAAATGTTGATGATGCGTCCTCCATCGCTGATCAACGGCAGCAGTTTTTGCGTGAGAAAAAACGGCGCCTTGACGTGGATCGCCACCAACTGGTCGAACTGGGCTTCGGTGGTCTCGGCGAAGCTGGCGTGGGCAGCGATGCCTGCGTTATTGATCAGAAAGTTGAAATGATCCTGAGCGAAAACATCCTTGAGCAACGCGCCGACCTGGCCGACGAACCCATCGAAGCTTGCGCTCTGGCTGACGTCCAGTTGCAGCATGGCGGCGCGGCCACCCAATGCCTCCACTTGGGCAACTACGGCTTGGGCCTCGCCTGCGGCGCTGTGGTAGGTGCCGATAATGTCTACGCCTTGCGCAGCCAGGTGCAGCGCAGCGCTTTTGCCCAGGCCACGGCTGGCGCCGGTGATGAGTGCGATTTTACGGGTCATGGTGCAGTCCTCAGTGATAGTTAGTGGAACTGAGTGTATTTGTCCGGTCATGACGTGATAAACAGGCTGATATCGGAATCACTGGCCGGATAAGGCGAACAATCTAATGAACAAGCTTGAGCTGCTGCGCACCTTCGTACGCGTCACTGAGTTATCGAGCTTTACCCAGGCCGGCCAAAGCCTGGGTTTGCCACGCTCTACGGTATCCGAGCATGTGCAGGCGTTGGAGGAGTTGCTCGGCGCACGGCTGTTGCAACGCACCACGCGCAAGGTGCAGGCGACCCAAGACGGGCGTGTGTTGTATGAGCGCAGCAAGGATCTGCTGGCGCATATGGAAGAACTGGAAGGGTTGTTTCGCCAGGATGAAACCCAACTGGCCGGGCGCATACGGGTGGATATGCCCAATGTCATGGCGCGGGGTTTGATCGTGCCGAACTTGCCCACGTTCATGACTCGCCATCCCCTGATCGACATCGAGATCAGCGGCTCGGACCGCCAGGTGGACCTGATCGCGGAAGGTTTCGATTGTGTCGTGCGCGTCGGTGCCCAGCCAGACCAAACAGTGGTGGCGCGACGGGTGTGCAGCATGCCGATGGTCAACTGCGTGAGCCCGGCGTATCTGCACCGTTACGGCATGCCTGCGACATTGGCTGACCTGGCGAATCACCAATTGGTACATTACGTGCGGCCCCTGGGCGCACGTTCGGCAGGGTTCGAATACCTGGTGGGCAACAAGGTGCAACGTTTGCCGATGGCAGGAAGGGTGACCGTCAACAGCACCGATGCGTATCAGTCGGCGTGCCTGGCGGGTTTTGGCATTACCCAAGTGCCCCAACTCGGGATCCGCGATTTATTGGCCAGTGGCGAGTTGGTTGCGGTGCTGCCGGCTTACCAGGCACCGCCTCTGGACGTGTATTTACTGTACGCCGGCCAGCGGCATTTACCGCTGCGGGTGCGGGTGTTCATGGACTGGTTGACCGCCACCCTGCAAGCCCACCTTTAACGGCGCGCCGACAACTGCTGCGGCGCCAGGAACGCATCGTGGAAGTAATCGCGGAAGGCTTGCATCGCCGGGGTAAACGCGCGCTCGCGGTGCCAGGCCAGGCCGACGCTCATGGGCGTGACCGGGTCGGTGACGGTCAGGGTTTCGATGCGCTTGCCTTCCAGCGACCAGGGCCGGTGCACCAGGTCCGACAGAATCGCCACGCCGCTGCCATTGGCAACCATGCTGCGCACCGCTTCCACCGAGCTGGTGCGCAGCCGCACCCTGGGGGTTTGCCCGGCCTGTTCCCAATAGCGCATGGCACTGTGTTCGGCTTCATCGACGGTCAGCAGGATGTAGGGCTCTTGCGCCACGTCCGCCAGGCTGACGGCTCCGCGTTCACACAATGGGTGATGGCTGGGCAGCCACAGGCGGCGTTCGGAGTTGAACAGGATCTCAGAGACGATATCCGCGTGGGTGAGGTTGGCGGTAAGCACCACGGCCATGTCGAACTGGCCATCGAGCAGGCCCTGTTCGATGGCCTGACGTTCCTGCTCGAACACCTCGATAGTCACGTCCGGATGCCAATGCTCCATGCGCTGCAAATGGTGCGGCAGGAAATAACCCAGCACTGTGTAGCTCGCCGCCACCCGTAGCACGCCGCTGGCGCGGTAATCCGGCAGCGGGCTGTTCAGGGCGTCTTCCACGCTGCGCACAATCACATAGGCGCGGTTGAGAAAATGTCGACCGGCGTCGGTGAGGTTCATGCCCTGGGCCGAGCGCACGAACAACTGCACGCCGAGCATGGCTTCCAGCTCCTTGATCGCCGTGGTCACCGCCGACTGGGAAATATTCAGGTGAATCGCTGCCTGGGAAATCTGGCCGATTTCAGCGGTGGCGACGAAGTAGCGAACCTGGCGCAAGGTAAGGGACATAGTCAGTATCTGATTTTCAGAAGATGGGCTATCTGATAATAGATCTTCCCAAGGGGTCAAGCCCGAGCCTACTTTCCTGGCATCACTTATGGCGGAGCAATCTTGATGCGGGCAGTGGATTTCAATTCGGACATGGGCGAAAGCTTCGGCCCCTGGACTATCGGCGACGGCGTCGACGCAGAGCTGATGGCTCACATCAGCTCGGCCAATATCGCCACCGGCTTTCACGCCGGCGACCCCGGCACTATGCGCCGCACTGTCGAGCGCGCCAAGCAATTGGGCGTGGCTATCGGCGCTCATCCGGGTTTTCGCGACCTGGTGGGCTTCGGTCGTCGGCATATCCATGCACCGGCCCAGGAGCTGGTGGACGATATGCTCTACCAGCTTGGCGCGCTGCGTGAAATGGCCCGCGCCCAAGGCGCGACCTTGCAACATATCAAGCCCCACGGCGCGCTCTACATGCACCTGGCCCGCGATGAAGAGGCTGCGCGGCTATTGGTGCAAAACCTGCAAATCATCGAGCCGACGCTGTTGCTGTACTGCATGCCCAATTCGGTGATCTGGCGCATTGCCAAGGAACTGGGACAGCCGGTCGTGCGCGAGTTCTATGCCGACCGTGAGTACGATCTGAGCGGCTCCATCGTGTTCACCCGCAATGTGCGTGCACTGGACGCTGCCACCGTTGCAGCCCGTGTCCTGCGCGCTTGTCAGAGCGGGCTGGTACGTACCGTGGAAGGCGAAGACCTGGTGATTGAATTCGATTCCATCTGCCTGCACAGCGATACCCCTGGCGCGCTGGACTTGGTGCAAGCCACCCGCGAAGCGTTGGACCAGGCCGGTATTGAAGTCCGGCCCCCCCAATAAGAGCTGTACCTCACTTTTTTGCCTGCCTTTCTACAATGATTCCAAGAGGAACAGACATGGCTGAAACGTCCCCCATCCGCTACAGCTTCGGCGGTGATGAACACCTGTTTGCCGAGGTCAGCGACAGCATGTCCCTGGAGGCTTTTTTCAAGGGCATGGCGGTGACCCGCGCCGTGGAACGCCTGGCGCTGGAAGGCGTGCTGGATGTGTGCCTGGCCAATGCATCCTTCCAGATTCGCTTCGACCCCGACCGCATCGCGCCCCACGTGCTGCTCGACGCGGTGCAAAGCGCCGAAGCCCAGGCGGTGGCCGAGCGCACGCTGCACACGCGCATCATCGAGATCCCGGTGCTCTATAACGACCCCTGGACCCACGAAACCCTGATGCGTTTTCGTGACCGTCACCAGGACCCCGGCGGCACTGACCTTGAATACGCCGCCCGTATCAACGGCCTGGCCGACGTGGACGCGTTTATCGCCGCCCACAGTGGCGCACCCTGGTTTGTGTCGATGGTCGGCTTTGTCGCGGGGCTGCCGTTCATGTTCCAGATGGTCGAGCGCGAAAGGCAATTGCAGGTGCCCAAGTACCTGCGGCCGCGCACCGACACGCCGAAACTGACCCTGGGCCATGGCGGCTGCTTTGGGTGTATCTATTCGGTTCGCGGTGCCGGCGGTTACCAGATGTTCGGCGTGACCCCGGCACCGATCTACGACCCGCAGCAGCAGTTGGCCTACCTCAAGGAGCACATGGTGTTCTTCCGTCCTGGCGACATCGTGCAGTTCAAGCCGATGGACCGGGAGGCTTACGACCTGGCCGTCGCCGAAGTGGAAGCCGGGCGTTTCGATTTGCGCATTCGCCCGGTCGAATTTTCCCTCGATGCCTTTCTCGCCGATCCCATTGGCTATCCGCAAACCCTGCAGGAGGCGCTGGCATGATCAAGGTGCTCAAACCCGGCCTCGCCACCTCCGTGCAGGACCTGGGGCGCGAAGGTTATTACCACCTGGGCATTCCGCCATCGGGGGCGCTGGACCAATACGCGCTGAGTGCAGCCAACCATCTGGTCGGCAATCCAGTGGGCGTGGCTGGCCTGGAATGCACGCTGATCGGGCCTGAGCTGGAGTTCCAGCAAGACGCGCTGGTAGCGTTGAGCGGCGCCTTGATGTCGCCGCGCCTGGACGGCGAAGTGGTGCATCAGGACACCGCCTTCGCCGTGCGCGCTGGGCAGGTGCTGCGCTTTGAGTTTCCCGTGGCCGGCGCGCGGACTTACCTCGCCGTTGCCGGGGGCATCGATGTGCCGTTGGTGCTTGGCAGCCGCTCCACCTACACCCTTGGTGCTCTCGGTGGGTTTCACGGGCGGCGCTTGCAGGAGGGCGATCTGTTGCCTATCGGCACGGCCAGCGGTGCGGGGCGTGCGGGCAACAGCTTGCCGATGGCGTTGCGTCGTTCGGTGGGCGGTGATGTCACGTTGCGCGTAGTGCCGGGGCTGTACTACGAGCGCTTGACCGACGCGGCGAAAAGCAGCTTTTTTGCCGAACCGTGGACGGTGGGCTCCGAGGCCGATCGCATCGGCTATCGCTTCAAGGGCGGCAGCGCATTGAGCTTCCAGCCGCGGGAACAGCCGTTTGGCGCGGGCTCCGACCCCTCCAACATCGTCGACAGTTGCTACCCGATTGGTTCGATTCAGGTACCGGCGGGGTTGGAACCGATTGTGCTGCATCGCGATGCGGTGTCGGGCGGTGGCTACGCGATGATCGGCACGGTGATCAGCGCCGACCTGGACTTGATCGGGCAGATGCAGCCCAATCAGCGAGCGGGGTTCGTGGCGGTGACATTGGAGCAAGCGCTGGAAGCGCGGCGGGTCTACAAAAAGCGCCTGAAGGCCATGGCCGGACTCTTCACACCCTGAAGAAACACAAAACCAAATGTGGGAGGGGGCTTGCTCCCACATTTTGATTTTCTGTGTGTCAGAACAATTGGGTAAAAAGCCAGTAGAGGCTACCCGACAGTAAAATCGCCGCCGGCAAGGTCAACACCCACGCCATCAACAAATTGCGGATGGTCCTCATCTGCAACCCCCCGCCATTGGCGACCATGGTCCCGGCTACACCCGAGGACAATACATGGGTGGTCGACACCGGCAGCCCGAACATATCCGCCGCGCCGATGGTCAGCATCGCCACCGTTTCGGCCGAAGCGCCTTGAGCGTAAGTCAGGTGAGTCTTGCCGATTTTTTCGCCCACCGTCACCACGATGCGCTTCCAGCCGACCATGGTGCCCAGGCCAAGGGCAATGGCCACGGCGATCTTCACCCACAGCGGTATAAAGCGCGTGGCGTTGTCGATCTGTTGCTTGAACAGTTGCAGCTTACCCTGGGTGTCGGCGTCGAAGTTGCCGACCTTGCCTTTGTCCATCAGGCGGATGGTTTCGCTGGTCAGGTACATGTCGTTACGCACGTTGCCGACGGCTTCGGCCGGTACGGCGGCGAGGGAACCATAGCTTTTCACTTCTTCGCCGATATGGCCGGTGATGGCGGCGAGTGCGGGCACCAGTTCCGGCGTGGCCTCTTTGGTGCGAACGTAGGTCGACAAGGTGGCACGTGAATCGCCCGGTGCCGGCTGCGGCGCTGCTTTGACCAAGGCAGCCTGGGTCACTTCAGCGACGGCGGCAAATTGCAGCGACTGATCGGCAGGCATGGTGCGGTTCAGCGCGTAGGCCATCGGCAAGGTGCCCACCAGGATCAGCATGATCAGGCCCATGCCCTTTTGCCCATCGTTGGAACCGTGGGCGAACGACACGCCGGTGCAAGTAACAATCAGCATCCCGCGAATCCACCAGGGCGGCGGCGTGTCGCCTTTGGGTGCCTTGTACAGCGCGCGGTTTTTGACAAAGACGCGCAGGGCCAGCAACAGCAAGGCGGCAAACGCAAAGCCAATCAGCGGCGACAGCAACAAGGCATAACCAATCTTGATCGCCTGGCTCCAATCCACACCGCTGGTGCCGTCACGTCCGTGCATCAGGGCATTGGCTACGCCTACGCCAATGATCGAGCCGATCAGGGTATGAGACGACGAGGCTGGCAAGCCCAGCCACCAGGTGCCCAGGTTCCACAGGATCGCGGCGATCAGCAAGGCGAAGATCATGGAGAACCCGGCCGATGAACCGACCTGCAAAATCAGCTCCACCGGCAGCAGGGCAATGATGCCGAACGCCACCGCGCCACTGGAAAGCAACACGCCGAGGAAATTGAAAAAGCCCGACCACACCACCGCAAAATGCGGTGGCAGCGAGTTGGTGTAGATCACCGTCGCCACTGCGTTGGCGGTGTCATGGAAGCCGTTGACAAACTCAAACCCCAGAGCGATCAACAACGCCACGCCGAGCAATAGGAATGGCGTCCAGGTGGTGAGCTGGGCGCCCATTTCGTGCATGTCGTGCATCAGGCTGTAGGCGGTGAACAACAAGCCCATGGCGAGTACGGTGAAGAAGATGATTACCGTCAACAGGCCAGGTTTTGTGTCCAGACGGGGTTTGGGGCCAGCGGATGAAGCGTGGGTAGAGGCAGTCAGGGAAGGGGTGGCCATGCCGGAGCATCCAGGGTAAGGAGGATGTCATTCATAGTCGTTGCAGAATGTTACAAGGGGGCTGTCACAGGTCAGTGTTTATAGGATCGAGCGTGCCGCTGGTCAGTTATCTTTGCGCTTTCTAAACGTCCAGCATTCCATCCTCAAGGTCAATACATCTCGAAGGGCTTGCCTTGCAGTGCTTTGAGGTCTGATGTCCGGTTTCGTTAGTAATGTTACTTTCATGACCTCATGATACTCGTCTGTACCTGTTAGTTTTGACAGTAGATGAATGTCAGAAGGCATAGTTTAATCGAGGTGCAGGTCTAATTTTTTAATACTTAAAGGGTGAATGCGATGAGTTTTCCCAGTCTTCCGAAAATTGAAATTCCTCAAGGCTCCCCCAATCCGCACGGTGTCACCATCCAATTAGGGCATTTTGATACGTTGGAAGTTATTGTTCCTCCAATTACAATAGTCCCGCCTTTTGGGTTTATTACTGTCTCGGTTATTGTTGATGGAAAACCAGCCCAAGAGGCTTGGGTAGAGCCAGGGGATTCTGCCCCTGTTTCAATTGATATTCCGCCCTATGCGCTACGTTGCTGTTGGCAAACAATCGAATACTTGGTGACCACTGTCAATGGTACGGAGTATTCAGAAACGCTCAGGGTTCTCAATGACGGCGTGTAAGGTAATTGAGGCTGAGGTGAATGTTGAAGTGGGTAACGTACATGCGGCTGAAGATCGAAATATCGGTGGTTTGTGCTTAGGCATAGTTGTGTGAGTGATTCATTATGCTGCGGGCATTTTCAGGTTTTGAAGGGCGCCAACTTAGGTTGGTGCTCTTCTGTATTTTAACTCAGGTAGTTTACTTGTCTTCCAGTGTGGTGCTGCTTTGGGCGTCGAAATTTAATTAAAACCTGCTGTTTTAGGGCGGTTGCGCAAACTTTTAAGTCAATAGTCTTTGCGTTTGCGAAAGGCCCAACGCCCGGCAATCAAGGTAAAAGTCGCGACCAGCGCCACTAATATCCAGAAGCCTTCCGGGTCCTGGGACAGCGGCACTCCACCCACGTTCATGCCAAAAAAACCGGCAATGATATTGATCGGCAACGCCAGCACTGTCACCACAGTAAGGGTGAATAACGTGCGGTTGCTTTGCTCATTGAGGTTGGCGGCGATTTCCTCTTGCAACAGCTTGATGCGTTCGCCCAGGGCCGTCAGATCGTTGATGATCAACGCAAATTCCTCGGTGGATTTGCGCAACTCCTTCACGTCTTCCTTTTGCAGCCATTGCGGCGGACGGTTGAGCAGGCGTAACAGCGAGCCTGGCTCCAGCGCCAGCAGGCGTTGCAGGCGCACCAATACGCGGCGTGCAGCGCCCAGTTCGGCGCGGTTGGTAGACAGGCGTGAGGACAGCAACTGATCTTCGATATGGTCGACGCTGATACTGGTCTTGCGCACGATCTGGGTCAGCACTTCGCCTTGGTCGCGCAGTAAATGCACCAGCAGTTCCAGAGGCGAGCGAAAGTGTTCACCGGCTTTTACCGACGAGCGCAATTTGTCTACCGAATGCAGTGGTTGCAGGCGCGCACTGATCAGCAAGCGGCTGCGCGCGCACACCCACAGCGTGGAAATATCCGACGACACCATGCTGCTGAAGTTGAACACCACATCGTTGACCACCGCCAACAAGGCCGAGTCCACATGCTCGATGCGTGTGGAGCGCGAGCCTTCATGCAGCGCTTCAAAAAATTCCTCCGGCAGCGACAAATGCGCCTGCATCCAGCGCTCGCACGCGGCGTGGGCGAGGTTCAAGTGCAGCCACAGAAACTCTTCCGGATCTTGTGGCTGCTGCAAGGCGGCGAGGGCGGTGGCTGAGTCAATCTGCTGGCCTTTTTCGCCGGGGCGAAAGCGGAAACCGTAAAGCAGGCCAAACAGGTCGGGGTCCTGATGGGCGTGGTCGATGCTGTGATTCATGGCGGCTCGCAGAGAAAGGGCCTGTAGGACGTTTCACAGGTTCCTAGGCGAATCATTGCAAGGCTGTATGACGGTTATGTGACGGTTTGAGGCGCGCATAAAAAAACGCGCCACTCGAAGGTGGCGCGTTTTTTGGGAGATTTGACTCAAGTGTCGAGCTTGTCTGCGAGCACTGCGCCAGTTTTGGCGTCGAGCTTCACTTCGAATTGCTTGCCGGCAGTGTCGGTCAGTTCAACTTCGTAGACCAGGACGCCGCTATTGTTGTGGTCCAACTCGGTGTCATTGATAGTGGCGCCCGCGTGCTTGGCCAAGGCGGCAGCGTTGAGTTTGTCGAAAGGCATCACGGCGCCGGACTTGAGCAGGCCCTCGATATGATCCGGACGAACATCCGCCTGTGCCAGGCCGGCAGTCAGGGTCAAGGCAGTGGCGGCGAACAAAGCGGTCAAGGTTTTCATGGTGTGTGTCCTTCTTGGGTTGAGCTGTTTAAGTGGCGCCAGATTAACCGGCGCAACTTAACTCATCCTTAATGGCCCACTGACACCAACGCCCTTAGTACTTATGGTCGTTGAGCAGGTCCTGAACACTGGACGACGGCCAGCGTTTGTAGAACTTCAGCAGCTCGGCGGCACGGTTGGTGAAGATGCCATCGACGCCGGCCTTCATGACTTTCTCGAAATCCACCGGCTCATCCACGGTGTACACATGCACCAACAGGCCCTTGTCGTGGGTCAGCTTGTTCATTTCAGGCTTCACCAGGTCGGTGTAGCTCTGGTCGCCGTGGTCGGTCAGCTCAGCCGACGGGCCGGTGCCGATGGCGCCGAGGCTTTTGGCCTGGTCGACCCATTTTTCGAATTCGGCGGCGTCTTTCGGCTCTTGCTTGGCGTAGTAGGCAGCCTTGGTTGTTTCACCGGACTCGGCGAAGGTCACTTTGGATTTGGGCTCGATACTGCCTTCACCCACCCACAACAGCAGGATCTTCGGCGTGTTGGGCATTTCTTTCTGCAACTCTTGCAGGCTTGCAACTTCAAAGGTTTGCAGCACCACGCGGCCACGGCCTTGGCCGACGCCGGTGTTGCTCTTGCCCAGCTTGGAGCCGGCGGAACTCAGCCAGCCCTTGTCCAGCAGCTTGTTTTTCAGGTCGGCTTCGATCCCCGGGAACTGCTTGGGCTCCTTGGTCTCGATGTACAGGCCGGGTTTGTGCGAGGGGTTGCCTTCGGCGATCTTGATGATGTCGTCCAGGCTCAGGATCTTCAGGCCAACGAAGCCTGGGCGCGCGCGGTCTGGGTAGGCGGCGTTGAACCAGCTGCCGGCGTCGAGGGTTTGCAGTTCTTTCCAGGTGAACTCGTTGGCAGGCGCGTCTTTGCGCTCGGGGAACTTGGTGGCCACGTCGGTGGTGCGCTGCAGGTTGTTGTCGTGCAGGGCGAACAGCACGCCGTCCTTGCTGCGTTGCAGGTCCAGTTCCAGGTAGTCGGCCCCCAGGTCGCGTGCAACCTTGTAGGCGGCGGCGGTGGATTCAGGTGCGTCGTAGGAAGCACCACGGTGAGCGATCACGGCAGGGTAGGGTATGCCTTCGTTTGTCGCCAATTCAGCCGGGCTGACCGGGTCGGCAGCCTGTGCCTGGCCAAGGCCGAGCATCAACGCCAGCAGCAAGGCGCTCTTGGTAAACGTGACAGGCATATGCGAAGTCCTTTCGTGGAGGTAACTTTGAGAAGGTGTCCTTTTTAACAATTGATTGCGAAAGGCGCTATCACCAAACCGACATTAACGTGCGCGCGAGCCAATTTTGTCGTTTTTTTTGTGCTGCATTGCAGTATTCTTGGCCATAGCTGCCCCGTCAGAGGGCAGTATTTTTTGCCACGCGTGTAAACCATCTTTCCAGTCCCGATGGGACTTTTCAGTGAGGTTTACCATGCGCATCACTTCAGAACTTATCTGCCAGGCCGCCGACCAACTCCAGGGTTTTGTCGGCCTCAATCGCAAGACCGGCCAGTACATCGTGCGTTTCAGCGAAGATGCCTTCGGCATGGACGTGGCCGATGACGGCATCATCCCCACTGCCGAATTCGTCTGGCTACCGGCCGCCGACCACACCATGACCCTGTGCCGCGAACGCATACGGTTGCTGCTGGACCAGAACATCGATGACCGCATCAACATCACCGAACCGTTGCGGGTGTATATGCGCCGGGTGGAGATCCCGCAGATCAGTGCGTTGCGCAGTTTGGTGAGCTAGCCCGCAGCTTTTTCTGGTCGGTGAGGGTCAAATGAGGGTTAGTGTTTCAACGAGGGTAGGTGTACGCCCGCTCTACCTTGCATACCCGCGTGTGAAACGCTGTGTACCAAGTGGCCCGCCCTCGCTCACGCACCTGCCGATGCTCGGCCTGCTGTTTCCAGGCCAGGATCGCCGCTTCGCTGGTCCAGTAGGACACTGTGATCCCCAACCCATCTTCTCGCGCCGACTCCACCCCGAGAAACCCAGGTTGTTCCGCCGCCAGTGCCAGCATCCGCGAGGCGGCCTCGCCATAACCCTGGTCGCCATCGGTACGCAGTGAGCTGAAAATCACCGCGTAATAAGGCGGGGCCGGTGTCTTGGCGATCATACCAATGCCCCTCGACACGCTTTGAGCAGGGCCAGTGCCAAGGGCGGGGTGATGCCGTTCAGCGCAGCGCGTTCAGGCTGGAACAGGGTGGCGACGAAGAACGGATGGTCGAGCAACTCCACGGCGCGCAGATCGCCCGCTGAATCGTGGCCGGTGGGAATCAGGTTGCCTTCAAGCAGTGCGCCAGCAAACGTGGGGTTGATGCCGTAGCGGCATCGATAGCCTTCGTGGATATCCACGCTGGCGTAGGCTTGGGCAATACGGGTGTAAGGGGCCAGGCGCACGGTGTCGTTCACTTCTACCAGGGAGCAGCTCAGGGGCGTGATGACGGCGCGTTCAGCGTCTGGAGCCAACTCGCCATGCTCTGCATCGGCCCAACCCAGTACGTTGCGGGCATATTCCAATACAGCATGTTGAAAACCACCGCATGTGCCGAGGAAAGGGCGTCTTTGCTCGCGAGCAAAACGGATTGCCCGCAGTGCGCCCTCGGTGTCGCGATAGGGGCTGGCGGGGACGCACCAGAATCCGTCAAAACCGCGCAGGGCAGAGGTGCAGGTGAGTGTGTCGGTGTCGAGCCATTGCACCTGGACGCTCAGACCCAGGGCGGCGGCGGCCTGCTGTAGCGCCAGCGGGATAGCCTGGTGGGCGATCACATCAGGGTTGTAGTCGCCGACCAGGGCGAGGTGCAGGGCGGGGGCTGTCATCGTGTATGTCCCATGGCTTGTGGTGTGCTGATACCCACTATAAATTGGCGTTCGCGCAATCAATATTGGCATTTACGCACATGCTCAATGCAGCCACGCACTATCAACTTGACTACCCCGACCTGTCATTGATCCTTGCCCTGGTGCGTGGCGGCACCCTGGCGCGGGCAGCAGCGTTGCTGCGGGTGGACGTGTCTACGGTGTTCCGTGCGGTGCGGCGGTTGGAGTCGGCCCTGGGCCAGACCTTATTTGAAAAAAGCCGCGCCGGATACTTGCCCACCAGCCTGGCGAGCAACCTGGCGCAACAGGCCGAACGCGCAGAACTCGCATTGGAGGCTGCGCGCATTGGTGTGGAGCAGGGTGGAGAAGTGATCAGCGGCACCGTGCGCTTGACCTGCACCGACTCGGTGTTGCAAGGGTTGCTGCTGCCGGCCCTGGCGCAGTTCATGCCGGCCTATCCAGCACTGGTCCTGGAACTGAGCACGTCCAATGACTTCGCCAACCTCAGCCGTCGTGATGCGGATATTGCCCTGCGCCTGACCAGCAAACCGCCGGAGCATCTGGTCGGACGTTGCCTGGGAACTGTTGCGTACCAAGTGTACGCCAGTGCCGACTATGCTCATCGGCATGCAGGCCAGGCGCTGGCCGACCTGGCCTGGATCGCTCCGGACGACTTTTTGCCCGACCACCCCACGGTAGCCTGGCGCCGTGAACATTTGCCAGGTGTGCGTCCCAGTTATTGCTGCAACAGCATGCAGTCGGTGACTGAACTGGTGCGCGCCGGGTTGGGTGTGGCGGCGTTGCCGGATTTTCTAATGGGCGAAGGCTTGCAAGCACTGAGCCCTGCATTGGTAGGGCACGACACCGCGCTGTGGCTGTTGACGCGGCCTGATTGCCGGGCATTGCGCTCGGTGGTGACGCTGTTTGATGAACTGGGGCTGCATGTGCGCGGGCTGCGAGGTTAGGTTTTACGCACAAACTGTTCATGCATTTCACACGTCAGGGTCTCGATGCGCTCGGTCAGTTGCTTGGTCATTTCCGTCAGCCGGGTATTCTGCTCCAGCAGTTCCATCAATTGCTTGGTGGTCTGGGCCGCCTGGGCCTGGCGTTCGGTGTTGGCGGTGGCGAGGGCTTCGCGATGCTGTGCGTCGGCGTCGGACTGAGCTTTATCCCGCGCAGCCTGGCGCGTCTGGGCCAGCAGGATCAGCGGCGCGGCATAAGCCGATTGCAGGCTGAAGGCCAGGTTGAGCAGGATGAACGGGTAGACGTCGAAGTGGGTGACGCCGGTCATATTCAGCACCACCCACAACACGACGATCGCGGTTTGTGCGCCCAGGAAGGTCGGGGTACCAAAAAAGCGTGCGAAGGCCTCGGCTTTGAGGGCAAAGGTGTCGTTGCCAAAGGTCGGCGCCAGGTGCGCGTGACCACGGTGGAAACGCAAGTGGTCGGTGGGGGCGGATTCGGGTTTGTCTGGGGTCATGGCGGGCTCGAGTGCTTAGCGTAAAGACAACCAACACTATAGACCGAGCCCACCAGCCACCGACATGAAGAACCGGTCAGCGATTGCCCCGGTCGTTGGCGAACGCGCTCACCGCCTGGACCGCTTCGCCGGTGCCTTCGCGAATCTGCAGGATCACTGTGCCCGCCTGGTTGGCCAGTTCTACGCCGTGGGCGGCACGGTCGCGGGTGGCGTCCATGCTGTCGATGGCTTGGCGGGTTTCGTCCTGGATCATGGCGATCATGCCGGAAATTTCGGCGGTGGATCCGCTGGTGCGCGCCGCCAACTGCCGCACTTCATCGGCAACCACGGCAAAGCCACGGCCCTGCTCGCCGGCGCGTGCGGCTTCGATGGCGGCGTTGAGAGCCAGCAGGTTGGTCTGGTCGGCGATGCCGCGAATGGTGTTGACGATGGCGGTGATCTGCTGCGAGCGCTCGCCGAGCTTGGCGATCAGTTGCGAGGATGTGTCGATATCCCGAGCAATTTCGCGCATACCGGTGGCGGTTTTCTGGATCACTTCGGCGCCTTTTTCGGCCATCTCCTGGGTGCTCAATGACAGGTGATAAGCCTGGGCCGCGCTCTGCGCCTCGGTGGCATGTTGTTGTACCCGGGCGGTAACATCGGAGGCGAACTTCACCACTTTGCACAGGCGCCCGCTGGCGTCGTACACCGGGTTGTAGTTGGCTTCCAGCCACACCACCTGGCCGTTTTTATCCACCCGCTCGAACTGGCCATTGAACAGCTCGCCCTGGTTCAAGCGTTTCCAGAACTCGCTGTAGGCTGCACTGTTGGCCAGTTCGGGTGTGCAGAACAGGCGGTGATGCTTGCCCTGGATCTGCGTCAGGCTGTACCCCATGCGCTGCAGGAAGTTTGCGTTGGCTGTGATAATGGTGCCATCGAGGTTGAACTCGATCATCGCCATGGCGCGGTCGATGGCTTGCAGCTTGGCGTTGGCTTCACTTTCAGCTTGCAGGCGTGGGGTGACATCCATGGCGTACTTCACCACTTTGGTCACGTGACCGGCTTCATCGCGTACCGGGTTGTAGCTGGCTTCCAGCCACACCGAATCACCCTTGGCACCCACCCGCTCAAAGGTGCCTGACTGAAATTGGCCGTTGCGCAGCTGCGTCCACAGTTGGTTGTACTCGGCGCTGCGGGCGAACGCGGGGGTGCAGAACATCCGGTGGGACTGGCCCAGGACCTGTTCGGCGCGGTAACCCATGGTCTTGAAGAAGTTCTCATTGGCCCGCAGCACAGTGCCTTGCAGGTCGAATTCGATGACGGCCATGGAGCGCTCGATGGCATCCAGCAGGCTGGCCTGTTGGGCAATGCTGTGTTGCAGGGTGCTGATGGTTTTCTTGTGGGTGTTAAATAGCATGTTAGAGGGCTCGGGCATGCAAGCATATGCGGTATCCATGTATTTGCGCCTGACCCCGTAGGGCCCCAGGCCTTACGGTTGACTTGCTCATTGCCAGCTTCCTGATGCTGACAGAGGGGGTGGAACAAGGGGTTCAGAGTGATCGGCCGGCCCAGAAGTTCGCTGCTTGAGCAGGGGCATTTTCGGGTAGCCGACCAATGGCGGCATTATGCTATTGCGGCAGGCCCGCCGACGAAGATTCGGACGAGGTGTTATCAGACAACTGCGGCTGAACAGGCGATCTTCGATCGCTGGTCCTGACGCGGTTGCGGCCGCTGTTCTTGGCAGCGTACAGCGCGCGATCCGCAGCGTTGAGCCACATGACCGCATCCTTGAAGGCCGGTTGAAAATCCGCCAGGCCGATGCTCAGGCTCACGCGTAATTCGGGGATCTGCGCAGTGCGGTAGCTACTGAATTTTTCGCGCATCTGTTCCATGAGTCGCGCAGCATCTTGCAAGGGCATTTTCGGAAGGATCACACAGAACTCGTCACCTCCGTAGCGGCCGGCGAGGTCTTCTTCGCGCAGGTGCTGGCGTAATTCCTGGCTCAACTGGCGCAGTACCGCATCCCCGACGGTATGGCCGTGCATATCGTTGATACGCTTGAAGTGGTCGATATCGATCAGGGCAATGGTCGCCTGGCTTTGTTGCTGTTGGCACTTATGGAACTTGAGGTTCAGCAGGTCTTTCCATGAGCCATGGTTGAGCAGGCCGGTCAGGCTGTCGATACGGCTCAGGGCGCTGAGGGCGCGTTTATGTTGCGACAGTTTGATTGCCAACTGATAACAGACCATGCCGATGGCCATCGGGTAGAGCGTCAGCATCGGCAAGCAGGTGTAGACCTCGGAAAGGCTGACGCTGGAATCGAACTTGACCCCGAACAGGCTCCAGGCTATCGCGATGCCGGCGGCTTGTGCGAGCAGCCCATGCAGGAGCAAGCGTGTGCCACCGGCAGCGACGTTATTCATGGCCATCATCGAAAGAATGGTGACGGCCGTCAGTGGCGAAAACTGGGTGGCCGCTGCCCAGAAACCGCCCGACAATGAGTCATACAGCAGGTTGCGCCGTTCGGCCTGATAGGGAAACGGCGAATGGGTCGAGATCAGATAAGCCACGTGCGGCCAGGCAAGGCCATTGAACAACAACAACGCCCATACCCAGCCTGGCATTGACAAGGGATACAACGCGCCGATTACGCTGATGCTACCGATACCCAGGCCGATGATCCTTGGCTTGTAGATACGTCTGGCAAATGAAAGCCCTTTGCCTCGTCTGTTTTCCATAGTGTCCTGGGTCAGCTGTTTTTTGTTTTTGCAGGTGCGACAGCGTGCGTCAACGGTCGGCGTCGATGATCGGATAATAGCGGCCGATATTGTCGATTATTCCTGTAGGAATAATCAGTGTCCTTTCAGGCCATTTGCGCAAAACAGCGGGTGAATGCGCCAAAAGCGACCTTTAATGTCGCCCCGGCAACAGGTCCTGATGCAGGGGCGGGGTGCGCACTTCGTAGCCAGCGAGGAACAGGTCGATTGCAGATTCGATGACGTTGGCCTGGGCGGCCACATCGAGGGTGGGCTGGCCGAGCGTGATTTGCGGCCAGAAGGCAAAGGCCTTGAGCAGGCTCTGGATCTGGTGAGCCGCGAAAGCTGGATCGGTACAGTTGAGGCGGCCGTCTTCCTGGGCAGCGCGCACCCATTGGGTAAAACCTTCTTCCCGTGCGCTGAGGCGATTGACCATATCTTGCGCACGTTCGGGCGAATGGATGGTGGCAGCAATGGCCACGCGTGCCAGGTCGAGGAAGTTGGCGTCCGACATCATCTTCATTTTTGCTTCCAGCAACTTGCGCAGTTGATCGCGCAGCGGCTGGTCGCTGGCGTAGTTCACGTCCAGTTGGGCAACGCTGCTGGCCCACAGTTGGCTCAGGATCTCGGCGAACAGCTCTTCCTTGCTGGGGAAGTGGTTGTACACCGTGCGCTTGGAAACGCCGGCGGTGGCGGCAACTTTGTCCATGCTGGTGACCTCGAAACCGTTCTCGCGAAATTCGGCAATCGCCGCCGCCACGATGGCGTCGCGTTTACGCTCGGTGAGGCGCTTGGGGGCAGTCATGGATGGCATTCGACTCAATCAGGAAATTACACTCAGCAGTTTACTTGCTCCGGATTTTGTTGCAATCTAGAAACTACACTGTGCAGTGTAATTCTTCTTCGTACTGTAGGAGTCACTCGGTAATGGCCACGATTTCAACCCGTGTCGACCCTGCGCCTGCAGCGCTCCAGCCTGCCGGGCAGGACCAGGGGCACTTCACCAATGACGCCCCGGTGCAACACGGCGGTTTTGGCAAAACCTTGCGCATTTTCTGGAACATGCTGTTCAACAAACCACGCACTACGCGGCCAGTGGGGCCGATCCCGGTGCAGCCACTGACACGCGAGCAGTTGTTGGCGGCACCCGACCACACGGTGTTCCGCCTTGGGCATTCGACGGTACTGCTGAAGATGCGCGGTAAATTCTGGGTCACCGATCCGGTATTCGCCGAGCGCGCGTCACCGTTCAGTTGGGCAGGCCCCAAGCGTTTCCACGCCCCACCTATCAGCCTTGAAGCGTTGCCACCGCTGGAGGCGGTGATTCTTTCCCACAACCACTATGACCATCTTGACCACGAGGCTGTGGTGCAACTGGCTGGTAAGACCCGCTACTTCCTGGCGCCCCTGGGCGTGGGCGAGACGCTGATCAAATGGGGGATCGATGCCAATAAAGTCCGTCAGCTGGATTGGTGGCAGGGCACGGAAGTCGATGGCATTCGTTTTATCGCTACCCCGGCACAGCATTTTTCCGGACGCGGCCTGTTTGATAGCAACCAGACCCTGTGGTGTTCCTGGGTGATGATCGACGATGCGCGGCGCATCTTCTTCAGTGGCGACACTGGCTATTTCGATGGTTTCAAGCGCATTGGCGAGCAGTATGGCCCGTTTGACCTGACCCTGATGGAGACCGGCGCCTACAACGTCGATTGGCCCCATGTGCACATGCAACCGGAGCAAACCTTGCAGGCGCATATCGATCTCAAAGGGCGCTGGTTGTTGCCCATTCACAACGGCACCTTCGATCTGGCATTCCATGCCTGGCACGAACCCTTCGACCGCATCATGGCCCTGGCCTGGGAGCGCAATGTATCGATCACCACCCCGGCGATGGGGCAGGCGTTTCGCTTGAACCAGCCCGAGCGCGGCCATGCGTGGTGGTTGGAGGTGGAGACTGAGGGTACGCAGGAGCGCCTCGCCAGCTGACAGCAATGGCCGCGGAAAAAGGAGTTTTCAAGCTGTTTCAAGGCTGCGACAGGCGCCAGTCAAGGGTGCGATGATCTCCGAGAATCTATTTTCGGGGTAGTTCCGATGGAAAGTGAATGTAGCAAATATTGGCGAGTCGGCATGGCGTGCCCATCCAAGCAATTGGCGCCGGGGCTCGAGGAGCCCGCTGCGAGTATCCATCCTGCTACTGGCCCTACAAACTCACGCAGCATCGCTTTTGGTGCCGATCCTGCTTTGGCCACCAGCATACCAATCCCCGGCTATAACGCACCGGCTCTTCCCCTGAAACCTACGCGCGATCCCTCGTTGTCGTTGATTGCCTTGAGCGGCCTGGAGCCCTCAGGGCCGGTGATGGTCGAGGTGCCGCTGGTACAGAACAACAGCACTTTCAGCGCTGCCTCGACGTTGAGCGGCAGGCGCGTGGGGTTCGCCCAGCGGTGGGGGCATGATCAAACACCGATCGAACACGGGGTGGCATTCTTGCGCGCGTTGGATGTTCTGCGCCGGGCCGGAACCAACTTGGTGCCGGTGCCTGCGCGCCACGCCGATGATCCGCGCTCTGGCGGCAATGAAATCGATGAGCTTGTGCGCACGTACCAACTGGACGCTCTGGTGACCGATAGCCATAACGCCGCCTTCCAAGACGCATGCTGGAGTGGCTACCCAAGGCTTAACGAACCGCTTGAGGATGGTGCAGTGTTGTGGTTCTACGGTGCGCGGTGGTCGAAGGATTCGCTTACGGCACTCGTACTGGGGTACCGCAGTGCTCGACGTCTTGTGGGAGTACAGGAGGTGCTGAACAATCCAACTGGATGAACTACCGATGTCGCGCTTCTTGGCGGGAGGGGAGTTTTTAGACTGGCGCCTGGATCAATCGGGATCCTTCGCCATTTCTTCCTCTCGCAGGAGATGTTTCATGTTTGGTATTGGCTCTGGTGTAAGTTTTTTTGTTAACTACTCGCATAACACTTTACCTGTTCAATCGTCGCCAGCGATTTCAAAACCGATCCCCGCCGGGACGGAATATGCCAGTGTGTGCGAACTGGCTGAGCAGATGTCGCGACCGGGGGGCATCACCTCGCAAGGGCTGGTCAATTATTTGCAGGAGCGCATTCGCACGCTGGATCCGCAACTGAGTTCTGTTATTGAACTCAACCCCCAAGCGCTTGAAAGCGCCCGCACGCTGGACCAGGAACGGGCCAATGGCAGGGTGCGCGGACCACTGCACGGAATACCTATCTTGCTCAAAGACACCATTGAGACTGCAGGCATGCAAACCAGTGCAGGTGCCTTTGCTCTGGTAGGGGAGGCGGCGGGTAAAAACGCTCCATTAGTTGAATACCTGATCAGCCAGGGCGCCGTGATTCTCGGTAAAACCAACATGACGGAGCTGGCCGGTTTTCGCGGCGCTCCCGATGGCTGGAGTACCCGCGGTGGTCAGACTCGCAACCCACATCATCCGGACGCGCAGGTGGGTGGCTCCAGTTCCGGCTCGGCCGCAGCTGTCGCCGCAGGGTTGGCCCCCTTGGCGGTGGGGGCCGAAACCAACGGCTCGATCATCGTGCCCGCAGCATTCAATGGTGTGGTTGGGCTCAAGCCCAGCGTCGGTTTGTTGGACCGCAATGGCATTATCCCGGCTAGCCAGCACCAGGACACACCGGGCCCGATGGCACGGTCGGTGTTCGATGCGGCGCTGATGCTCAACGCCATGTCTGGCCGCGACCTCCACGATCCGGCGAGCGTGGGCGCTCCAGAAGGGGTTGATTACACGCAGTTATTGGTACCTGGTGCGTTGAAGGGCAAGCGTATTGGATATCCCAAGACGTTTTCTGCAAACGGTGAAGTTCAGGCTGTGGAAAATAGTGCGCAATTCAGCAAAGCACTGGAGGTGCTTGAGGCACAAGGGGCGGTTTTAGTGCCGATTAACCTGCGTATGGCAGATGAGTCACGCTATGAAGAACTGTTGTTATCGGATGTAAACGAAGAGTTGAATGGCTACTTGGCCAAGCGCACGGGATTGCCAGTCAAGTCACTGGCTGAGCTGATCAAGTTCAACGAAGACCGTGACGGCACGGATACCGATCATCAGCCCCTGCTCAAGCAGATCAATGCCTCCACACTGGCGCCAGAACAGCGCGAAAGGGCGTGGGAAAAACTGATCGAGGATTTTCGCAGCAGCGTGGATGAGCCGATCAAGACTTATAAACTGGACGCCATAGTGTCGGATTTTGATACCAACAGTTACTTCGGCGTAGCAGCGGCCGGCTACCCAGGTATCACCGTACCCTCCGGCACGAACGAAGACGGTTTACCCACGGCCGCCCACTTCTTCGGCACCCGTTGGAGCGAGCCCACGTTGTTGGCGGTGGCCCACGGGTATGAGCAGGCCGCACAAACGGCAACCAAGCCTGGGCTTTGATCGGTCAGGTCATTTTGCATCGCAAAAGGAGTGCCGGGCACTGAACCTGCCGGCCTGAAACTTCACGGTTTACACTCAATGCCATGGAGGGACGCCATGGCATACAGAATTCATATCCTCGGCGCAGCGGGCACCGGTTGCACTACCTTGGGCAAGGTATTGGCCGAGCACCTGAATATTGCCTGTTTCGACTCCGATTTCTATTACTGGCAGCAAACCCTCGAACCCTTTTCCATCGCCCGGCTCCGGGACGAACGCCTCCGCCTGCTGCAGGAACACACCGCCGGCCATCAAGGCTGGGTATTGTCGGGGTCACTCTGCGGCTGGGGCGACGCGATGATCCCGCTATTCACCCATGTGGTGTTCCTGCGCGTAGAACCGCAAGTGCGCCTGCAACGCCTGCGCCTGCGAGAAGCGCAGCGCTACGGGGAGCAGATCCTGGAAGGTGGCAGCCGCCATCAAAACAGTGTCGCCTTTCTCACCTGGGCCGCACGCTACGATACTGGCAATCACAGCCTACGTAGCCTGCGTCGGCATGAAACCTGGTTGAAACCGTTGAGCTGCCCGGTGATCCGGCTGGACGCTACGCACCATTCGGTTGAGGAGTTGGTGAATCAACTGACGCCGTTGTTGAACCCATCAACCGAGAAATGAGGCCTGGTGCTGTGGGCTCGGCGGTTACGGTGTCAAACCGGCGCACACTCATGCCCCACCCCGGCGCAAACCCCGGGAAGAACACCAGCCCTTGCGCCTCCAGGCAAAACGCCAGGATCAGGCGGGTTTCATCGTCGACTTCGCCGTGGGCCTCCAATTGTTGAATCGCCTCTACCGCCACGCCCGCCTGGCGAGCCAAATGTTCGCGGCTCCAGCCCAGCATAACGCGGGCCTGTGCGCAGTGTTTGGCGGTGAATTGGTGCAGGACGATCTGCTGTTCTACGAAAGAGCTCATTGCCAGAGAGGACATGGGGGTTCTCCAGGTTCGACGGGGGAGGCGCAACTATACTGTGTTTTTGTACAGTTGTTTGTACCGCTCATCATCTGGATTTTTTCGTCGCTGTTTCAACGCCCAGTTATTCCATTCCCGACGCCTCCCGGATAATCAGATGATCCAGGTTCTCGATATTCGCACTGAATACCCCGAACGTTTGCTCGGGGTTTTTCTTGCTGGGAACATGCTTGAGTTCCGGTGTCACTCCGTAGAAGAAACAATACAGCGGTCGCTCGCTGCTGGCCGCTGCCTTGATCTGCTCCAGGAAAACCGTGCGCTTGCGGTAGCTTTCGATGAGCTTTTTGTTCAGATAGGCGTTGACCGAATAAGGCTTCTTGTCGAGCCACACTTTCTTTTCGAAATCGATGCGAAAGCTGCTGGTGTAGTCTTTGACTTCCTTGATCTTGCCCCAGTAGATCAGGCCCTTGTTGTCTTGCAGGTATTCGATTTTCTTGAAGAACGACCAGTAAGTCGCCGTGTGCTCACCAATCTTCAAGGGCATGGCCTTGAGCTTGTCCTTGTCATCGATGTTCGACACATAGCATTCCACCGGATGGGCGAACACGCTGGTTTTGTCCGGGGTTGTGTCGCTGCTGACATGGGATTTCTCAACGCGATTTGAAGGCGTTTTCGTTGGCTCTTGTGGGGCGCCTCCATCGATGCCGGCAGCAGGTGTTTTACGTTCGTACTGACGGCGTGTCAGTACCAATTCCGATGGGAAGTTGTCCTCGCGCTCGTCCTCACTTTCACCGGCCGCGGTCTTTTGGCTGCTGGCATAGCGACAGCCTTCGATATGCCGGGTGCCGGGTTTGTTCTTGAAGTGTGGGGTGCGCAGGTAATTGACGTTCTTGGCGTTGAAGGTGCTCAACACATTGCCGGCGTCGAACGCTGCGCGGCACGCGTCGTTGGGGCAGAGGAAGCGGTCCTTGTCGGAATCGAAGTCAGCGGTTTCGTCGAAATTCAGCTCTCGTACGTCGTAGATCGACAACTTGTCATCGAGAGCCAGGCTGTAGGCCGTGTCGAATTTCATGGGGCTCGGTCCGTGGGAATTTGGCTATTAATAGCCGGATCCTGTGTAAATATCAGCAAGAACCTGCAACGCGTCGTCCGCTCAAGAAGCCTGACGGTAAAAGCGTCTGCAACGGCTCTCGGCGTAGACCCCAAAACCACAACGTAAACACCATTCCACTGAGATGCACGGATCAAATGTGGGAGCTGTCGAGCCCCAGCGAGGCTGCGAAGGGATCGCCTCGGTCCCCTCCGCCAACCCCACCCACCCGCATCACCGCTGCAACCGAGCCCGCTTTTTCTTCTTCGCGTGAAAATGCCGAAAATGCGCATCCTGCGCCGCGGCCAACAACTCCCGATCCCCACGCGTATCGCCCCAGGCCCTGAGCCGATACTCCCCCAGGTCGCCATACACGGCCTCAAGCCGCAGCACCTTATTCTCACAACGGCAGTTATTCCCGGTGAGCTTGCCGGTCAACACCCCGTCGACCACCTCAAGCTCAGTCCCGATCAACTTGATCCCAAGCCGATCGGCAAACGGCTGCAACACCAACGCCGGCGACGCCGAGCACAGCGTCACCACCGCGCCCGAGCCCAACTCCTGCTCCACCGACAGCACGCCCGCCGGGCGCATCAACCGCGCCCAATTACGCTGGCAATACTCCTCGGCCTTCTGCTGCACCCACGTCTTCTGCACCCCGGTCATAAAGGTGCGAATCAACTGCGCCTTCAACTCATCCCGGCTGATCTGCCGCACCAAGAAGCGCAGCCCAGGCACCGCCAGCTTGACCATCCGGCCATAAAACTCACCGGGGCCAAAGGCAAACTTGAGGAAGGGCACGAAACTGTCGTGGTGGGTGAGGGTGCCGTCGAAGTCAAAGACGGAGAGTACTTTGGCGTCGATGGGGCCGGCTTCGAGCATGTCTGGGTTCACGGGTTGGCCTCGGTCCTATCTAGTATTTTTTGTGCGTGCATCAGGTGTGACAGCAGGAGTCTACTCCCGTGCCAATCTTCCGATTTTGGCGTAAAGCCCTTCGGTGAAAGCGTCCCGATCACTCGACCGGTGACAACGCTGATGGCAGTTGGGGCACAAGGCTACAGCATTGGTGATGCGATCCGAACCCTTCTGGGCAAGGTGCTTGACGCGATGTGCTTCAAAAAGTGGCAATTCACCGTGCATTAAAAAGCCCTGAACAAGTCAGGGCTTCATCGTGTTGCTTGGCTTAGGGATCAATCCCAGCTCAGCGCGCCGCCGGTCTGGTACTCGATCACACGGGTCTCGAAGAAGTTTTTCTCTTTCTTCAAGTCCATGATCTCGCTCATCCAAGGGAACGGGTTGGTGGTGCCTGGGTACTCTTCCTTCAAGCCAATCTGCGACAGGCGACGGTTGGCGATGAACTTGAGATAGTCCTCCATCATCGCCGCGTTCATGCCGAGAACACCGCGAGGCATAGTGTCGCGAGCGTACTCGATCTCCAGCTGAGTCCCTTGCAGAATCATCTGGGTCGCTTCTTCCTTCATCTCGGCATCCCACAAATGCGGGTTTTCGATTTTGATCTGGTTGATCACATCGATACCGAAGTTCAGGTGCATCGATTCGTCACGCAGGATGTACTGGAACTGCTCGGCCACGCCGGTCATTTTGTTGCGGCGGCCCATGGACAAAATCTGGGTGAAACCGCAGTAGAAGAAGATGCCTTCCAGCACGCAGTAGTACGCCACCAGGTTTCGCAGCAGTTCCTTGTCGGTCTCGACGGTGCCGGTTTCGAACTTCGGATCGGAGATCGAACGGGTGTACTTCAGGCCCCAAGCCGCTTTCTTAGCGACCGATGGAATCTCGTGGTACATGTTGAAGATCTCGCCTTCATCCATGGCCAGCGATTCGATGCAGTACTGGTAGGCGTGGGTGTGGATCGCCTCTTCGAATGCCTGGCGCAGGATGTACTGGCGGCATTCCGGGTTGGTGATCAGGCGGTACACGGCCAGCACCAGGTTGTTGGCGACCAACGAGTCGGCGGTGGAGAAGAAGCCGAGGTTACGCATGACGATGCGGCGTTCGTCGTCAGTCAGGCCTTCAGGGTTTTTCCACAGGGCGATGTCGGCGGTCATGTTGACCTCTTGCGGCATCCAGTGGTTGGCGCAGCCGTCGAGGTATTTCTGCCAGGCCCAGTCGTACTTGAAGGGCACGAGTTGGTTGAGGTCGGCGCGGCAGTTGATCATGCGTTTTTCGTCAACGGCGACGCGGGCGGCGGAGCCTTCCAGCTCGGCGAGGCCTTCGGCGACGTCGAGTTTGTCCAGGGCGGCCTTGGCGCGCACGATGGCGGCCGAATCACTGGCGGTGACGGCGCGGGCTTCGATGGCGGCAGCGGCGCCGGCACCGTCAAGGCGGTCCATGTTGGCTTCGGTGGCGTGGCCGGCGTTGGCGCCTTTGGTGGCTACTTCGCCTTCTTCTTCTTTGTCGAATTCGTCCCAGCTCAGCATGACGTGTCGTCTCCTGCGTGAGGGCTCAAAGGTGCCCGTGTGAAACCGGATGGTTGGGTGTTCACACGGCCCAATGGCCGCGGTGGATCTTAAGGAATCGTTTGTTGCAGCTAGCGCACGCATTAAACGGAATAGGGCTACGGGTGCTCTGCGTGAGGCTTGAGGTGCGCAGCGGTAGGTGCAAGCTCGCGCGGGATGCCTCAGGTCTGGCTCTTCGTCCCAGTGTAAAGGGATATTGCAGGCCCGATTTACCCGCGCATTATAGGGAAAAATTTGGGTTTGTGTTGCGGCGGATGGTCACTTGAGCGCGCCAAAATGACGTGGTTTTCGGCCAGAGCGAGTGTTTGCAAGGCTTTGCTGGGGATGGAAATTTCTGGCGGGTGTTGGGAGAAATTTTATGGGGAGGGGAGGGAGCAGGTGAGAAGGGCTGTATGGGACGTCGTGGCTGAAACCGCCATCGCAGGCAAGCCAGCTCCCACATTTGATTTGCGGTGTATTCGAGGTGGGTTCTTGGCCGCAAGATTGATTTCTTGCGGCGACCAAGATCCGGGTTGAATCTAAATAACCAAGTTGTTATCCGTTAGAGCAACCATTGCCCATCACTTGATAGTTGAGGATGTGTCGTTGACCTTGGGAGTCTTCATATTCCATCTTTACCGGAACAACTTCACAGACTTCCGGAATACTGCTCATGGACAATACTTTAGCCACATCCAAGTGAGTGCTATAGGTGTAGTCCTCAACGATCGGTGCATTCTGGCCGGCCAGCTCAGTCGGGGCTTCGTCGGCCAGGGCGGCGGTGGCGCACAAGCTGCTGAGGGCCATAACTAATAGAGCTTTCATTTCTTCATTACCTTCTTCAGGGCGAAAGGGGTCACGGGGCCCTTGTGAGGCCGCGTGTGTAACTTAAAAGTTGGGAAGTTCGGATTAACGTGCCTTCGTGGGGGCTGTTACGGTGTTAATCACAGTGCCTTGGTTGGCGTAAGTGATTCTAAGCCTGCGCGTTATATTCATATACCCGTGCTTTTGATAAACACCTTTGGCGGTTTTTGTAACAATCGGTCGATCAACGTTTTTTCAGTTACCCGCAACGCACCGCAGGCCGCGGGCCAGAGCAGCAAGCAGGCATAGCAGGGCAATTTGTAGGGTCTTGTTACTACCATCGTCGAATGGTTCTATAGGCCCACCCCGGCTACAACAGGGGCCATACAACAACAACTATGTCACCGAGGTAAGAAAGATGAGTGCGGCTTCCCTGTACCCTGTTCGCCCCGAAGTAGCAGCCAACACGCTGACCGACGAGGCAACCTACAAGGCCATGTACCAGCAGTCGGTGGTCAACCCCGATGGCTTCTGGCGTGAGCAAGCCAAGCGCCTTGACTGGGTCAAGCCTTTCACCGCGGTGAAGCAGACCTCTTTCGACGACCACCATGTCGACATCAAATGGTTTGCCGATGGCACCTTGAACGTTTCCTACAACTGCCTGGACCGTCACCTTGCCGAACGTGGCGATCAGATCGCGATCATCTGGGAGGGCGATGACCCTGCCGAGAGCCGCAATATCACCTACCGCGAGCTGCATGAAGAAGTCTGCAAGTTCGCCAACGCCTTGCGTGGCCAGGATGTGCATCGCGGCGACGTGGTGACTATCTATATGCCGATGATCCCCGAAGCCGTGGTCGCCATGCTGGCCTGTACCCGCATCGGTGCGATCCATTCGGTGGTGTTCGGCGGTTTTTCCCCGGAAGCCCTGGCCGGTCGCATTATCGACTGTAAGTCGAAAGTGGTGATCACCGCTGACGAAGGCATCCGCGCCGGTAAGAAGATTCCGCTTAAGGCTAACGTCGACGATGCGCTGACCAACCCGGAAACCAGCAGCATCCAGAAGGTTATTGTGTGCAAGCGCACCAATGGCGCGATCAAGTGGAACCAGCATCGCGACATCTGGTACGAAGACTTGATGAAAGTGGCGGGCACCGTGTGTGCGCCAAAAGAGATGGGCGCCGAAGAAGCGCTGTTTATCCTCTATACCTCCGGCTCTACCGGCAAGCCTAAAGGCGTGCAGCACACCACCGGCGGCTACTTGCTGTATGCCGCCCTGACCCACGAGCGAGTGTTCGACTACCGCCCCGGCGAAATCTACTGGTGCACCGCCGACGTTGGTTGGGTCACCGGCCACACCTATATCGTCTACGGCCCGTTGGCCAATGGCGCGACTACGCTGCTGTTCGAAGGCGTGCCGAACTACCCGGACATCACCCGGGTGGCGAAGATCGTCGACAAGCACAAGGTCAACATCCTCTACACCGCACCCACTGCGATCCGCGCCATGATGGCCTCCGGCACTGCCGCCTGCGAAGGCGCCGACGGCAGCAGCCTGCGCCTGCTCGGTTCGGTGGGCGAGCCGATCAACCCAGAAGCCTGGGACTGGTACTACAAGAATGTCGGCCAATCCCGATGCCCGATTGTCGATACCTGGTGGCAGACTGAAACCGGCGCGACCCTGATGAGCCCATTGCCGGGCGCCCACGCGCTCAAGCCAGGCTCGGCCGCGCGGCCTTTCTTTGGTGTAGTGCCGGCGCTGGTGGACAACCTCGGTAACATTATTGAAGGCGCTGCCGAAGGCAATCTGGTGATCCTCGATTCGTGGCCTGGCCAGGCGCGTACCCTGTACGGCGACCATGACCGTTTTGTCGATACCTATTTCAAGACCTTCCGCGGCATGTACTTCACTGGTGATGGCGCCCGTCGCGATGAAGATGGCTACTGGTGGATCACCGGTCGTGTGGATGATGTGTTGAACGTGTCCGGCCACCGCATGGGCACTGCCGAGATTGAAAGCGCCATGGTTGCCCACCCGAAAGTCGCCGAAGCCGCGGTGGTGGGTGTGCCGCACGACATCAAGGGGCAGGGCATCTATGTGTATGTCACGCTCAAGAATGGCGAAGAGCCCAACGAAGCGCTGCGCCTGGAGCTGAAAAACTGGGTGCGCAAGGAAATCGGCCCGATTGCTTCACCGGATGTGATCCAGTGGGCGCCGGGGCTGCCGAAGACACGGTCGGGGAAAATCATGCGCCGCATTTTGCGCAAGATCGCTACGGCTGAATACGATGGGCTGGGGGATATTTCCACCCTGGCGGATCCAAGTGTGGTGGCGCATTTGATTGAGACGCACAAGACCATGAACGTCGCGTAAGCGCGGATAGTCAAATAAAGCCCCATCCGGTTTAAGCCGGATGGGGCTTTTCTACGGGATCTAACAATCACCAGATATCCAGTGTGGGAGGGGGCTTGCTCCCGATAGCATCAGGTCTGTGCCAAATATACTGGCTGACCCGCCGCTATCGGGAGCAAGCCCCCTCTCACATTTGGAGCGCATTTTAACCACCAAGCCAATAAATATCGGTTTTTGCTGTGGGACGTTTCAGAATGTTACCGGCTGGTGCAAATGTGTAACCCCGCATCAAAACCTGAGGCGATGGACCACGCTTGCGCCCCTGAAAACCGCGTTTTAGACCCCCTGATAAATTAGATTAAACGCCACACTTGCCGTGCTAGAAGGGTTTGCGAATAATAGGCCCGCAATTTGCAGCATCATCAGGTTTAATATCTTTTGTCTCTGCATAAATCTCAGAGGCTGTCAATGAGCTGGAACCGCTTTCTCAGTGCTTCTGTAAATTGTTGTCGCATTGAGGAAATATCGGCTTCCGGCCTGTCGTTAGAATGCCGATCACTCGCTCGTCGTCGCAGGTGTCGCCCGCGCAGGACGCAGCCCCGCTATTCGGTTACACCTTCGCGCATCGTGGGCCATGGCTCATACTGCTGTTTTTGCCCTATACCGATGGAGTCCCAAGATGAAGAAACTCGTGCTGTTGGGCGCCCTGGCGCTGTCCGTGCTGTCCATGCAGGCTTTCGCCGAAGGCAAGCCACTGAAAATTGGTATCGAAGCGGCTTACCCTCCGTTTGCTTCGAAGGCACCGGACGGCAGCATCGTCGGGTTTGACTACGACATCGGCAATGCGCTGTGCAAGCAGATGGACGTCAAGTGCACTTGGGTCGAGCAAGAGTTCGACGGCCTGATCCCTGCACTGAAAGTGCGCAAGATCGACGCGATCCTGTCGTCCATGTCCATCACCGAAGACCGCAAGAAGTCCGTGGACTTCACCACTCGCTATTACCTGTCCCCAGCGCGTCTGGTGATGAAGGAAGGCACCACCGTCAGCGACAGCCTGGATGAGTTGAAGGGCAAGAAGATCGGTGTGCAGCGCGGTTCGATCCACGACCGTTTCGCCCGTGAAGTCCTGGCGCCAAAAGGTGCGGATATCAAGGGTTACAGCACCCAGAACGAAATCTACCTGGACGTGGCCGCCGGTCGTCTCGACGGTACCGTGGCTGACGCTACCCTGCTGCAGGACGGCTTCCTGAAAACCGACGCCGGCAAAGGCTACGCGTTTGTAGGCCCGTCGTTCACCGAAGCCAAATACTTCGGCGACGGTATTGGTATCGCAGTGCGCAAAGGCGACAAGGAAAACCTTGAGCGTATCAACGCAGCGATTGCCGCGATCCGTGCCAACGGCGAATACAAGAAAATCCAGGACAAGTACTTCGATTTCGATATTTACGGCGCTGATGCCAAGTAAATAGTCGCAGCTGTCTGTCCGAAATGGCGCAAGCACCAGTCATCCTGAAGTTTGCGCCATTTTTTCATCCCCCTTTTCGAGGACCTGAATCATGTTGAAAGGCTACGGGGCCGTTATCCTCGATGGCGCATGGTTGACGCTTCAGCTCGCCTTGTCGTCCATGGCCTTGGCCATTGTTCTGGGTCTGATCGGGGTCGCGTTACGCCTGTCGCCGGTGCGCTGGTTGGCTTGGCTGGGTGACTTGTACTCCACGGTGATCCGCGGGATCCCCGACCTGGTGCTGATCCTGCTGATTTTCTATGGCGGCCAGGACTTGCTCAACCGCGTCGCGCCGCTATTGGGCTTTGACGACTATATCGACTTGAACCCCTTGGCCGCCGGTATCGGCACCCTGGGTTTCATCTTTGGCGCCTACCTTTCGGAAACTTTCCGTGGCGCCTTCATGGCCATTCCCAAGGGCCAGGCTGAAGCCGGCCTGGCGTATGGCATGAGCAGCTTCCAGGTGTTTTTCCGGGTGATGGTGCCGCAGATGATCCGGCTGGCGATCCCCGGGTTTACCAACAACTGGCTGGTATTGACCAAGGCCACCGCGCTGATTTCGGTGGTGGGTTTGCAAGACATGATGTTCAAGGCCAAGCAGGCGGCCGATGCCACCCGCGAACCTTTTACCTTCTTCCTCGCAGTGGCGGCGATGTACCTGGTGATCACCAGTGTGTCGTTGCTGGCCTTGCGTCATCTTGAGAAGCGCTACTCGGTAGGCGTAAGGGCGGCTGATCTATGATCTTCGACTACAACGTCATCTGGGAGGCCATGCCGCTGTACCTTGGCGGCCTGCTGACCACCCTGAAACTGCTTGCCATTTCGCTGTTCTTCGGCCTGCTCGCGGCCTTGCCCCTGGGCTTGATGCGCGTGTCCAAGCAGCCAATCGTCAACGGCGTGGCCTGGCTCTACACCTACGTGATCCGCGGCACGCCGATGCTGGTGCAGCTGTTTTTGATCTACTACGGCCTGGCGCAGTTCGAAACAGTACGCGAGAGCTTCCTGTGGCCACTGCTGTCCAGCGCGACCTTCTGCGCCTGCCTGGCCTTTGCGATCAACACCAGCGCCTACACCGCCGAGATTATCGCCGGTAGCCTCAAGGCCACGCCTAACGGTGAGATCGAAGCGGCCAAGGCCATGGGCATGTCGCGCTACAAGCTGTACCGCCGCATCCTGTTGCCATCGGCCCTGCGCCGTGCGCTGCCGCAGTACAGCAATGAAGTGATCATGATGCTGCAGACCACCAGCCTGGCGTCCATCGTCACGCTGATCGACATCACCGGTGCCGCGCGTACGGTCAATGCCCAGTATTACCTGCCGTTCGAAGCCTACATCACCGCCGGCGTGTTCTACCTGTGCCTGACCTTCATTCTGGTGCGCCTGTTCAAGTTGGCCGAGCGCCGCTGGCTGAGCTATCTGGCTCCACGGAAGCACTGATATGGAACGTATCGATCATCTGTTGCCCTGGGGGCACCTGGGCTGTGAGCGCCAACTGAGCGTATTTCGCTTCGGCAGCGGCGAGCGCAAAGCCTATATCCAGGCCAGCCTGCACGCTGATGAGTTGCCGGGTATGCGTGCCGCATGGGAACTGAAAAAACGCCTCACCGAGCTGGAACAGCAGGGCGCCCTCAACGGCGTGATCGAGCTGGTGCCGGTGGCCAACCCGATGGGCCTTGGCCAGCTGTTGCAAGGCAGCCATCAGGGGCGTTTCGAAGTGGGCAGCGGCAAGAATTTCAATCGCGACTTCGTTGAGTTGAGCGAGCCGGTCGCTGCGTTGCTGCAAGACAAACTGAGCGATGACCCGCACGCCAATGTGCGCATGATTCGCCAGGCCATGAGCGATACGCTCACCGCCTTGCCCGAGCCGAGCAGCCAGTTGCAAGGCATGCAGCGCATTCTGCTGAGCCATGCCTGCACCGCCGATGTGGTGCTGGACCTGCATTGCGATGCCGAAGCTGCGCTGCACATGTATGCGCTGCCGCAGCACTGGCCGCAGTGGCGGTCGCTGTCAGCGCATTTGAATGTGAAGGTCGGCCTGCTGGCGGAAGATTCCGGCGGCAGTTCGTTCGACGAGGCGTGCTCGTTGCCGTGGCTGCGTTTGTCGCGCCTGTTCCCCGAGGCCCAGATTCCGTTGGCCTGTCTGGCAACAACGTTGGAGTTGGGCGGCCAGGCCGACACCGGCCGTGATGAAGCGATCTTCCACGCCGAAGGCATTCTGGCATTTCTCGCCGAACAGGGCTTGATCAGGGGCCAATGGCCCGCACCGCAACATGAACCTTGTGAAGGCATGCCCTTCGAAGGCACCGAGTTGCTGTTCGCCCCCCATGCCGGTGTGATCAGTTATCTGCGTAAAGCTGGCGACTGGGTAGAAACCGGCGACGAGATTTTTGAAGTGATTGACCCCCTGACCGACCGCGTAAGCACCATTTGTGCGGGCACCTCGGGGGTGTTGTTTGCCGTTGAACGGCTACGTTATGCCCAAGCGGGTTTCTGGCTGGCCAAGGTGGCGGGGCGCGAAGCGCTGCGTCACGGGCGCTTGCTCAACGACTGACCACCTGTTTTTGTGAGAACCGACCGCATGTACAAGCTTGAAGTCCAAGACCTGCATAAACGCTATGGCAGTCATGAAGTGCTCAAAGGTGTGTCCTTGGCCGCAGCGGCCGGTGATGTGATCAGCATCATCGGTTCCAGCGGTTCGGGCAAAAGTACCTTTTTGCGCTGCATCAACCTGCTGGAGCAGCCCCACGCCGGCAAGATTCTGCTCAATAACGAAGAGCTGAAACTGGTGGCCAACAAGGATGGCGCCATGAAGGCTGCCGACCCAAAGCAACTGCAACGTATGCGTTCACGCCTGTCCATGGTGTTCCAGCATTTCAACCTGTGGTCGCATATGACCGCGCTTGAAAACGTGATGGAAGCCCCGGTGCACGTGCTGGGCATGTCGAAGAAAGAGGCCCGTGAAAAGGCCGAGCATTACCTGGCCAAGGTCGGCGTGGGCCATCGTAAGGATGCGTTCCCCGGCCACATGTCCGGTGGCGAACAGCAGCGTGTGGCGATTGCCCGTGCGCTGGCGATGGAGCCCGAGGTAATGCTGTTCGATGAGCCTACTTCGGCGCTGGATCCGGAGCTGGTGGGCGAAGTGCTCAAGGTCATGCAGGACCTGGCCCAGGAAGGCCGCACCATGGTAGTGGTGACCCACGAAATGGGCTTTGCCCGTGAAGTGTCGAACCAGTTGGTGTTTTTGCACAAAGGCATTGTTGAAGAGCGTGGTAATCCGCGGGAAGTGCTGGTGAACCCGCAGTCCGAACGGTTGCAGCAGTTCCTCTCTGGCAGTTTGAAATAGTCAAGGCTGCTTTTGTGCACCGGGATAGTGCATGCTCCGCAGTCTTGAGGTTAGCCCCGATCTCTTGTGGGAGCTGGCTTGCCTGCGATAGCGATGCATCAGTCAATGATGTGTTAACTGACCCACCGTCATCGCAGGCAAGCCAGCTCCCACTTTTGATCTCTGTTTGTTTTGGGATTTGTAATTGATTACGGGCTAGCATTGGCCCACGGCTTCTTTCACTGTTTTCGCTCCGGATAGCACTCCATGACCGCCCACAAAATTGGTTTCCTGATTTGGCCCAGCACAAAAGCACTCACGCTTGCGCTGGCTGAGGAGGCCTTGCGCGTTGCTCAGCGGGTGCATCCGGATGTGGTCTACGAGTTGTCTTTTCTGCAGGCCGAGCCGCAAACCGAGGGGGCCTGGCAGTTGCCGGGCGAGCCGTGGGCCGGCAAGTTGGAAGGCTTTCAGAAACTGTTCCTGCTGGCGGATGAGCCGCCTACCGTCATTGCGTCGCAGCTCAGCACTGCGCTCAAGCAGCTGGTTCGGGCCGGGTGCGTGATCGGTGGGTTATCGGCGGGTGTGTACCCGTTGGCCCAGCTTGGTCTGTTGGATGGTTATCGTGCTGCCGTGCATTGGCGCTGGCAGGATGACTTTGCCGAGCGCTTCCCCAAGGTCATCGCCACCAGCCATTTGTTCGACTGGGACCGTGATCGCCTGACCGCTTGTGGCGGCATGTCGGTACTCGACCTGCTGCTGGCGGTGCTGGCCCGCGATCACGGCGCGGAGTTGGCCGGTGCTGTGTCCGAGGAATTGGTGGTGGAGCGCATCCGCGAAGGCGGTGAGCGCCAACGTATTCCACTGCAAAACCGCCTGGGCTCCAGCCATCCCAAGCTGACCCAGGCGGTGCTGTTGATGGAAGCCAATATCGAAGAGCCGCTGACCACCGACGAGATCGCCCAGCACGTGTGCGTGTCGCGACGACAACTGGAACGGATTTTCAAGCAATACCTCAATCGCGTCCCCAGCCAGTACTACCTGGAACTGCGCCTGAACAAGGCGCGCCAGATGTTGATGCAAACCAGCAAGTCGATCATCCAGATCGGCCTGTCGTGCGGCTTCTCCTCGGGGCCGCATTTCTCCAGCGCTTACCGCAATTTCTTTGGCGCCACGCCGCGCGAAGACCGCAACCAGCGGCGCAGCAGCAGCCCCTTCGAGTTGTCGTCGGTGCCCTCAGAGCGCGGCTGATTAAACAGTTAGTCTTCTTCTGGCACTGGCAGAGCTGCCACCAGCGGCGTGCCTTGGGAGTCCACGGTGGCGGCCGCGACCTGGAAGTCCACACCTGTGCGTTGGTAGTACTGACGCAAGCGCTCCATGCTTTGCGCCGACAGTGGGTTGCCGCTCAAGTCGCTGTCGCCATTGAAGGTTGCTGACGTCTCCAGCAAGTCCTGCGGTATCTCCCGGATCGCGTTATTGCTCAGGTCCAGCGTTTGCAGTTGATCCAGGCCAAATACGCCCTCTGGAACTTCGCTCAGTGCCGCGTTGCTCAGGTACAGCGCAACCAGTTGGTTCAGCGAGCCGACGTCAGGGGCGTGACCCAGGGGGTTGTTGCTCAAATTAACAAACTCAAGTTCGGTCAACCCCGTTAGCACGCCTCGGGTTTCGGGTGTCAGCCGGATTGCGCATTCCGTTATATCCAATGTGGACAGTTTGGGCATGTGCTGGATCGCCTCAGGCAGGGTGCCCAGGGAGCACTTGCTCAGTTTGAGGGTTTGCAAATGGCTGAAGCTGCGCAACGTACCGTCGACACCAGTCGTGGTGCCGTTGCCGTCCAGTTGGAACGAGGTTACGTGGTCGAAGTTGGCGTTCAATTCCGGCAAGTCGCCCAGCACTGGTGTGTCGAGTAAGACCTGGTGGGTCAGCTCATCGTCCAGGCTTTCTTCATCCTCGGGGGCTTCTCGTCGCCACGCCTGCTCCAGCAGTGTCTTGAAGTTGCGCCGCCTCAGTTGGTCCTGGGCGCGGGTTTGTTCGTCAATAGGCACATTCAGGATGGGGTGCCGATCCGGTACAGCCTGCACCCACACCTGCAGGTCGTTGTTCAGTTGCTCGTATTCAGCTTCCAGGCGCGCCAACGTAGGTTCGATTGCCGCCATGTCGCCGGGCAGGCGGAAGATGAAACGGTCTGCCTCGTTATCCAGAAACGACGGGTATAGCCGCTGCGTGCGCATGCGTTGTGATTCGGATGCCTGGGCGGCGAAACTCTCCCCGGTGCGCTGGCAGTAGCGTTTGATCGACTCCAGGGTTTGAGGTGTCAAGGGGTTTGCGGAAAGGACCAGGCCACTGGTGGTTGAGGCCGGCATGGAAAAAAGTGCCTCGGGCAGTTGCTCAATGGCGTTTTTGCTCAAGTTGACCGACTGGCGTGGCGGGCCGCCCAGCAGGCTAGGGGGTACCTGTGTCAAACCGGTGTCTTTCAGCGAGATTGTGCTCAGATTGGGCAGGTGACTGAAATCCGGAGTACGGCCCAGCGGGTTGTGGTCCAGGTATAAATATTCGAGGCTGGTCATGCCTTGCAACCCCGCTACGCTGGTAGGGCTGAGTTCTATTGAGCAGCGTGGCAGCCCCAGAATGGATAGTGCCTGCCGGTTGAGCACTTGGGCAGGGATGTCGCCGAGCCTCACGTTGTTGATGTCCAGGATACTTAGGGCCGGGAAGCTGTCGATAAAGGCGGTTGACCCCATCGGGCTACCATTGCCTTTGATGGTCAGTGAGCCAACATGCTTGAAGTGCGCGCTCAGCGTGGGCAGCTCGCCTGCGAGCGTCGCGGGGATTTCCAGCAAATGGACGAATTGAGTGTCCTGGGGTGTTTCCCTGCGCCAGCTTTGCTCAAGTAATGTGCTGAGCTCGCTTCGCCGGGTGGCTTCCGATGGCTGCAACTGCGGCTGTTGCGTCCAGTGGTTGAGCTCGGACTTTAGCGTATCCAGTTCACCGGCCAACCTTGCCAGCTCGCGCCTACCCGCTTCCAGGTCGCCTGGGAGGCTGTAGATAAACTGGTTGATCTGGTCGGTGTCCAGTGAGGGATACAGCATTTTTGCGTCGCGCACATCCACTGCCGGAGCATCGGCCTCCCAGTAGGTGCCGTGCTGCTGGTAATAGGCTTTAACGCGCTCGAGGGTGGCCGATGACAGTGGGTTGTCAGATAGGTCGAAGGCAGCGCTGGTATGTGACGGAAGATCGAACAGTGCTTCCGGTAATTCTCCGATCTGGTTGCCGCTGAGAAAGGCTGCGCTAAGGTCGTTGCGGGTGAGCAAACCGGGAGGGAGGCGATCGATGCCGGTTTCGGACAGGTCCAGTGTGTTCAGCTCGGTCATCGCTTCCACAGTGGGCACCCGACCCAAGGGGTTTTTATGCAGGTCCAGGGTTTGCAATTGGGTCATCGAGGCGAGCTGGGTTTGGCTGTGCGGCGTCAGGGTAATTGCGCAGTCGCTCAGGCTCAATGCGTTCAAGCTGCGCATCTGAAGTACGGCTGGGGGCAGGTTGCCCAAGGGAATACTGTCAACGATCAAGTGACGCAATCGGGGAAAGTTACCCAGGAACGCGGCGGCTCCTTGCGTGTGGTTGCTGCCTGACAGCGTCAGCATTGATACGTGATCGAAGTTGGCGGACAGTCGCGGCAGTTCGCCACGAATAGGGTAACGCAGGTTCATTCGGTAGCCGTCGCGCGCCGGGTCTTCGAAGTAGTCATCGAGGGGTAACTCCCTGCGCCAGCAGCGTTTGAGTTCGCGGGCAATGAGTCTGCGATTGCGTTGCTCGTACAGACGCTGGTGTGCGCTGAGTAGGGCGCCGTTTCCGGGGGGCCGAAGCGGAATGTCGCGTTGCCAGGCATTCAGGTCATGTTCCAGTTGGTTGTATTCGATGCGCAGCGCCTCAACGCCTTCGAGTGCACCGCCAGGCTGTGAGTGCAAGTGGTTCACCAGGGTAGTCAATTGGCGTTCGCGAAGTCTGGGGTACAGGTCGTGCGCGCGTTGAAGCAAGTTCACAGGTCTTAACGGCGCCGGCGCCTGGGCACGATAGCCGTTGTCGCTGCCCAGCAGGCGCAGGGCTTCAGTGACACTTTCCGGCTTGCTATCAGGGGTGAGTAGTGTGCGCAGTTCACTGCGTGGCAGCGGCGCTTGCCGCAGGCGCTGCTTGAGTTGTGCGCCGTCGTGGATGCCAAGGCCGAGCTGGTCACGCTGCTTATCGGGTAGGGCACTTAAAACGGCTGAGTACAGGTCGGTCTCGCTGGAGAGGGCACCCTGTTCATTGTGGGGCTGGTAGCGGCCGGCTTCAGTACGCACCAACGTGCGCTGGATCGGGGCGTCATCTGGACCGATCCGCAGCCAGCTCGGTCCGGTTTGCGAGTGGTGACGAGCCTCTAGCTGTACCTCGCCAGACCAGCCTGGCAGTGCGCGCAGGGAGTTCAGTGCCAGGCGATCAGTGTCCAGGGAGGGCGGCGTATTCAAGTGCTGACCCTCATAGGCACGGTTGATCCGTACTTCATTCAACGCGGTGCGTGCCAGTTCGGCCAGGCGCGGGGGCGTGTTTCGTTCATGCAGTGCTTCAAGTTCTGCACCGCTGGCCTCGCTCACAAGTGTTTTCGCAACGCTTATAGGCAGTTCAGGCGTGGTGGTGAGCAATTGCTGGGTAAGCGGTTCGGTGGTGGCTTGCAACGTCGCATAACGCGAGTCGAACAACGCGCTGCGCTGGCTATCGGCAATGTCCGCGAGCTTATGGCGTAGCAGTTGGGCGCGGCGATCCAGGCTGAGTTCGGGATCGCTGGCGCGCTCACCGAACGGCGCACGGATTTCTTCGCTGCTCATCCCACGCAGGACGGTCTTCAGCAAGTCGCCGTTCTCCAGTTGGGCCTCAAATACCTGAATCACTGGCATGCGCTCATCACCGAACTCCCAGGCTGTTTGCCCCTTGTCGTTGACGATGCGCAAGGCTTTGGTGGGCGGCCACGAGCCGTGGGTGGTCAACACTTGCAAGGTATCTTGTGGGTCAATCAGGTGGTACACCGCCGGGTCGTCGCTGCGTAGCTGATCGATCAGCCGCTGGATGCTGCGGTCGATGCGCAGACGACTCAAGGTATCGTCCAGTAGCGGCGATAGAGGCTCGCTGTTGAGGTGCATTTTGCGCACGACACCCTCATCCACGCCGCTGATGTGCAAGCCCAGTTCCCGGTCCGCTTCGCTTAAATCCTGCACGCTGTGCCCCAGTCTGCGCAGCAACGTGTGCTTGTCCCACTGCAAGGGCTGTTCGAGTTCGGTGTGCCACGCGCCGGCGCCGTTGTGTCGCACAATCGGGCGATAGGCGTCAGGGCGGCTGGGGTGTTTGATGTAGTAAAAATCACTGTCCGGACTTTCTTCCACGGTGTACAGCTTGTTTTCCAGTGGCAGGATTGTTTCCTTGCGTACCTCGTGCAGGCCCAGCTCGTTGATACCCAGGCGCGTTGGCAACGATGATGGGTACTCATAGGGCGCCAGGTCCGGTTTCCAGTAGCGTTTGGCGCCGTTGGCCAGGCTCACCGGTTTGAAGCTGTCAATGTACGCGAGGACGTTTTCGGGCAGCACTTTACGCAGTTCGGTCGGGCCAATTTGGGTGCCCGCAGCGAAAGCACCCATCTGCACCAGGGATTCCAGCACGCTCATCAGATGACCGAAGGCTTCATTGCCCAGGCCTTCAGCCCAGTCGATCACGCCTTCGAACACGTCATCGAGCAGTTGATAAGCCATGTATCCCAGCATCAATTCGCCCAGGCCCGGCACGAAGGGGGCGACCACCATCAGTGCGGCGTTGAGGATCGAGGAAGCCACATCGACGAAAGAGTCCCAAAGCCGCCAGCGCGCCTCACGATCGACGCTGGCGGTGGAGACGGCCAGTGTGCGGGCGTCGTTGAGAATCTTGTCGAGTTTGCGACGGTACAGATGCAACCAGGGATCGCCCCAGACAGGCTGCGCATCAAACTGTAGCTTGGGGTCTTCGATGGGGGTGCTGCGCCACGGCGATTGGCCGCTGCCCCTGACCGGCGGGTGCCAGGTGATGCGCACCAGGCGCTGGCTCAAGCCGGAAAAAAACACCCCGCGTTGGGCGTGGGGTACAAAGCGGCTGAAGAAGGTCTGGTAATCGCGGTCGCGTAGTTGCCGGGTCAGTTCCTGTTTGAATGCCAAAGGCGAGGCGTATTCCTTGAGCGGGTGCTGCGGATCATCTGGAACGTATGCCACCAGGCGTTGCGGCGAGCGCGGTCTCTCAAGGTCGGGAGAGAACAGTTGAATGCCGGTCAGCGCAATGTCCATCATGCGCAGCTCCTGACAGCGCAACGGTTGGCCGTTGAGCCTGAGGTTGGGCGTGCCAGCTACCAGCCCTTCGATCAAGTCAGCATAGTCGTCGCTGATATCGTCCTTGATACGTGCCAGTTGCACGGCTGCATGCAGGGCGGCTTTCTGGCTGGCGTCGACCTTCAGGCGCAATACCGCAGCGGCAACCGGGTTGGACATGCCCAGCTCATCGTTGAGGTAGCGGGCGTAGCGGGCACCCATGTCCAGGTCACGGCACAGGCTGGCGAATGCCTGGATCGATAGCACGCGTTTGATCTGCGGCAAAGTGTCGAATTGCCCGCTGGCCGAAGGCTGCGTGATAAAGGTCGAGGCCGGCTCGTAGGCGTCAGCCAGGGTTTCCTTGAGCTCAAAGTTATGCAGGGCGGCGTCGAGCAGCGAAACCGTCCAGGTGCGCGCTGCGCCGGAGCGTATCGGGAACCAGGGGGTACGATCAGGGATATACAGGCGTAAATAGGTTGTCTCGACGTTCAGGTCCAGGCCGTAATCGGCTTTCAATGCCTGTTCGAGAATCGGCTTGGCGAACGCCTTGGCGTCCTGCAGGTGCTGCAATGCCCGATCTACGCTGTTCTGTGCCTCCCAGTGGGCACCGGTCAGTCGCGCGAGCGCGGCGCGTTGTTCGGCACTGCCCGGTAGCTGTTGTGGCTGGGTGGCGGCAAGTGCCTGGCGTTTGTCGGCGCAGGCATTGCCGAGCCAGGAGGGCAGGGTGTCGGTCAACAATTGATAGTGGCTGTCGGGCAGGCGGGTATCGGAATAATCGAGGTTCGTCATGGAGCGGGTCCGTGCAAGTCATGAAGCCCGCAGTAAACCAGCCGGTTGCAGAGGGGGGACTTTAGATAGTTAGGGGGCGCAACCCTTTCACTGGATAACCCTGACGCAAACCTGGCGCAGCGTTTAAACTGCGCCATTGCGACGCTATTTGTCGCATTGGCGTAAACCCGCTAAAAACGCGGGTTGGCGCTATAAGAAGTTGTCGCTTGGCGGCAAGGCCCTACTGAAAACTGTCCTTACAATCCCTGCATCGCCCGCCAGTTCCAGGCAGGCGTTCCTCTTCAGGAGACTCCGATGTCCGTTGAGCAAGCCCCGGTGCAACGTGCCGATTTCGACCAAGTAATGGTGCCTAACTATGCACCTGCCGCCTTTATCCCTGTGCGTGGCCAAGGTTCGCGCGTGTGGGATCAAGCAGGTCGTGAGCTGATCGACTTTGCCGGCGGCATCGCGGTCAACGTGTTGGGCCACGCCCACCCGGCGCTGGTCGGTGCACTGACCGAACAGGCCAACAAGTTGTGGCATGTGTCCAACGTCTTTACTAACGAGCCGGCGCTGCGCCTGGCCCACAAGCTGATCGACGCCACTTTTGCCGATCGCGTGTTCTTCTGCAACTCCGGCGCCGAGGCCAATGAGGCTGCGTTCAAGCTGGCCCGTCGTGTGGCCTTTGACCGTTTCGGCAGCGAGAAATACGAGATTATCGCCGCGCTGAACAGCTTCCACGGCCGTACCCTGTTCACCGTCAACGTCGGCGGCCAGTCCAAGTACTCCGATGGTTTCGGGCCTAAAATCACCGGCATCACCCACGTTCCTTATAACGATCTGGCTGCGCTGAAGGCCGCTGTGTCGGGCAAGACCTGCGCCGTAGTGCTGGAACCGATCCAGGGTGAAGGCGGCGTACTGCCGGCTGAACTGGCTTACCTGCAAGGTGCCCGCGAACTGTGCGACGCGAACGACGCGCTGCTGGTGTTCGACGAAGTGCAAACCGGCATGGGCCGCAGCGGCCACCTGTTTGCCTACCAGCATTACGGTGTGACGCCGGACATCCTTACCAGCGCCAAGAGCCTGGGCGGCGGTTTCCCGATTGCGGCGATGCTTACCCGTGAAGACTTGGCCAAGCACCTGGTGGTCGGCACCCACGGCACCACCTACGGCGGCAACCCGCTGGCGTGCGCAGTGGCCGAAGCGGTGATCGACGTGATCAATACGCCAGAAGTATTGGCCGGCGTTAATGCCAAGCATGACTTGTTCAAGGCGCGCCTGGAGCAGATCGGCACGCAATACGGCATCTTCACCGAGGTGCGTGGCATGGGCCTGCTGATCGGTTGCGTGCTCAGCGATGCCTTCAAGGGCAAGGCCAAGGACGTGTTCAACGCGGCCGAAAAAGAGAATCTGATGATCCTGCAAGCTGGCCCGGACGTGGTGCGTTTTGCGCCGAGCCTGGTGGTGGAAGAGGCGGATATCAACGAAGGGCTGGATCGTTTTGAGCGTGCTGTGAAGACGTTGACCCAAGCCTGATACAAATCTATCTGCCGGACCGGATCAAATGTGGGAGGGGGCTTGCCCCCTCCCACATTAGGAACAGTGTTGTTCCTGACCTGTCCGGTATTTTTTTCTATGAGTTTTTCGAGTTAAGGAGTAACACCATGCTGGTGATGCGCCCCGCGCAAATGGCTGATCTGGGCGAGGTACAGCGTCTGGCTGCAGACAGCCCGATTGGTGTTACGTCCTTGCCAGACGATGTGGAACGCCTGAGCGACAAGATCGCCGCCAGCGAAGCTTCTTTCGCGGCCGAGGTAAGCTTCAACGGTGAAGAGAGCTATTTCTTCGTGCTTGAAGACACCGATACCGGCAAGCTCGCCGGTTGCTCGGCCATCGTTGCTTCAGCCGGCTACTCCGAGCCGTTCTACAGTTTCCGTAACGAAACCTTCGTGCACGCCTCCCGAGAGCTGAAGATCCATAACAAGATCCACGTGCTTTCCCAGTGCCATGACCTGACCGGGAACAGCCTGCTCACCAGTTTCTACGTGGTGCCGGAATTGGTCGGATCGCCCTGGTCGGAACTTAACTCCCGTGGCCGCCTGTTGTTCGTTGCCAGCCACCCCGAGCGCTTTGCCGATTCGGTGGTAACCGAGATTGTCGGCTACAGCGACGAAAACGGTGATTCGCCGTTCTGGGACGCCATCGGTCGCAACTTCTTCGACCTCAACTATGCTGCCGCCGAGCGCCTGTGCGGGCTGAAAAGCCGCACCTTTCTCGCCGAGCTAATGCCGCATTACCCGATCTACGTGCCGCTGTTGCCGGACGAAGCCCAGGAAGCCATGGGCCAGGTGCACCCGCGTGCGCAGATCACCTTCGATATCCTGATGCGCGAAGGTTTCGAGACCGATCACTACATCGACATCTTCGACGGTGGCCCGACGCTACATGCACGGGTTTCGGGTATTCGCTCGATCGCCCAGAGCCGCGTGGTACCGGTGAAGATCGGCGAGATGGTCAAGGGCGTCGGTCGCCAGTACTTGGTGAGTAACGCGCAGTTGCAGGATTACCGCGCGGTGATGCTGGAGCTGGACTATGCGCCTGGTAAGCCAGTAACCCTGGACCTGGCGGCCGCCGAAGCCCTGGGCGTTGGCGAAGGCGCGAGCGTGCGTTTGGTTGCGGTATAAAAACAGAGTTTCGCGGGTGGCTGACAACAGCGGCCCGTTCGAGGAGATAGCATGATCGTTCGTCCCGTACGCAGCAGCGATTTACCGGCCCTGATTGATCTGGCGCGCAGCACCGGCACCGGCCTCACCACTTTGCCGGCCAACGAAGAGCGCCTGACCCACCGGGTTGGCTGGGCGGAAAAAACCTTTCGCGGCGAAGCCGGGCGCGGCGATGCCGACTACCTGTTCGTGCTGGAAAACGATGAAGGCCGCGTGGTCGGCATTTCTGCCATTGCCGGTGCCGTGGGCCTGCGTGAGCCCTGGTACAACTTCCGGGTCGGGCTGACCGTCAGCGCCTCCCAGGAGCTGAATATCTACCGCGAGATTCCGACGCTGTTTCTGGCCAACGACCTCACCGGCAATTCCGAATTGTGCTCGTTGTTTTTGCATGCCGATTATCGCAACGGTCTTAACGGCCGCATGTTGGCCAAGGCGCGCATGTTGTTTATCGCGGAGTTCCCGCAATTGTTCGGCAACAAGATCATTGCCGAGATGCGCGGCGTATCCAACGACGCCGGGCGTTCGCCGTTCTGGGAAAGCCTGGGTCGACACTTCTTCAAAATGGAGTTCAGCCAGGCCGATTACCTTACCGGTGTGGGCAACAAGGCGTTTATCGCCGAGCTGATGCCGAAGTTTCCGCTGTACAGCTGCTTCCTGTCCGAGGATGCGCGCAACGTGATCGGCAAGGTCCATCCGGACACCGAGCCGGCCCTGAGTATGCTCAAGAGCGAAGGGTTCAGCTATCAGGGCTATGTCGATATCTTCGATGCAGGCCCAGCGGTAGAGTGTGAAACCAGCAAAATCCGTGCGGTGCGCGACAGCCAGTCGCTGGTGTTGGCCATCGGCACGCCTGGGGACGACGCCACGCCGTTCCTGATCCATAACCGCAAGCGCGAGGAGTGCCGTATCACTGCTGCTCCGGCCCGGCTGGCGGCAGGTACCCTGGTGGTCGATCCGCAGACCGCCAAGCGCCTGCAGCTGGTGGTGGGTGATCAAGTGCGTGCCGTACCGTTGTCTGCTGCTCGGGAGTCCAAGTAATGAATTCGCTGTATATCGCAGGTAGCTGGCTGGCTGGCCAGGGTGAGTTGTTCGAATCGCGCAACCCGGTGACCCAGCAGGTATTGTGGGCCGGCAACGGCGCCACCGCCGAGCAGGTCGAGTCCGCCGTGCAGGCGGCACGCCAGGCATTCCCCGCGTGGGCTCGTCTGCCGTTGGAAGAACGCATCAGCGTGCTGGAAGCCTTTGCCAGCACCCTGAAAAGCCGTGCCGATGAAATTGCCCGCTGCATTGGTGAGGAAACCGGTAAACCCTTGTGGGAATCGGCTACCGAAGTCACCAGCATGGCCAACAAGATCGCCATCTCGGTGCAGAGTTATCGTGAGCGCACCGGCGAAAAGAGCGGCCCATTGGGTGATGCCACCGCGGTATTGCGTCACAAGCCTCACGGCGTGGTGGCGGTGTTCGGCCCGTACAACTTCCCCGGGCATTTGCCCAACGGCCATATCGTCCCGGCCTTGCTGGCGGGTAATACCGTGCTGTTCAAACCCAGCGAGCTGACCCCGAAAGTTGCCGAGCTGACCGTGCAATGCTGGATCGAAGCCGGGCTGCCGGCGGGCGTGTTGAACCTGCTGCAAGGCGCGCGGGAAACCGGCATCGCCCTGGCCGCCAACCCCGGCATAGACGGCTTGTTCTTCACCGGGTCCAGCCGCACCGGCAATCATCTGCATCAGCAGTTTTCGGGACGCCCGGACAAAATCCTCGCCCTGGAAATGGGCGGCAACAACCCGCTGGTCGTGGATGAAGTGGCCGATGTGGATGCGGCGGTCTACGCCATCATCCAGTCTGCGTTTATCTCGGCTGGTCAGCGTTGCACCTGCGCCCGTCGCTTGTTGGTGCCGGAAGGCGCCTGGGGCGATGCATTGCTGGCGCGGTTGGTGGCGGTGAGCGCAACGATTGAAGTCGGTGCGTTCGACCAGCAACCGCCGCCGTTCATGGGCTCGGTAATCTCCCTTGGCGCGGCGAAAGCCTTGATGGACGCCCAGGAATTGATGTTGGCCAATGGCGCCGTAGCGCTGCTGGAAATGACCCAGCCACAGGATCAGGCCGCATTGCTGACCCCAGGCATCATCGACGTGACCGGCGTAACCGAGCGCGAAGACGAAGAACTGTTCGGCCCGCTGTTGCAGGTGATTCGCTACGCGGATTTCGCCGAGGCAATCGCAGAGGCCAACAACACCCAATACGGCCTGGCCGCTGGCCTGTTGTCGGATAGCGAAGCGCGTTACCAGCAGTTCTGGCTGGAAAGCCGTGCCGGTATCGTCAACTGGAACAAGCAGTTGACCGGCGCCGCCAGTACCGCACCGTTTGGCGGGGTAGGGGCCTCGGGTAACCATCGGGCCAGTGCGTATTACGCGGCCGATTATTGTGCGTATCCGGTGGCGTCGCTGGAAACGCCGAGCCTGGTGGTGCCAGCCACGTTGACCCCTGGCATTACACTGATCTGAACGTGGGAGGGGGCTTGCTCCCGATGGCGGTGTGTCAGTCACCTAATTAGTCAACTGACACCCTGCTATCGGGAGCAAGCGCCCTCCCACATTTGAACTGTGGTGTATTCAGTAATTTGATGCCTATAAAAACAGATGTTCGTGGAGCCTCGCCGATGAAATCCTGTGAAGTCAATTTTGACGGTCTAGTGGGGCCGACCCATAACTACGGCGGTTTGTCTTTCGGCAACGTCGCATCCCAAAGCAACAGCCAGCAACATTCCAACCCCAAGGAAGCGGCGTTGCAGGGCCTGCAGAAAATGAAAGCCCTGATGGACATGGGCTTTGTGCAAGGTGTGTTGGCGCCCCAGGAACGCCCGGATGTGGCTGCTTTGCGTAACCTGGGTTTCAGCGGAACCGACGCCCAGGTAATTCAGCAAGCGGCCAAGCAGGCCATGCCGTTGCTGGTAGCGAGCTGCTCGGCTTCCAGCATGTGGGTAGCCAACGCGGCCACTGTCAGCCCGAGCGCTGATACCGCAGACGGTCGCGTGCATTTCACCGCCGCCAACCTCAACTGCAAGTACCATCGCAGCATCGAACACCCCACCACCAGCCGCGTGCTGGGCGCGATGTTCGCCGATGCAAAGCACTTTGCCCACCACGCCGCCTTGCCGGCGGTGGCGCAGTTCGGTGATGAGGGCGCGGCCAACCACACGCGCTTTTGCCGTGAGTACGGTGAGGCGGGTGTTGAGTTCTTCGTGTTTGGCCGCAGTGCCTTCGACAGCCGTTATCCGGCCCCGCAGAAGTACCCGGCGCGCCAGACCCTTGAAGCATCCCAGGCAGTCGCGCGCCTGCACGGCTTGAAGGATGACGGCGTGGTCTACGCCCAGCAGAACCCGGCGGTGATCGATGCCGGCGTGTTCCACAACGATGTAATCGCGGTGGGCAACGGCGAGATGCTGTTCTACCACGAGGACGCATTCCTCAACACCGAACAGATGCTCGCCGAGCTGCAAGCCAAGTTGGGCAAGCTGGGCGGCAACTTCCAATCCGTCTGCGTACCCCGTGCCCAGGTCAGTGTCGAGGACGCGGTGCGTTCCTACCTGTTCAACAGCCAGTTGCTGACCCGCCCTGACGGTTCGATGCTGCTGATTGTGCCGGAAGAGTGCCGCAGCAATGAGCGTGTGTGGCACTACCTGCAGGGCCTGACCAGCTCCGGTGGGCTGATCCGCGAAGTCAACGTTTTCGACCTCAAGCAAAGTATGCAGAACGGCGGCGGCCCGGCGTGCCTGCGTTTGCGCGTCGCCTTGAACGAAACCGAACTGGCGGCGGTGAATCCAGGCGTTATCATGACCGCGCCACTGTACGAAACCCTGACCCAATGGGTTGGCAAGCACTACCGCGACAGCCTGCGCGAAACCGACCTGGCTGACCCGCAGTTGCTGCTTGAGTGCCGGACGGCACTGGATGAACTGACGCAAATCCTTAAACTGGGCTCGGTTTATCCTTTCCAGATCAATTAACGCCATACGGCTGAGATATTTTATTTATGACCGACACCCTGAAACTGATCCTTGAAGACACCGACGGCACCCAGCTGGAAACGTCCTGCACTCGCGTTGCCGTGGTCTGGCAGGGCAAGGAGATCTGGATCCAGCACGACGGCCGTGGCCAACTGCTGATTGGTGTGGACGTCGAAGAGGGCGACGCCGAGTACGCCAACCTGCTGATGCGTCCCTTGGCGACCAACCTGATGAGCCTGCAACTGGAAATGGAACCGGCCGACGTTGAGGGTGATGATGACGATCACGTCCATGGTCCTGGCTGCAACCACTAAGGAAGCTGCTTATGCTCGCCCTCGGCAAACTGCTTGAACTGACCCTCGCCGGTCGCGAACCGGCGCAAAAAATTCAACTGACTGTCGACGGCGTGCAGATGCGCTGGCTCAGCGAGGGCGCGCTCGAAGTGCGCCCCCCTGAGGCTCGGGACAATGGCAGCGACCTGCTGCTGTCGTCCGGCATCCATGGCAACGAAACCGCGCCGATCGAACTGCTCGATCGCCTGTTGCATGGCATCGCCCGTGGGGAAATCAAACCCCGCTCCCGTATTCTGTTCCTGTTCGGCAACCCCGAGGCCATGCGCCGCGGCGAGCGTTATCTCGAACTGGACATCAACCGGCTGTTCAACGGCCGGCATGAAAGCAACATTGGCCCCGAGGCCATGCGCGCTGCCGAACTCGAGCAACTGGCGCGCAGTTTTTTCAGCCAGCCCGGTCGATCACGCCTGCACTACGACCTGCACACCGCGATTCGTGGTTCTAAGATCGAGCAGTTTGCCCTCTACCCTTGGAAGGAGGGGCGTCAGCATTCGCGCCGTGAACTGGCGCGCCTGAACGCCGGCGGTATGCAAGCGGTATTGCTGCAGAACAAAACCTCGATCACTTTCACTGCGTTTACCTACGAACAGTTGGAAGCCGAAGCCTTCACCCTGGAACTGGGCAAGGCCCGGCCGTTCGGGCAGAACCAGAGCGTGGACGTGTCCCGGCTGGAGGCACGCCTCAAGCACATCATTGAAGGCGATGAGCCGCCGACAGAAAGCCTGGACGGCCTGCAACTGTTTGCCGTCTCTCGCGAGGTCATCAAGCACAGCGACGCCTTCCTGATGCACCTGCCGGCGGATGTGGAAAACTTTTCGCAATTGGAAAAGGGTTATCTGCTGGCCGAAGACGTGGCCAAGACGCGCTGGGTGATCGAGGAGGAGGGTGCCCGCATCATCTTCCCCAACCCGAAGGTGAAGAATGGTTTGCGCGCAGGGATTCTTATCGTGCCTGCCACGGATGCTGGGTTGGCTTAAATCTTAAGCCCAACTGGATCCAAATGTGGGAGGGGCGGTGCGACGTTTCGACTTGCCCCCGATAGCCGTATACCAGTCAGCCCATCTGCAACTGACTCACCGCCATCGGGGGCAAGCCCCCTCCCACATGTTGTTTTGCAGTGTTGCTTAGACCGCTACAGCACGCGGCTCACTACGGCGGATCGCCCGCACCTTGTGCAGGGTATCGGCGCAGGTACGCGCAGCTTCCTGACCCTTGTGCACGAAGTGTTCATAGAAGAACGTGGTGTGCTCGCTGCCGGCGTGGAAGTGATGCGGCGTCAGGGACACCGAGAACACCGGCACTTCAGTTTCCAGTTGAACCTGCATCAAACCGCTGACCACTGACTGGGCGACGAATTCGTGCCGGTAGATGCCACCATCCACCACCAGCGCGGCGGCGACGATGCCGGCGTAGCGACCGGTCTTGGCCAGCAACTTGGCGTGCAGGGGCAATTCAAAGGCACCGCCGACTTCAAAGAAGTCGATGTCCGATTCCTGATAGCCCTGGGCGATCAGTTCGGCAAGAAAGCCTTTGCGCGATTGGTCGACGATATCCTTGTGCCAGCAGGCCTGGACAAACGCGATGCGCTCGCCGTGATGGTTTTTGCTTTTGCTGTCGATTGCGGTGGGTTGCATGTTCTGACTCCTGTTTAAGAAAAAAACAGGGCGTTATGAATCGAATGGGATTTAAGGGTATGCACAACGGCGTCATGCAAGCATGAGGTCAGTGCGCGGCCCTTAGGTGCCAATCCCGTTCTCTCTTCATCCGGACTATGACCGTCGGCCCCGGGATCACACCGGGTCTGCTGACCTTGTCGCCGTCCTGCCGGAGCAGTTCGAGGCGCCAAGCGCTCGCGGGCTATGCACATTGCGTGCAATTACCGCCGGTGGGGAATTGCACCCCGCCCTGAGAACGTTGCCGCCAGAACCCTGGCGGCGGAGAGTTTTTAACACGGTTTTTCAAAAACTGCACGGTTGCCGTATCGATAAGCTATATCGGTTTGTTTGGTTGGTATTCGATTGAATGCAGTGGGGGCTTGATATTGCGTGGCTTTGCCCGCAGTAATCACACACAAAAGGACTTATCCATTCCGTTAGAGGCCCCCTTCATGACCGTGATTGACCTGCGCAGCGACACCGTGACCCAACCCACCCCCGGTATGCTCGACGCGATGGCCGGCGCCGTCAGCGGTGATGACGTCTATGGCGAAGACCCCAGCGTCAACAAGCTGGAGGCGGAACTGGCCAAGCGTCTGGGCTTCGCCGCCGCGCTGTTCGTGCCCACTGGCACCATGAGCAATTTGCTGGCATTGATGGCCCACTGTGAGCGCGGCGAGGAATATATCGTCGGCCAGCAGGCCCATACCTACAAATACGAAGGCGGCGGGGCGGCCGTGCTGGGTTCGATCCAGCCGCAGCCGCTGGAAGTGCAAGCGGACGGTTCCCTGGACCTTGACCACGTGCTGGCGGCGATCAAGCCTGACGATTTCCACTTTGCCCGCACGCGCTTGCTGGCGCTGGAAAACACCATGCAAGGCAAGGTCCTGCCGATGGAGTACCTGGCCAAGGCGCGTGCGTTTACCCGTGAGCATGGCCTGGCCTTGCACCTGGACGGGGCGCGGATCTACAACGCAGCGATCAAGCTGGGGGTGGATGCGCGTGACATCGCCAAGCATTTCGATTCGGTGTCGGTGTGCCTGTCCAAGGGCCTTGGCGCACCGGTCGGCTCGGTGCTGTGCGGTTCCACGGCGTTGATCGCCAAGGCCCGGCGCCTGCGCAAGATGGTCGGTGGCGGAATGCGTCAGGCAGGTTCGTTGGCGGCAGCGGGGCTGTATGCCCTGGAACATCAGGTACAGCGCCTGGCCGAGGACCACGCCAACGCGCAGTGGCTGGGTGATGAGCTGCGCAAGGTCGGTTACACGGTGGAGCCGGTGCAGACCAACATGGTCTATGTACAAATTGGCGAGCAGGCGCAGGCGTTGAAAGCCTTTGCCGCAGAGCGCGGGATCAAGTTGAGTGCCGCGCCGCGCCTGCGTATGGTCACCCATTTGGATGTCAGCCGGGCACAGATCGAGCAAGTCGTGCAGACATTCGTCGCATTTTCGCAGAAATGACAGTGCAGACCGTCTAATTGACTGTTTCTATCACATAAACACGCTGTACCACCGGCGAAGGGCCGATATAATGCGGCCCTTTGCCGTCGCTCCGTCTGATGATGTTGCGCACTGGCCTTTGGCCGCAGCCTCCGTGGAAGAACCTAATGAAAAGCGCAGAAATCCGTGAAGCCTTCCTTCGCTTCTTCGAAGAGCAAGGTCACACCCGTGTAGCCTCCAGCTCCTTGATCCCAGGCAATGACCCCACCCTGCTGTTCACTAACGCGGGGATGAACCAGTTCAAGGACTGTTTCCTGGGCCAGGAAAAGCGCGCCTATACTCGCGCCACCAGCAGCCAGAAGTGCGTACGCGCCGGCGGCAAGAACAGCGACCTGGAAAACGTCGGTTACACCGCGCGTCACCACACGTTCTTCGAAATGCTGGGTAACTTCAGTTTCGGCGACTATTTCAAGAAGGATGCGATTACCTTCGCCTGGACCTTCCTGACCGGCGTGCTGAAACTGCCCAAGGAAAAACTCTGGGTTACCGTCTACGCGACGGACGACGAAGCCTATGACATCTGGACCCAGCAAATCGGTGTACCTGCCGAGCGCATGATTCGCATCGGCGACAACAAGGGTGCGCCTTACGCTTCCGATAACTTCTGGACCATGGGCGATACCGGCCCGTGCGGCCCTTGCACCGAGATCTTCTACGATCACGGTGCGGACATCTGGGGTGGCCCACCCGGCTCGCCGGATGAAGACGGTGACCGTTACATCGAAATCTGGAACAACGTGTTCATGCAGTTCAATCGCACCGCCGATGGCGTGTTGCATCCGCTGCCGGCGCCGTCGGTGGACACCGGCATGGGCCTGGAGCGGATCAGTGCGGTCATGCAGCACGTTCATTCCAACTATGAAATCGACCTGTTCACCAACCTGCTGAGCGCTTCGGCTACGGCCATTGGTTGCACCAATGAAGGCCAGTCGTCGCTCAAAGTGGTATCGGACCACATCCGTTCCTGTGGCTTCCTGATTGCCGATGGTGTGTTGCCGTCCAATGAAGGGCGTGGCTACGTGCTGCGTCGCATCATCCGTCGCGCCTGCCGTCACGGTAACAAGCTGGGTGCCACCGGCAGCTTCTTCTACAAAATCGTGGCTGCACTGGTTGCCGAGATGGGCGATGCCTTCCCGGAACTCAAGCAGCAGCAGAGCAATATCGAGCGCGTACTCAAGGCCGAGGAGGAGCAGTTCTCCAAGACACTGGAGCATGGCCTGAAGATTCTCGAGCAGGACCTGGCTGAGCTCAAAGGCTCTGTGGTACCGGGCGACGTGGTGTTCAAGCTTTACGACACCTACGGTTTCCCGATGGACCTGACCGCCGATATCGCCCGTGAACGCGAGCTGACCATCGATGAAGCCGGGTTTGAGCGTGAGATGGAAGCCCAGCGTGTGCGTGCGCGTTCCGCCAGCTCCTTTGGCCTGGACTACAACACCCTGGTCAAGGTGGACGTGCCCACCGAGTTCATCGGCTACAAGGCTACCGCCGGCTCGGCCAAGATCGTTGCCATCTATAAAGACGGCAAGTCGGTCGATGTATTGAACGAAGGCGAAGAAGCCGTGGTGGTGCTGGACCAGACCCCTTTCTACGCTGAATCGGGTGGCCAGATTGGTGATTGTGGTTTCCTCAGCTCGACGTCCGGCCGTTTCGAGGTGCGCGACACCACCAAGACCGGCGGTGCTTTCCTGCATCACGGTGTGTTGGTGCTGGGCAGCCTGACCGTCGGCGCGCCAGTGGATACCCAGGTCGATGCCGACGTACGGCATGCAACTGCATTGAACCACTCGGCCACTCACTTGCTCCACGCTGCCTTGCGTCAAGTGCTGGGCGAGCATGTTCAGCAAAAGGGCTCGCTGGTCGACAGCCAGCGCCTGCGGTTTGACTTCAGCCACTTTGAAGCAATCAAGCCTGAGCAGATCAAGGCGCTGGAAGATATTGTCAACGCCGAGGTGCGCAAGAACACGCCGGTAGAAACTGAAGAAACCGACATCGAAACCGCCAAGGCCAAGGGCGCCATGGCGTTGTTTGGCGAGAAGTACGGCGACGAAGTTCGCGTGCTGAGCATGGGTGGTAGCTTCTCGGTCGAGCTGTGTGGTGGTATCCACGCTAACCGTACCGGCGATATCGGCCTGCTGAAAATCATCAGCGAAGGTGGTGTGGCGTCCGGTGTGCGTCGTATCGAGGCGGTGACCGGTGCTGCGGCCCTGGCTTACCTCAATGCCGCCGAAGAACAACTCAAGGAAGCGGCCAGCCTGGTCAAGGGCAGCCGTGACAATCTGATCGACAAACTGTCTGCCGTGCTGGAGCGCAACCGTGCGCTGGAGAAACAGCTGGAGCAGTTGCAGGCCAAGGCGGCCAGCGCTGCGGGCGATGATCTGTCGGCCTCGGCGGTTGACGTCAAGGATGTGAAAGTTCTGGCGGCGCGCCTGGACGGTCAGGACGGCAAGGCGTTGTTGGCCTTGGTCGATCAGTTGAAGAACAAGCTCGGCCGCGCAGTGATCCTGCTCGGCAGTGTCCATGAGGATAAGGTCGTTCTGGTTGCCGGTGTAACCAAAGACCTGACTGGCCAACTCAAGGCCGGTGATTTGATGAAGCAAGCCGCTGCGGCAGTGGGCGGCAAGGGCGGTGGTCGTCCGGACATGGCACAAGGCGGTGGTGCAGATGCCGGTGCCCTGGATGCGGCCCTGGCCTTGACCGTGCCGTTTGTCGAGGCAGGTATTTAAGGCACTGTTAATCGGCCCGTGGTCTAGTCACGGGCTTGTTCAGTGCGGGTGGATTGGATATTAGGCGCCCCTTTACGGGCTGAGGCGGCTTGGAAATGGCTTTGATCGTACAGAAATTTGGAGGCACCTCGGTCGGCTCTGTAGAAAGAATCGAGCAGGTCGCCGACAAGGTTAAGAAATTCCGCGATGCCGGCGATGACCTGGTAGTGGTGCTGTCAGCCATGAGCGGCGAGACCAATCGCCTGATCGACCTGGCCAAGGCTATCAGTGGGGATCAACAGCCGTTGCCACGTGAGCTGGATGTGATTGTGTCCACGGGCGAGCAGGTAACCATTGCGCTGTTGGCCATGGCTCTGAACAAGCGTGGCGTGCCAGCGGTGTCCTACACGGGCAGCCAGGTGCGCATTCTCACCGACAGCGCGCACACCAAGGCGCGTATCCTGCAGATTGATGATCAGAAAATTCGTACTGATCTGAAGGCTGGGCGCGTGGTAGTTGTAGCGGGTTTCCAAGGTGTGGACGAGCAAGGCAACATCACCACCCTCGGGCGTGGCGGTTCTGACACCACGGGTGTGGCACTGGCGGCAGCGCTCAAGGCTGACGAATGCCAGATCTATACCGACGTGGATGGCGTCTACACCACTGACCCGCGCGTCGTGCCAGTGGCCCAGCGCCTGGACAAGATCACCTTTGAAGAAATGCTGGAAATGGCCAGCCTTGGTTCCAAGGTGCTGCAGATTCGCGCGGTGGAGTTCGCCGGCAAGTACAACGTTCCGCTGCGCGTATTGCACAGCTTCAAGGAGGGTCCGGGCACCCTCATTACTATTGATGAAGAGGAATCCATGGAACAGCCGATCATTTCCGGCATCGCTTTCAACCGCGATGAAGCCAAGCTGACGATCCGTGGCGTGCCAGACACCCCGGGCGTGGCTTTCAAGATTCTGGGTCCTGTCAGCGATGCGAATGTTGAAGTCGACATGATCGTGCAGAACGTTTCGCACGATAACACCACCGATTTCACCTTCACCGTGCACCGCAACGAATACGATGCGGCATTGAAAATCCTGCAGAACACAGCGAGCGAGATTGGCGCCCGTGAAGTGGTCGGCGATACCAAGATTGCCAAGGTATCGATCGTAGGGGTGGGCATGCGTTCCCATGCCGGCGTTGCCAGCCGTATGTTCGGGGCCCTTGCCAAGGAAGGCATCAACATCCAGATGATTTCCACTTCGGAAATCAAAGTCTCGGTAGTGCTCGAAGAGAAGTACCTGGAACTGGCTGTACGCGCGCTGCATACCGCTTTTGAGCTTGACGCTCCGGCCCGACAGGGCGAGTGATGTATTGCCAGGAAGGCGCGGTTTACCGCGCCTTTCATTTTTTTGTGGGGCGCATGTTCTTTTGCGTGGGCTCGACAATACTTAGGTGTGTAGGGCTACGGCTTTTGGGTTGTAGGTCGAATGCCTTTTTTTTGCAGACTGTTGTTCCTGAACTGAAATGCGTGAGGAGAAAGGCATGCTGATTCTGACTCGTCGTTGCGCAGAAAGCCTGATTATCGGTGATGGCGAAATCACCGTGACCGTGCTCGGCGTCAAAGGCAATCAAGTGCGTATTGGGGTTAACGCTCCAAAAGAGGTAGCGGTTCACCGCGAGGAAATCTACCTGCGGATCAAGAAAGAGAAGGACGAAGAACCAAGCCTTTAATTTTTATCGTTTTTTATGTTTGCAAACGGGGATGAACGTGGTTAATATACGCCCCGTGTTGCGGAGAGCTGGCCGAGTGGCCGAAGGCGCTCCCCTGCTAAGGGAGTACACCTCAAAAGGGTGTCGGGGGTTCGAATCCCCCGTTCTCCGCCATTATTTGCTTAGTACGTTGCAATCTGGTTTTTTCGGTAAGTTGTTGAAAATACTCGAAAAAATAGCTTTACATAGAGATTGAACGGCCTATAATGCGCGGCAACAAATGCACTCGTAGCTCAGCTGGATAGAGTACTCGGCTACGAACCGAGCGGTCACAGGTTCGAATCCTGTCGAGTGCACCATTTAAGAGTTAGTTGCAGCGATGCAGGTAACTCGGCTTCAACCAGTTGTGATCTGGTCTAAAAACACAATCTGCACTCGTAGCTCAGCTGGATAGAGTACTCGGCTACGAACCGAGCGGTCACAGGTTCGAATCCTGTCGAGTGCACCATACAAACAAAAAGCCCGCCTAGTGCGGGCTTTTTGCCGTCTGGGGTTTATGTAGGTTTTATCCTGGTGTGGGTCTTTTTATCTTTCCCATGTGTTTTCCCTCTCCTGCGTGTCGTCGCATTTCTATAGGTGCAGCCAATACTGAACATTGGCTCGCAAGCGCTTGTTCTTTCCAGTTTTTTAACGTTTAAAACGGCCGGGCGGTGTATCATGCGCCCGTCAGCCCCGTCGGGGCTTGTGGAATACCTCCATGGACTTACCCAGTAGTGACTCAGTACCCCGTTTTACCAATCATGAATTGACTGATTGATCCTTCCGGCGTGCCCCGCTGCTGGGAGTGGAGTTCGCCTATGACCGAAGTAGAAGTAAAGAAAACACAAGAAAGCCTGCAGGATCGTCTGGCTCAAGTCATCGAGCTGCTGCAGCGCCAGCGCGTGGTCGAAGACCTCACGCACCGCCAGGAAGGTCCGAACCACGACCGCGTTGAAAACCTGGTTCACCGGCAAAACCTCGTCGAGTTACAACGCAAGCTCGATGACCTGCACTCCGCCGACGTTGCCTACATCCTCGAAGCTTTGCCGCTGGATGATCGACTGACCCTTTGGCAGTTGGTCAAGGCCGATCGCGACGGTGACATCCTCCTGGAGGTGTCTGACTCGGTCCGTGAAACGCTGATCGCCGACATGGATGATCATGAGCTCCTGGCCGCCGCCAAGGAGATGGATGCGGACGAACTGGCCGACCTGGCACCTGAGCTGCCCCGGGATGTTGTCCATGAGTTGATGGAGGCGCTCGATACGCAGCAGCGTGAGCGCGTGCGATCGGCGCTGTCCTATGACGAGGACCAGGTCGGTGCGCTGATGGATTTCGAGATGGTCACCATCCGCGAAGACGTCAGTCTGGAAGTGGTACTGCGTTACTTGCGTCGCCTCAAAGAGCTGCCGGGCCATACCGACAAGCTGTTCGTGGTCGACTACGAGGGAATTCTCAAAGGCGTATTGCCGATCAAGCGCCTGCTGGTAAATGATCCAGAGAAGAAAGTAGCTGACCTGATGGCCAGCGATACCGTCAGCTTCCATCCTGACGAAGATGCCTACGACGCGGCCCAGGCCTTTGAGCGTTACGACTTGATCTCGGCTCCGGTGGTCGACAAGAACGGCAAGTTGATCGGTCGTCTGACCATCGATGAAATCGTTGACTTGATCCGTGAAGAGAGTGAAACCGAAGTCCTCAACATGGCGGGTTTGCGTGAAGAGGAAGACATTTTTGCGTCAGTCTGGCGTTCTCTGCATAACCGCTGGGCCTGGCTGGCGGTTAACCTGATCACGGCATTTATCGCGTCTCGTGTCATCGGGTTGTTTGAAGGTTCAATCGAAAAGCTGGTGGCATTGGCAGCGTTGATGCCGATTGTGGCGGGTATCGGCGGTAACTCCGGTAACCAGACCATCACCATGATCGTGCGGGCCATGGCGCTGGATCAGGTGAGTACGGCCAACTCTTCACGCCTACTGCGCAAGGAGCTGGCTGTGGGCCTTATCAACGGCCTGGTGTGGGGTGGAGTGATTGGTGTGGTGGCCTATCTCCTTTATGGCAGTTGGTCCTTGGGTGTAGTGATGACGGCCGCCATGACCCTCAACCTGCTGCTGGCTGCCTTGATGGGGGTATTGATCCCTATGACGCTCGCGCGCCTTGGTCGCGATCCCGCCATGGGAGCCAGCGTGATGATTACTGCCATGACTGACAGTGGTGGCTTCTTCATCTTCCTGGGCCTGGCAACGATCTTCCTGCTCTGATCCTTTCTGCGGGGGCATGTCTGCCCCCGCTTTGCTTCCCATCTCCAAAATTCAGGCAAAAAAAAGCCAGCACATGGCTGGCTTCGGCTTTCAGTGTCAATCAATTGGCTTCTGCGGCCGCCTCAACATCGTGAGCGATAAGCGAGACGAGGGCGTTTTGCTGGCGGTGGGAGAGCTGACGAAAACGCTGCAGCAGTTCGCGTTCGTGCAGTGACAGCTCCGGGCTATCCAGGCGCATGCTCAACTCTTCACCCAAGGCACCTTCCTGAATAAGGCTTTGTTCCAGGCGTGCGATGATTTCAGAGTTCATGCTGCGGTGATGATTGCGAGCCACCTCGGCAATGCGTTCCCGCATTCCGTCTGGCAGACGTACGACGAATTTGTCAGCCGTACGGCTGGAATAAATTGCCTGTTTCAATGGGCGCATATATTTAACCGGTTAGTTCAGGGGAGCGGTTTCTGGAATTGGCCGCAAGATGAGTGTTAAGACAAGGCTCACGACCAAAGTTCAACCCGAATTGCAAAGAGGCCGCATCATGCCTCAGATTTGCCATTTCATTGGCGTCAATTCTGTGACAAATATTGAACCGCCTAAAGGCTTTGTGCCAGTACTGAATTGCATTTTTGCGGACTGGTTTGAAAACTTTGGCGCTGATGCAGTGCTAGTCCATCAACGCGCAGGGCTACGGCGCATCTGGGTTGAAGGGCGCAGCGCAATATGGCCTTTTGCCCTCAGTCTTAAGCCTAGTGGCAGTTTGCCGATTTGCTAGGGTGATTCGACATAAGGTAGGGGGGGAGGGGGTTAGCGCAGCAATGGATCGAACTTGATTCGGCGACCGGCGATGAGGGCCAACATCAGTAAGCTACCAAACACGGCGCTGACGATGAAAGCGGTGGCTTGAACTCCAGGGGAGTCAGTAGCGAGGGCCAGAAAGCCTGCCATGAGGGTCAAGCATAGAAAAAACCAGGCAGGTTTGGACATTGATAGTTATCTCAGAAAACCCAGTGCTCGGATGTAGGTGCTGCTTGTGTTTCTTGGGTCAGGAGAACGGGTGACTGCTCGGTAGCAGTGGCTACCGCCAGCTGGGGGCGTTGTTGCAGATGATGGGGAACTGCTTGGCTGGCCAGTGCGGCATCTTGAGTATTGACTGGCTGGAAATGAAATATCACCAGTGCGGCCAGGGCTACGGCATTGAGAGCTAATAGTAGGATGCTATTCATGGTCATGTTCTCCGCGGTGCTTGGTTCGCTTGGTTTATGCAAAGAGCATTGCAGATGCCGTGCCAAACTATTTTCCCTTTAAAATCAATTGGTTGATTTGCCTATGTGGGGGTTTCGGGTTGCAGTTTGCAATGATGGCATTTTGAGGTAATGCAATTTGCACGATCACTGCAAGTCCCCGTGTTTACTGGGTGAAGCTATAAAGATATGTGCAAGGATCGCCCTACAAGCAAAATGCCTAAGGACGACATGACAAAAACTACCTCGACCGTTAATATGCACGCCGTCTGTCGCTGGTCTCATCCGTGACGCGCTTGTCATTTGTCCCAGTAGCTCAATTGGATAGAGCATCCCCCTCCTAAGGGGAAGGTTGGCCGTTCGAACCGGCCCTGGGACACCATCTTTATAGACTGAACGCCTGCCATGGCGTTTAGTGCTATCTACAAGACATCCGCTTTTCTCTCTGCTGCATTTCCTTCGATCTGAATCCTGCTATCTGTTGATAGCCTGGCATTTGTTGCAGGTTGTTTTTTGCGTCAGGAGGATCCAGTGCGGGCAATGCGCTGGCTCCCTTCTCTATATATAGAGATTCACAGAGGCTCCAGGCCTGGTGCACGGCAGGTCAAATGGGAGTTTTGAGTTTTTTGATTTGATGGGGTTGACGCACATGCAAATCC
>NZ_VXCZ01000016.1:0-167486 GCF_052850795.1 Pseudomonas sp. 910_23 | reverse complement strand
TTCGACCGAGTTTCAACCTGAGAATACGGTCAAATGTGGGAGCGGGCTTGCTCGCGAAGGCAGCCTCAAGTACACAGCAGTATCTATGCAAAAATAGATATCAATTGCGAACCAATCTCATCCTCTGCTAGCGTGCACACCTCCTGAACCCCACGTTCTTTTCAAGGTAGTGCCGTGCTCTCCTGGAATTCGCAGATCGCGCGCCTGTTCGCGGAGCAGAAGAAAGCCCTCGAAGCCTTCGTCACTCGCCGCACCGGCAGTGCCCAAGTGGCCGCCGACCTGACTCAGGAGTCGTTCCTGCGCCTGGCTCGCATGGACTGTGGCGATAAAATCGACAATCTCCCGGCGTTCCTCTTCACCATCGCCAGCAACCTGGTGCGCGATCACCAGCGCCAGGCCATTCGCCGCGAACGGCTGGATGCCGGCGAGCCCAGCGAAGAATTGCCGTGCAGCAACCCGGGTATCGATGAGCAATTGGCTGCCTATCAGCAGCAACAGTTGATGCAGGACGCGATTTTGGCGTTGCCTGAAGCGACTCGACAGATCTTCCTGCTCTATCATGTCGACGAACTCTCCTATCGCGAGATCGGCGGACGCCTGTCGATCAGCCCGCGCAGTGTGGAATACCAATTGCGTCGCGCCTTGATTGAATGCCGTGGCTTTATCAAGAAGCGGCTTGCCTGCGATGAACAAGGACGTCGGTCATGACCGCTACCCCCACAGCCGACGAACTGTTCGACGAAGCATCCGCCTGGTATTTCCGCCTGCAGGCCGAGGATGTCACGCCTGGCGAACTGCAGGCTTTTGCCATCTGGCTGGAGCAGGGTGATGCCCAGGATGCCGCCTGGCAGGAAGTGCAGGCGATGCTCGGAGGCTTGCATGAACCGGCGCGGGTCGTTCGCCGCGCCGAACAGGCTGCCTGGCGCAAGCCCGCACGGCGCTGGTCGCGCTGGGCCTGCGCCGCGGCCGTGCTGCTGGCGGTGGGCCTGACTGTGCAGAACACACCTTGGCTTGACCGCATGCGTGCGGACTATGCCACCGGCACCGGCGAGTCACGCAGCATCGAGCTGGCCGATGGCTCCCACCTGCAGCTCAATACCGACAGTGCCATACAGGTGCGCATGAGTGCGGGCGAGCGCCAGGTGCGATTGTTGCGTGGCGAAGGTTTCTTCGAGGTGGCCAAGGACCCGGCGCGACCGTTCGTGGTGCAGTCCGGCGACGGCTGGGTGAAGGTGGTCGGCACCCGGTTCAGTGTGGCGCGACGCGATGCGCAAACCCTCGTGCAGGTAGCGCAGGGCAAGGTGCAGGTCAGTTCCGGCAGTGGCACACCGGTGTATCTGCAGCCGGGACGGGCGGTGGAGTATCAGGACCAACGCCTGGCTGAAGTCCACGGTTTCGACGCGGCCAGCGGGTTTGCCTGGCGCCAGCGGCAACTGGTGTTTCGCCAGCAACCGCTGTCGGACGTGGTCAGCGAGCTGAACCGTTATTGGCCGGGCAAGACCCTGATACTGGGCGACGCATTGCGCAATCGCGTGGTCTCCGGCGTGTTTGAAATCGATAAACCCGACGCGGTGATCAAGGCGCTGGAATACACCCTCAACCTGCGCGCCGAGCATTACACCCCGTATTTGCTGGTGCTGCGCGAGGGTAAGGCGTCGTAGTCGCAACTTTTTGAAAATACTTTCAGGGTTTCCCGGTGAGCATTCGTCCTTGATCACTGAGGCGTAAATAGTAAGCACTCTCAAGTAGTGCCGCGCCGATCACAGACTTTTTGCACCGGGGAGCTCCACCCATGGCACACCGTTTCGCCGCATCGCCCTTGCTCGCGCTGGTCATTTGCTTGACCGGCACTGCGTCGCTATCCCTGCAAGCTGCAGAGGTCACCCAGGCCCAGGCTTACCGTTTCGATATCCCCGGGCAAAGCCTCGACGGCGCGCTGGCGGCATTTTCAGCGGTGACGCGCGTGCAGGTGCTGGTGTCCGGTGAGGTGACCCAAGGGGTGGTGTCGCCCGGGGTGAGTGGCCATCTCGGCCAGCGCGAAGCCTTGGCGCAATTGCTTGGCGGTACGGGCTTGAGTGCGGCGTTTATCAACGCCGACACCGTGACCCTGGAGAAGCGCGTAGCCACCGGCGGCGCTATCGAAGTCGGCGCCACTACCATCAGCGCTGAACGACTGGGCGCCACGACCGAAGGCAGTGGCTCCTACACCACCGGTGCGGTGACCCTGGGCAAGGGCGAGCAGAAGCTCAAGGACATCCCGCAATCGGTCAGCGTCATGACCCGTAAACAGATGGATGACCAGAACACCACCAAGCTGTCCGAAGTGGTCAAGCGCACCCCCGGCCTGACAGCGACCAAATCCCCTGGGCCCGGTATGTTCATTTTCTCCCGTGGCTTTGAGGTCGGCACCCTGCAATACGATGGCGTGGGCATCCCGCGTAACACCTATGCGTTGGGCAGCTACCTCACTGAAAACATGGCCATCTATGACCGTGTAGAAACCCTGCGCGGCCCGGCCGCCTTGCTGCAAGGCGCCAACAGCCCGGGCGGCACCATGAACCTGGTGCGCAAGCGCGGCCAGCAGGACCCGACCGTGACGATCACTGCAAAAGCCGGCTCCTGGGACCATTACGGCACCCAGGTCGATGCCGGTGGCCCGCTCAATGCCGAAGGCACCCTGCGCGGCCGGTTTGTGGCGGATTACGACACGACGGACTCGTTCGTTGACTATGCCGGTGGCTGGAATCAGACGGTGTATGCCGCCGTGGACTACGACTTCACGCCAGACACCACCGTCGGTGTGGGGGTCAGCAACCAGAAAGGCCACTCGCGCCCCAACTTCATGTCACTGCCCCGTTACGCCAATGGCAGCGATATCGGCCTGCCGCGCTCGACTTTTGTCGGCGCCAGCTGGAACCGCAACGTCAATAACCAGACCCAGGTGTTTGCCGATATCGAGCATCGCTTCAACGATGACTGGAAGGTGAAAGCTGCCCTCGTGGCCATGGATGAACACAACGACGCGACCTACCAGGCGACCTGGGATGAGATTCCCAACCCCGGCACCGCCGGCAATGTGCGTTATGTGGATTGGGTCACCGACTTCAATACCAAGAGCCGTGGGGTGGATGTGTACGTGAACGGCAAGTTTGAAGGTTTGGGCTTGCAACAGGAGATGGTGCTGGGCGCCAACTATTCCAAACTCACCACCAACGACCAGTGGGCGCGAGCAGCGACGGCCGGCGCGGACATTTTCAACATCGATCACAACCGTCCACAGCGCGACAAAAACCAGTTGTTCCAGGCGGGCAATGCTACGAAAAGTTGGTATGACATTCGCCAGAAAGGGGTTTATGGCACTTGGCGCGTCAAGGTTGTGGACCCACTGACCCTGATTCTCGGTGCACGTACCAGTTGGTATGACTATGGCTACACCGACGAGAGCGGTTCCCGGGGTGTGTATGGCGACCCAACCCGCAGCACCACGCAGAGCAATGGTCACGTTACCCCGTACGCCGGCTTGGTGTACGCCCTCAATGACCAATGGTCGGCCTACGCCAGCTACGCTGACGCGTTCGAACCGCAAACCAACCTGACCACGTCTTTGACCGTGCTCAAGCCCATCGAAGGCCAGAACTACGAACTGGGCCTGAAGGGTGAACTGGCGGACGGTCGTCTGAATACCTCGTTCGCCATCTTCCGTTATGACCAGGAAAACCGTGCGGCTCAAGACCTGCAAGGCGGCAAAGTCTGCGGCGGCTGGTACTGCTCGCTCGCCTCGGGCAAGGTTCGCAGCCAAGGCTTCGAAGCCACTTTGAGCGGCGAAGTGCTGCCGGGTTTGCAACTGGTCTCCAGCTACACCTACAACACCACCAAATTCCTCAAAGACGACACTTACGAAGGCAAGATCTTCAGCACCTGGACACCCAAGCACCTGCTCAAGGTCTGGGGTGACTACCAGTTGCCGGGCGATTGGCAGCAGTTCAGTGTCGGTGCCGGCGTAACCGCACAAAGCAGCACTGAAGCCTACGACCGCAACTTCAGCGTACCCGGCAATGCACTGTGGGATTCGCGGGTGGCCTACAAGATCAACCAGGAGTTCACAGTGGCGGCGAACCTGAACAATATGTTCGACAAGAAGTACTACATCCCTGCGTATAACGCGACGTGGGGCAGCAACTACTATGGCGACCCGCGTAATGTGATGTTCAGCATGACCTACACCCCACAGTTCTAAAGCCTGATGCATCACTTCTGTGGGAGGGAGCAAGCCCCCTCCCACATTTTGATCATCATTGTGCTTGGGGTTATCTCCAGGCAAAAAAATGCCCCGCACCTGGCGGGGCATTTTGATGCGCGGGGCTTACAGGCCGTCGAGCATTGCCTTGTTACGTACAGCACCCTTGTCGGCACTGGTGGCCAACAATGCGTAAGCCTTCAACGCAGTAGTGACTTTTCGCGGGCGTTTTTCTACCGGCTTCCAACCCTTTTTGTCCTGCTCGACCCGGCGTGCAGCCAGTTCTTCGTCGCTGATCAACAGGTTGATCGAACGGTTCGGAATGTCGATCAGCACCTTGTCACCATCCTGCACCAGGCCAATCGCGCCACCGGCAGCGGCTTCCGGGGAAGCGTGGCCGATGGACAGGCCCGAAGTCCCGCCAGAGAAACGCCCGTCGGTCAGCAGCGCGCAGGCTTTGCCCAGACCTTTGGATTTCAGGTAGGACGTGGGGTAGAGCATCTCCTGCATACCCGGGCCGCCTTTGGGGCCTTCGTAGCGGATGATCACGATGTCGCCTTCCTTGACTTCGTCGGCAAGGATGCCGCGTACCGAGCTGTCCTGGCTTTCGTAGATCTTGGCGCGGCCTTCGAAGACGTGGATGGACTCATCCACACCCGCGGTTTTCACTACGCAGCCGTCGAGGGCAATGTTGCCGTACAGCACGGCCAGGCCGCCTTCTTGCGAGTAGGCGTGCTCGACACTGCGGATGCAGCCGTTTTCACGGTCGTCATCCAGCGTATCCCAACGGGTCGACTGGCTGAATGCGGTCTGGGTCGGGATGCCGGCCGGGCCAGCCTTGAAGAAGGTGTGCACGGCTTCGTCGTCAGTCTGGGTGATGTCCCATTTGGCAATGCCTTCGGCGATCGACTTGCTGTGCACGGTCGGCAGGTCAGTGTGCAGCAGGCCGCCACGGGCCAGGGAACCTAGGATCGAGAAGATCCCGCCGGCGCGGTGCACGTCTTCCATGTGGTACTTCTGGATGTTCGGCGCGACCTTGCACAGTTGCGGCACATGGCGGGACAGGCGGTCAATGTCGCGCAGGTCGAAGTCGATCTCGGCTTCCTGGGCGGCGGCCAGCAAGTGCAGGATAGTATTGGTGGAACCGCCCATGGCGATGTCCAGGGTCATGGCGTTCTCGAACGCCTTGAAGTTGGCGATGTTGCGCGGCAGCACCGACTCATCGTTCTCGGTGTAATAGCGTTTGCACAGCGCGACGATGGTGCGGCCGGCCTGCAGGAACAGTTGCTCGCGGTCGCTGTGGGTGGCCAGTGTGGAACCGTTACCCGGCAAGGCGAGACCTAAGGCTTCTACCAGGCAGTTCATCGAGTTGGCGGTGAACATACCGGAGCACGAACCGCAGGTCGGGCAGGCGCTGCGCTCGTATTCCGCGACCTTCTCGTCAGAAGCGCTGGAATCGGCGGCGATCACCATGGCGTCAACCAGGTCGAGTCCGTGGGACGCGAGCTTGGTCTTGCCGGCTTCCATCGGGCCGCCGGAGACGAAGATCACCGGAATGTTCAGGCGCAAGGCAGCCATCAACATGCCGGGGGTGATCTTGTCGCAGTTGGAGATGCACACGATGGCGTCGGCGCAGTGGGCGTTGACCATGTACTCCACGGAGTCGGCGATGATCTCGCGGCTCGGCAGGGAATACAGCATGCCGTCATGGCCCATGGCGATGCCGTCGTCCACGGCAATGGTGTTGAATTCCTTGGCCACGCCGCCGGCCCGTTCGATCTCGCGGGCGACCAGTTGGCCCAGGTCCTTGAGGTGGACATGGCCCGGTACGAACTGGGTAAAGGAGTTGGCAATCGCGATGATCGGCTTCTTGAAGTCGTCATCCTTCATCCCCGTGGCACGCCACAGTGCGCGGGCGCCGGCCATGTTGCGGCCGTGGGTGGATGTTTTCGAGCGGTAATCTGGCATGGAGCACTCCGGGCGGCTAATCACTTATTAATCAGGTGCAAAGGGGAGTGAGCTTCTAATTGACGACTGGAACACCCGAAAAATGGCCGTGTGTCCGGAAGTTGCCACTCGCATCGCGGGATCGCCGCTTGCTTGGGCCTCGAGCTCATAAACCCGCCGGGGGATGACTGGCGATGAATAGGGCCGATTCTACACCGCTGGCGGCTGGAGGGAATGGCCGTAACCTTGAAGATAGCCGCTACAGGACATGTGGGCGCTGCTTGATCAGCGCATTCAGGGCGAGCCCGGCGGCACTCAGGATTAGAAAGCACAGGGCTAGCGCGGTGGTCAGGTTGGCGGTGGCCAGGTTGATCACCAGGCTGATCAGGCCGCCGCACATGAAAATCAGCAAGCTACCGGCAGAGGTCGCCGTGCCAGCCAGTTGCGGGTAGAGGCTCATGGCCTTGGAGTTGGCGATGGGTCGACAGATGGTGGTGCCGGCTGTGCAGATCAACATCGGGATCAGCACCGTGGCGGCCGACAGGCCGAACTGCCAGGCCAGCCAGAGCATGACCAGACCTGAAACAGTGATCAGCAACAGGCCAGTGTTGATTTGCCGGTCGGCGTCCATTTTGCGATGCAGGATACTGGCAATCACTCCGCCGCAGACGTAGGCCGCGCCATATAGCAGCAATGCCCAGGCGAATTGATACGTCGACAGGTTCAAGCGCTCCATGAAGATCAGGGGCGACATCACGATAAACGAGAAATGGCAGGCAAAGGCCAGGGCGGAAATCAACCAATAGCTGACGAAACGGAGGTCGGAAAACAGCAGCCAATAGCCGTTGAAGAACTGTAGCGGTGAAGGGCGATGGCTGCTGCGCGAGTCGTGCAGCAGGCGTGCGGACCAGAGCCACACCACTGTGGCTAACACGATAAACACGTAAAAACTCGCCTGCCATCCGCCATAAATTTGCAGCCAGGTGCCCATCAGTGGCGAGCTTGAGATGAACACTCCGCCGGCGGTGGTCATCCAGATTCGAATCCGTTGCAGTTCCCGCCCTGTAAACAAGTCCTGGATAAGCGCCTGCGACAGGGCAAACGCCCCGCACCCTACGGCCTGAACCACGCGAAAGCCGATAAACCAATTGAAATCCGGGGCCAGCAAACAACCGGCTGCACCCAGCGCCGATAAGGCAATACCTGCCAGCAGCAGTTTTTTGCGGCCGAACATGTCAGACAACGGGCCTATCAGCAGTAACGAGACGGCCAGGCCAATGGCAAAAATACTGACGGACTGGGCGATTTCTGAAGGCGTGTGGCCAAAGTGATTGGAGAGGGCGGGAAAGGATGGCAGGACTACGTCGAGGGGGAAGACGGCGAGCAGGGTCATGGTCATCAACAGTACGATGAAATATGACTTGTTTGGTGTGGCTGTACTAATAGGCATCAACCGGACCGCTCTATCCTTCCTTGCTGGGGGGAGGAGAGTCGGTGTGAGGGCAAGGGAAGTCAATGGAAATGGCAGTGGGAAACAGCTGAAAGGCCCGTAGGATCAGTCGTTGACTGTTCCTACGGGGAGCATCCCGCTGTCAGCTATTAGGCAGCAAGCGACAAGTAATGCTCTTGATATACCGCGTCTCGACAATCGCCGGATGCACCGGGTGGTCCGGGCCCTGGCCGCCGCGTTCGAGCATCTGGATATTGCGATCCAGGTGACGGGCGCTGGTCAGCAGGATGTTTTGCAGATCGTCTTCCGGCAGGTGCATCGAGCACGAAGCGCTGACCAGGATGCCGTCCTTGCTGAGCAGGCGCATGGCTTGCTCGTTGAGGCGGCGGTAGGCGCCTTCGCCATTCTTCATGTCTTTTTTGCGTTTGATGAAGGCCGGTGGGTCGGCGACGATCACGTCGAAGCGCTCTTCGCTGGCTTTCAGTTCTTTCAACGCTTCAAAGACGTCGCCTTCGATGCAGGTCATCTTCTCGGCAAAGCCGTTCAGCGCGGCGTTGCGCTCTACGCCGTCGAGGGCGAAGGCCGAAGCGTCGACGCAGAACACTTCACTGGCGCCAAAGGCTGCAGCTTGCACGCCCCAGCCGCCGATGTAGCTGTACAGGTCGAGCACGCGCTTGCCTTTGGCATACGGGGCCAGGCGGGCGCGGTTCATGCGGTGGTCGTAGAACCAGCCGGTTTTCTGGCCCTGGATCACCGGGGCTTCGAATTTCACGCCGTTCTCTTCCAGCGCCACCCACTCCGGCACCAGGCCGAAAACCGTTTCGACGTAGCGGTTGAGGCCCTCGGCGTCGCGTGCGGCGGAGTCGTTCTTGAACAGAATGCCGCTGGGCTTGAGCACCTGGGTGAGGGCCGCGATCACGTCTTCTTTATGCGCTTCCATGGTCGCCGAAGCGATCTGTACCACCAGGATGTCGCCGAAACGGTCGACCACCAGGCCCGGCAGCAGGTCGGAATCACCGTAGACCAGGCGGTAGAACGGCTTGTCGAACAGGCGATCACGCAGGGACAGCGCGACGTTGAGGCGGTGCACCAGCAGCGACTTGTCCAGCGGCAACTTGATGTCGCGCGACAGCAGGCGGGCGCAGATCAGGTTGTTCGGGCTCATGGCCACGATGCCCAGGGTCTTGCCGCCGGCTGCTTCCAGGATAGCCTGGTCGCCTGCCTGGAAGCCGTGAAGTGGGGTGGCGGCCACGTCGATTTCGTTGCTGTAGACCCACAGGTGGCCGTTGCGCAAACGACGATCGGCGTTGGCTTTGAGACGCAGGCTTGGCAGGGACATGACGTCGCTCCGGAAAAAAGAGCGGGAGTATAGCGTGTTGCGCATTATTTGGCGGCGGCACCGGACATGTGGGAGGGTTTCAGTTTGGGTTGTGGGTGTCGGTCACGTCTTCATAAGGGTTAGAATTCGCGCCTAGCCCAGAGTGTGTATTTATGTCCCAAGAGCTTTCCGCCGAGCAGATTCAACAGGCCCTGCAAGGCATCAGCGTGCCGCCCCAACCGCAAATCATGGTGGATTTGCAGATGGAGCAGTACATGCCCGACCCGGACCTGGAAGTGATCGCACGGTTGATCGCCCAGGACCCGGGCTTGTCTGGCGCGTTGCTCAAGATCGTCAACTCGTCGTATTACGGCTTGAGCAACAAGATCGCCTCGATCCAGCGTGCAGTTAACCTGCTGGGCAGCCGGTCGGTCATCAACCTGATCAATGCCTTGTCGATCAAGGGCGAGATGAGCGACGACACCATCGTCACCCTCAACCGCTTCTGGGACACCGCCCAGGATGTGGCCATGACCTGTCTCACCCTGGCCAAGCGTACTGGTTCCCAGGCCGTCGATGAAGCGTATGCATTGGGCCTGTTCCACGATTGCGGCGTACCGTTGATGCTCAAGCGTTTTCCCAACTACATGTCTGTGCTGGAACAGGCTTACGCCAACGCCGGCCCGGATTGCCGCGTGGTCGATACCGAAAACAACGCGTTCCACACCAACCATGCAGTGGTCGGCTACTACACCGCCAAGTCCTGGCGCCTGCCGGAGCATGTCACCGACGCCATCGCCAATCACCACAACGCTCTGGCGATTTTCAGTGATGAGTCGTCGCGCAACCCGCAGCTCAAGAACCTGCTGGCTATCTTGAAGATGGCCGAGCATATCTGTTCGTCGTTTCGCGTACTGGGGAGCCAGGCGGTGGACCATGAGTGGAATGCAATCGGGCACCTGGTGCTGGATTACGTGGGCCTGTCGGATTACGACTTCGAAAGCCTGAAGTTGTCGATCCGCGAACTGGGTGCGCACTGAACCGTCATTCAAGAGGTACACATGCCCGAGTTACCTGAAGTCGAAACCACCCGACGCGGCATTGCCCCGCACCTGGAAGGCCAACGCGTCAGTCGCGTGGTGGTGCGTGAGCGGCGCCTGCGCTGGCCGATCCCGGAAGACCTGGATGTGCGCCTGTCCGGGCAGCGCATCGTGCTGGTGGAACGGCGGGCCAAGTACCTGTTGATCAATGCCGAAGTGGGCACCTTGATCAGTCACTTGGGTATGTCGGGCAACCTGCGTCTGGTTGAGGTCGGTATGCCCGCGGCCAAGCATGAACATGTGGATATCGAGTTGGAGTCGGGGATGGCCCTGCGCTACACCGACCCTCGGCGTTTCGGCGCGATGCTCTGGAGCCAGGATCCGCACAACCACGAGCTGCTGCTGCGTCTGGGCCCGGAGCCGTTGACCGAGCTGTTTGATGGCGAGCGTTTGTTCCAGCTGTCACGCGGCAAGTCCATGGCGGTGAAGCCGTTCATCATGGACAACGCGGTGGTGGTGGGCGTGGGCAATATCTATGCGACGGAAGCGCTGTTTGCGGCGGGGATTGATCCGCGTCGCGCCGCTGGTGGTATTTCACGCGGGCGCTATTTGAAATTGGCGATCGAGATCAAGCGGGTGTTGGCCGCCGCTATCGAGCGGGGCGGCACCACGCTGCGCGACTTTATCGGCGGTGATGGGCAGCCGGGGTATTTCCAGCAGGAACTGTTCGTGTATGGCCGTGGCGGCGAGGCGTGCAAGGTCTGCGGGAGCGAGTTGCGCAATGTGGTGCTGGGGCAGAGGGCGAGTGTGTTTTGCCCCAAGTGTCAGAGCTGATAGCTTTGTGATGGCTGAGATTGTCATCGGGGGCAAGCCCCCTCCCACACTTTGATTTGTGAACACATTCAAAATGTGGGAGAGGGCTTGCCCCCGATGAGGCCCTCACAGGCACTAAAAAACTCAGGCCTTACCGGTAATCTTGCGGTACTTCTCCATCAACTGCTCTTCAGTCTCTGGGTGCGCTTCATCCAGCGGAATGCAATCAACCGGGCAAACCTGCTGGCACTGCGGTTCGTCGTAGTGGCCGACGCACTGGGTGCACAGGTTGGGGTCGATCACGTAGATCTCTTCGCCCTGGGAAATGGCGGCGTTCGGGCACTCGGGTTCGCAGACGTCGCAGTTGATGCAATCGTCGGTGATGATCAGGGACATGGAAACTCCTGCCAGGGCACTCTGCCAAGGCATCTGAAAACTAATGCGCGCAATTGTGCCGCATTGGCGCCCGCAGTGCGAGCAGGCACCGATTGAGCGGTCTTACTTCTTGAAGCGCAATGTCAGTGCGTCCGCCACGGCAGGATGCACGAACTTGGTGATATCTCCGCCCAAAGCCGCGATTTCACGGACTAACGTCGAGGAAATAAACGAATAGCGCTCCGAAGGCGTGAGGAACAGGCTTTCCACGTCCGGCGCCAGTTGGCGGTTCATGTTGGCCAGTTGGAATTCGTATTCGAAATCAGACACCGCCCGCAAGCCGCGCAAGAACACATTGGCGTTCTGCTCCTTGGCGAAATGCGCCAGAAGGGTGGAAAAGCCCACCACTTCCACATTCGGCAGGTGCTTGGTGACCTCTTGCGCCAGCTCCACACGTTGTTCCAGGGGAAACAGCGGGTTTTTCTTGGGGCTGGCTGCGACCGCGATGATCACATGGTCGAACAGGCGAGAGGCGCGTTCGACCAGATCGCCATGGCCTTTGGTAATCGGGTCGAAGGTACCTGGGTACAACACTCGGTTCATCGCGTCGTCCTGGCGGAGTCCGTTGGGGAACCGGATGGTATCGCAGCCATCCCGGTCGGCCAAGTCGACTTACGTAGATAAATGCCGTGAATCGAACGGTTTTTCACGCTGTTTTCAGACGTTCGGCCAAGGCTGACGCCAGTTGGGCGCTCAATCCATACACCGACAACTGGGGATTTGCCCCGATGCTGGTAGGAAACAGCGAGCCGTCATGAATCGACAGGTTACGCAGTTGGTGGTGGCGACCGAGGCTGTCGGTTACCGCATGCTTCGGATCTTCGCCCATGGCACAGCCGCCCATCACATGGGCGCTGCCGAGTGTTGTGCGGTGCAACTCCAGGTTCAAACCGTCAATCATGCTGCGCGCTTCGGCCAGGCTGTTCACGTACCGTGCGTCGTGATGCAAAGGCTTGACCGATTTGGCCCCTGCCGCGAACTGAATCTCGGCCATGCTGTGGAAGGCCCGGCGCAGGCCGTCCCAGGCGTAGGGCGAAACCTGATAATCGAGCACGGGTGTGCCATCGCCGCGTAAATCCACGCTGCCGCCCGGGCTGTCGGGGTGAAAGCCGTCGCGCAGCAGGGCGAGCATGGCGTGGGTGTGAGGCAGTTGGCTCATGTCCAACGCGTTCTGTTTGCCGTAGCCGCCAAACAAGGTGCTGGCCAATCCTGGGTGTAAGGGTGGCGCTTCGAGCTTGTAGGACATTTTGCCGGTAGTGCCGTCCTGCCATTGGAAATGGTCGGAGTAAATCGATTGCGGCGCACCGTAGAACGGGTTGATCACTTCGTCGAACAGCCCCGCCGAGAAGTTGACCAGGTGCAAGAAGGTCCGCTTGCCCAGCCGCGAATGCGGGTCGGGCGCGTCCGAGCGCATCAGTAGGGCCGGGCTATTGATACCGCCGCCCGACAGCACGTAATGCCTGGCTTTTACGGTGATCTTGCGCCCGGTCGGCGCCACGCAGCGCTCGTCCATGGCCACGCATTCCAGGCTGCTGATGATGTCGCCGCTGTATTTGAGCTGCTCGGCGCGGGCGAGGTACAGCAGTTCGCCGCCTTTCTCCAGGGTGGAGGGGATAGTCGTCACCAGCATCGATTGTTTGGCGTTCACCGGGCAACCCATGCCGCAATAACCCAGGTTGAAGCAGCCGCGCACATTGCGCGGGATCACATGCCAGCTGTAGCCAAGCTTTTCGCAGCCTTTGCGGATCACATCGTTGTTGGCATTCGGTGGAAGCGCCCAGGGTGCGATGCCCAGGCGCTGTTCCATTTTTTCGAACCAGGGCGCCATCTCGGCGCTGCTGTGGCCCTTCACCGCGTATTCGCTGGCCCAGTGGGCGAGGGTGGCGTCGGGTGTACGAAAGCTGGAGGTCCAGTTGATCAAGGTGGTGCCGCCCACAGCCCGACCTTGCAGGATGGTGATGGCGCCGTCCTTGCTCATGCGGCCGATGCCTTCCTGGTAGAGGCTGGCGTAGGCTTCGTCTTCGAGCAGCTTGAAGTCACTGCTGGTCTTGAGTGGGCCCTCTTCGATCAGCAACACCTTGTAGCCAGCGGCGCTGAGAATCTCGGCGGTGGTGCCACCACCGGCACCGCTGCCGATGATGGCCACATCGGCTTCCAGGGTCAGGTCGTTGTTGAGGGCGGCGCCATTGTGGGTTTTCCAGCCACGGGCCAGGCCATCGCGGAACAGATCGGGTACGGGCATCAGGGTCGTCTCTGGTTTTTATCGTGAGGGATGCGAATCAGATCTTCGGTGGGCCGGGATAACCGCAATGGGCCCAGGAGGCGGGCCGAAAATACCAGGCCATGATCACCAACTTGAGCAGCGAGCCCTGGCCCATGCGTAACAGGTTCAGGTAGCTGTTTTCCCAGCGGTGCAGGAAGTTGCGGATCTGCTCGCTGCTGGCATTTTCCCAACTGCCCCAGATACCGGTCAGCGGGCCGCGGGTGATGCCCATGCCCAGCACGTCGAATAACTGCTGGGTGAGCTTGAACATCTCCGGCGACAAGTTTTGCAGGCTGTAGTCGAGTTTTTTCAGGGTGTCTTCAATGCCTGCGACCACTGTCTCGGCGCTGGCCGCACCCTCCAGCAGCACTGGGATCACCGCGCGCAAGAACGGCAAATCACTGGCGCGCAACATCGCGAAGCCGCTGGCCGGCGTACTGCTGGAGCAACCGCTGAGACTGGCGCCAAGCCCGGCCGTGGCGAGGAAAGCGCTGGCGCACAGGCCGATTTTCAAGACGCCGCGCCGAGACAGTGCGGGTGAATCGTTCAGGCTGGGGTTCATTGTTTTTATCGTCCTGAAGGTGACGGTTATCAGCGGATAAACAACTTCTGGATCAATTTCTGAATCGATTTGCCGTAAGGGGGGTAGATCAACTTCGCCGCGTTCAGGCGCTGTTTAACCAGCACGCCCTTGGCCTTGCTGAATGTCAGGAAGCCTTCATGGCCGTGGTAATGGCCCATGCCCGACGGGCCGATGCCACCAAATGGCATGTCGTCCTGGGCTACGTGCAGCAAGGTGTCGTTCAGGCATACGCCGCCGGAATGGGTTTCGTGAAGCACACGCTCCTGCTCGTTCTTGTTGTAGCCGAAGTAGTACAGGGCCAGTGGGCGTGGACGCTGGTTGATGTAGGCAAAGGCTTGGTCAAGGCCGCGATACGGCACGATGGGCAAGAGCGGGCCGAAAATCTCGTCCTGCATGACTGTCATGTCGTCGCTGACATTCAGCAGCAGGCTGTGGGCCATACGTCGAGCCTGGCCTTGCTCGTACAGTGGGACCAGGGTGGCGCCCTTGTCGGTAGCGTCCTTGGCGTAGGCATTGAGCCGGGCCAGTTGCCGCTCGTTGATGATGGCGGTGTAGTCCGGGTTGTCGGCCAGGGTCGGATAAAACCCACGCACGGCCTTGGAATATGCCTCGACAAACCCTGCGACGCGGTCCTCCGGCACCAACACATAGTCTGGCGCCACACAGGTTTGCCCGGCATTCAAGGCTTTGCCGAAGGCGATGCGCTCGGCGGCGTCCTTGAGCGGTACATCGGCCGAGACGATGGCTGGTGACTTGCCGCCCAGTTCCAGGGTGACCGGCGTGAGGTTTTCGGCCGCCGCACGCATCACGTGTTTGCCAATGCTGGTGGCGCCGGTGAACAGCAGGTGATCGAAGCGCAATTTGGAAAACGCCATGCCCACTTCGGCTTCGCCCAGCACCACGCACACCAGGTCCTCGGGAAAGATCCTGGCCAGCAGCGCCTTGAGCAGTTCGCCGGTGGCCGGCGTGGATTCGCTGAGCTTGAGCATCACCCGGTTGCCGGCGGCCAAAGCCCCGACCAGCGGGCCGATAGCCAGATACAACGGGTAGTTCCACGGCACGATGACGCCGACGACGCCCAACGGTTGATAAATGACTTTGGCCGAGGCGGGCTGGAAGGCAATGCCTACAGCGCGGCGGGAGGGTTTCATCCAGCCCTTGAGGTGTTTGCTGGCATAGTGAATGCCATGCAGGCTGGGCATCAATTCGGCGAACAGGGTTTCGTCTGCGCTGCGATGGCTGAAGTCCTGGCTGATCGCAGTGATCAGCGCCTGGCGTTCGTCGCTGAGCACATCGCGCAGGGCCTTGAGCCATTGTTGGCGTTGCGCAGCCGGTGGCATCGGGTTGGCGGCGTAGGCGCGACGCTGGGCTTCGAACAGCTCCTGGAGGTGGTCCAAGGCCTGGGCATCTTGCAGGTAGGCAACGTTGGCAGACATGGCGCAGTTCCCGATTGTTATAGGTCTGCCTGGATTTTTAGAGTTATTGCTCTAAATTGTCAAATAACATTGCAGTAACATCCAGATTTAACCTGGCCGGCATAGGCCGTAAGATGCCCCATCCCGTGTTTGGAAGCTGATCCCCCATGGCACCACGAGTAAAGACCAGCGAGCGCATTGTGCAAACCAGCCTGGAGCTTTTTAACCAGCAGGGCGAGCGCAGTGTCAGCACCAACCATATCGCCGCCCATATGGAGATTTCTCCGGGCAACCTGTACTACCACTTCCCCAACAAGCAGGCGATCATCGCCGTGCTGTTTCGCGAATATGAAGCCCTGGTGGACAGTTTCCTGCGCCCGCCCCAGGGGCGCACGATGGTGGTGGAGGACAAGCGCTTTTATCTGCAAGCCGTGCTGGCGGGCATGTGGCGCTATCGTTTCCTGCACCGCGACCTCGAACATCTGCTGGAGAGCGATCCGGAACTGGCCACGGGCTATCGGCGGTTTTCCCAGCGTTGCCTGATCCAGGGCGGTGCCATTTACCAGGGGTTTGTCGATGCCGGCATTCTGAATATGGACCCGGTGCAAACCGAAGCCCTGACCCTGAATGCCTGGATCATCCTGACCTCCTGGGTGCGGTTCCTGTGCACCACCAACGAAAAGTCCACCCACCTGAGCGCCGAGGCGATCAAGCGCGGGGTGTACCAGGTGCTGGTGTTGGAGGCGGGGTTTGTCACGCCCCAGGCCAAAGAAGCGGTGGATGCGTTGTTCAAGGAATTTTACGTGCCCCTGAACCAGGCACTGGAAGAAGTGAAGTAAGACCTTTCCCCTTTGTATTCACAGGAGTCAGTCATGCCGCTTGCCCAACTGATCAGCCCCCCGCAATTGGCCGAGCGCCAGAAGTCGGCAGGGCTGGTGATCCTGGATTGCCGCTTTGCCCTGGAAGACCCGGATTACGGCCTGTGCAGCTACACCGAAGGGCATATCGAGGGCGCGCAATACGCCGACCTGGAGCGCCACCTCAGCGGTCCGGTAACCAAGGGCGTGACGGGTCGTCATCCTTTGCCAGCAGCAGACACGTTCGCCAAGCAGCTACGGGCCTGGGGCATCAGTGCCGACACCGATGTGGTGCTGTATGACGACGGCCCCGGTGCCTATGCCGCCCGTGCCTGGTGGCTGCTGGCCTGGCTGGGCAAGCGTGATGGGGTGTTTATTCTCGATGGTGGCCTCAAGGCCTGGCACAGCGCCGGTTTCCCCTTGAGCCTGGATACGCCGGTGACCGAGCCGGGCACCTTCACTGGTACGCCGGATAATCGGCTGGTGCTGGATGCCGAGCATTTGCAAAAACGCCTGGGTCAGCCCGGCCTGACCTTGATCGACGCCCGCGCCCAGCCGCGTTTTCGTGGAGAGGTTGAACCCATCGATCCGATTGCCGGGCACATCCCTGGCGCGCAGTGCGCGGCATTCACTGAAAACCTGGGCAGTGACGGGCGCTTCCTGCCGGCCGAGCAGCTCAAGCAACGCTTTGCTGCGCAGTTGCAGGGGCGCCCGCCGCAGGAGTTGGTGGCGTACTGCGGTTCGGGGGTGACGGCATGCCATAACCTGTTTGCCCTGGCGTTGGCGGGATATCCGTTGGGCAAGTTGTATGCGGGGTCGTGGAGTGAGTGGATTACGGATCCGGCGCGGGAAATTGCAACAGGCGACTGAGCAATTGGCCCTGTAAACCCAATCAAAATGTGGGAGGGGGCTTGCCCCCGATTGCAGTGTGTCAGTCTCAGTATCTGTAACTGATCCACCGCTATCGGGGGCAAGTCGAATCGTCGCACCGCCCCTCCCACATTTTTAACTGCGTTGTGTCAGTAACCATTGTGGGATGCGGCGTTCCAAGTAATAGCCGGGACGTTTCAGTGAACCCTCCACAAAGCCCACATGCCCACCCTTTGTCAGCAATTCAAACTCGGTGCACTCCGACAGCTCACTCGCTTCCGGCAGGCTATGAGCAAACACAAACGGATCATCGGCCGCCTGGATGATCAGCGTTGGCGTGCGGATATCGCCCAGGTAGTAGCGACTGGATGCGCGGCGATAGTAATCCTCAGCACTCAAGAAGCCATGCAACGGCGCAGTCACTCGCCCATCGAAGTCCCAGAACGTGCGCATCTTCTCCAGGGAGCCCAGTGCCTCCAGGGTTTTCAGACCTTCCTCACGGCCATCTTGCAAAAACTGGCGTTGCTTTACGCGAATGTACGCCAGCATCTCGCGCATGAAGTGCTTCTGGTAGATCCGCGAAAACCCCAGCCCGATGCGATCAGCGCATTGGTCCAGGCGGAACGGCACCGAGACCGCCGCCGCGCCTTGCAGCCCCGAAGTCACGCCGGTTTCGCCCAAGTGCTTGAGCAACACATTGCCGCCCAGGGAATACCCCACGGCATACAGCGGTGCCAGTGGCCGTTTGGCGCGCAGATGGGCAATCGCCGCGGCCAGGTCTTCGCTGGCCCCGGAGTGATAACTGCGCGCCAGAAGGTTGGGCTCGCCCGAGCAGCCGCGCCAGTTCAACGCAACGCTGGCCCAACCTTGGCCGGCGAGGGCCTGTTGCAGGCCGGCCACATAGGGCGAATTGGACGACCCGGTCAGCCCATGCAGCACCAGTACCAACGGTGCGTGCAGGTCATGGGGACCATGCCAGTCGAGATCGAGGAAGTCGCCGTCTTCCAGCCATAGACGTTCGCGTTGGCGTTCGATATGGGTCGTTGGGCGCAACAGCGGCCCCCACAGTGTTTGCAGGTGAGGGTTGCCGAGGCCGAAGGCGGGTTTGAACAGATCGGAAGAGGGGGTCATGAAACTCTCGGTAGCCAGTGAGCTCGCGGTGGCAAGCTCCCCTGCCACAGGTTAAGCGGCGTTTTCGACCAGGCGATGCCACAACGCGTAATACACCCGCCCGGACTTTTGCTCCCGATGCAGGCGCCAACTGCCCGGCAGGCCGAGCGTTGATGGCGCGGTCTCGCTTTCAGTGTAGATCCAGGCATCCGGTGCCAGCCACTGGCGCTCTTCGAGCAAAGCACACACAGTCGGCAGCAGGTTCTGGTTGAACGGCGGGTCGAGGAACACCACGTCGTATTCAGTCACCGCCTGGGTTTCCAGGTAGCGCAGCGCGTCAGCCGTCTGTACCTGGCCGGTGGTGCAACGCAGCGTGCCCAGGTGTTCCTTGAGGCTGGACACCGCCACATTACTGGCATCCAACGCCTGGCCCTGGGCCGCGCCACGGGACAGCGCCTCCAGGAACAGCGCGCCACTGCCGGCGAACGGGTCCAGCACCTTGGCCCCGCCGATGTATGGCGCCAGCCAGTTGAACAGGGTTTCACGCACGCGATCCGGCGTCGGGCGCAGGCCTACGACGTCGGGGAAGCTCAGCTTGCGGCTGCCCCATTCACCGCCAATGATGCGCAGTTGGCCCACACCGTTATGCACGTTGTGGACAGGTTTTTTCGGGCGAGATGAACTGGCCATTAATGCTCCGGAACCCCGAGCGGCTGCTCGGCAGGTTTATCAGTGGGGGGCGGTAGTGGCTTTTGCGCAATCGTCGGGCCGGCGGTCACGATGACCATCTTGTCGGCGCTCAAGTGTTTGTTCATTGCAGCCTTGACCTGCTCTACGGTCAGGGCCTGGGATTGTTTCATGAAATCTTCCAGATAGCTCAGCGGGAGGTTGTAAAAACCCATGGCGCCCAGTTGCCCGACAATATCGGCGTTGCTCGCGGTGGACAGCGGGAAGCTGCCGGCCAGTTCGCGCTTGGCGTCGTCCAGTTCTTTTTGCGTGGGGCCGTTCTTGAGGTAGTCAGCCAGTACATCCTCAACCAGGCGCAGGGTGCCGCCGCTCATTTCGGCGCGGGTCTGCAAGTTGATCATGAACGGGCCGCGCACCTGCATTGGCGAGAAGCCGGAGTACACGCCGTAGGTCAGGCCGCGTTTTTCGCGCACTTCGCTCATCAAGCGGGTGCCGAAGCCACCGCCGCCAAGGATCTGGTTGCCCAGGGACAGAGCTGCGTAGTCCGGATCGGCGCGGTCGATGCCCAATTGCGCAAACAGCAGGTGGGTTTGCTTGGAGGGAAACTCGATACGGCTCAGGCCGGCTTTTGGCTCGGTCGGTTGAGCGATCTTGGCCATGGCCGGGCCCTTGGGCAGTGAGGCCGACACTTTGGCTGTCATGGCCTCGGCCTCAGCGCGAGTCAGGTCGCCGACCACCGCAATCACAGCATTACCCGCCGCGTAGGCTTTGGCGTGGAATGCCTTCAACTGCGCCAGGGTGATCTTCGGCACACTCTCGGGGGTGCCTTCGCTCGGGTGCGCGTAAGGGTGATCGCCGTACAGGCGCTTGAACAGTTCGATGCTCGCCAGCTTGGCGGGGTTCTGCTTCTGATACTCGAAGCCGGCCAGGATCTGGTTCTTGATCCGGGCCAGGGAGTCTGCCGGGAACGTCGGTTGGCCAATAACCTGGTCGAACAGTGCCAGGGCTGCGGTGCGCTTATCGCTGTCGCTGAGGCTGCGCAGGGTGACCAGCGCCATGTCGCGGTAGGCACCATTGCCGAAGTCGGCGCCGAGGCCCTCAAAACCACTGGCGATCTGGCTGACATCCTTGCCCGGCACGCCTTCGTTGAGCATGGCGTTGGTCATCAACGCCAGGCCCGGTGTATCGCCATCCTGGCTGCTGCCGGCGGCGAACAGGATGCGCATGTCGAACATCGGCAGTTCATGGGCTTCGACAAACAGCACCTTGGCGCCTTCGGCGGTGGTCCAGGTTTGCACATCGAGCTTGCGGTTGGTTGGCGCCTTGCCGTCCAGTTCCGCCAGCGACTGCAGGGTGCTGGCCGATTGGGCCTTTTCCAGAGCCTGGCTGGCGACCGACTCGCTCGGGCGCAGGAAATACACGGCACTGGCCGCAACCAGGGTGACTGCGATCAGGCTGGGCAGGATCAGGCGGCTGCTTTTACGATCACTCATGAGCGGTCTCCTCAGGCAAAACATGGGCGACGCTCAGACGTTCGCGGGTGAAATAGGTGCGCGCGGCTTTCTGGATATCTTCTGGCGTCACGCTTTGCAGGTCGGCCAGTTCGGTGTCCATCAGCTTCCAGGACAGGCCGACGGTTTCCAGGGAGCCGATGGCAGTGGCCTGGCTGGTGATGGAGTCGCGTTGGTACACCAGGCCGGCGATGACCTGAGCACGGATGCGCTCCAGTTCTTCAGCGGTCGGCGGCTTGGCTTTCAACTCATCAAGCAGGCGCCACAGGCCGGCTTCGGCTTGGGCGACGGTCTTTTGTTTCTGCTGGTTGGGCGTGGCCGAGAGCATGAACAACGTATCGCCACGGGTATAGGCGTCGTAGTTGGTGGACGCGGCGGATACCAGCTCCTCACCACGCTCCAGTTGCTCGGAGATACGTGCACTGTAGCCGCCGTCCAGCAGGGCCGAGATCAGGCGCAAGGCTTGCACCGAGCGTTTGTCTTCGGCGGTGGCCAGGCCCGGTACGTTGAAGCCCAGGAACACGCTTGGCAGTTGGGTCTGCACCCGCAGGGTCAGCAGGCGCTCGCCGGGTTCGGCCAGCTCCAGCGGGATCTTCGCCGGTGGCACATCACGCTTGGGGATCGGGCCGAAGTAACGCTGGGCCAGGCTTTTCACCTCGTCCGGGGTCACATCGCCGACCACTACCAGGGTGGCGTTGTTGGGCATATACCAGGATTGGTACCAGTGGCGCAGCTCCTCGACCTTCATGCGCTCAAGGTCAGCCATCCAGCCGATGGTCGGCGTGTGGTAGCCGCTGGCCGGGAAGGCCATGGCCTTGAAGCGCTCGTAGGCCTTGGACATCGGGTTGTCGTCGGTGCGCAGGCGGCGTTCTTCCTTGATTACCTCGATTTCGCGGCTGAACTCGTCGGCGGGCAGGCGCAGGCTGGCCATGCGGTCGGCTTCCAGCTCAAAGGCCACGCCCAGGCGGTCGCGGGCCAGCACCTGGTAATACGCGGTGTAGTCATCGCTGGTGAACGCGTTTTCTTCGGCGCCCAGGTCACGCAGGATCAGCGAGGCTTCGCCGGGGCCGACCTTGGCGCTGCCTTTGAACATCATGTGTTCAAGGGCGTGGGACAAACCGGTCTGGCCCGGGGTTTCGTAGCTTGAACCAACCTTGTACCAGACTTGGGAAACCACCACTGGCGCGCGATGGTCTTCGCGCACGACCACTTTAAGGCCGTTATCCAGAGTGAATTCATGAGTGGGTTGTGGGTCGGCAGCGAAGGCTGAAAGGGGCAGACAAACTGTGCTGAGCAGCAGGCCTGCGGCGCGGCGGGCTAGAGCATTCATTCGTTTTTTAACCTGTTGGGCTGCCCGCTTGGTCTTAGCGTCGGCGGGCGAGGAGGTGCTAGGATACTGATCCGATTTAGGGACGGCCACTGCGGTCGTCATCTAGTCCTGGGTTCAGTCGTAGGAAAGTTGGAGTAGTTGGCGTTTTTCCCCGACAATCTTCCACGTTTCGCCGATTTTATCGCTTCAGTCCCATATTGAAACGATTTGCCAAGGCACTTATTTACGCCTTACAAAATGTTGCGCATGAACAAGCGGGCGTTAAAGCAGTCTGTTCTGCATCGAATTTATTTACCGAGGCGCCCTGGCGCATCGCTACTTTGAGATAGCCGTCCTCCATGTTTGGTTCCAACGACGACAAGAAGAGCCCAGCTGCGGCTGGCGAGAAAAAAGGCCTGTTCGGATGGCTGCGCAAAAAGCCGCAGGAAACCGTCGTCGAACAGCCGCAGGTTCAAGCTGAGCCTATTCCAGAGCCTATAGTAGAAGCCGAGCCGGTTGCCGAGACGCCGGCGCCGGTGGTGTTGCCCATCGCGGAGCCGGTATTGCAGCCGGTAGTCGAGGCAGAACCCGAGCCGGAGCCCGAGCCCGAGCACAAACCGTGGCTTGCGCTACCGGTAGCCGAAGAGCCGGTGGCACTGGTTGAAGATGTGCAGGCTGAACACGTGACGCCGCCCATTCCAGTGGCGCCACCGGTAGAGGTAGTGGTCCAGACGCCGCCAGCGGTCGAAATCCCGGTTGAAGTGCCTGCTGTCGTTGCCGCGCCTGCGGTGATCGAAGAGCCTGTCGCGCCTGTCGAAACCAGCAAGAGCGGCTTTTTCGCCCGCCTCAAGCAGGGTCTGAGCAAGACCAGCGCCAGCATCGGCGAAGGTATGGCCAGCCTGTTTCTGGGCAAGAAGGTCATTGACGATGAACTGCTGGAAGACATCGAAACCCGCCTGCTCACCGCCGATGTGGGTGTCGAAGCCACTGCCGTGATCATCCAGAGCCTGACTCAGAAGGTCGCGCGCAAGCAACTGACCGACGCCGATGCGTTGTACAAATCCTTGCAGGCCGAACTGGCTGCAATGCTCAAGCCCGTGGAAGCGCCGTTGGTGATCACCCCGAACAAGCCGTTCGTGATCCTGGTGGTCGGCGTCAACGGCGCGGGCAAAACCACCACCATCGGCAAGCTGGCCAAGAAGCTGCAGGGCGAGGGCAAGAAAGTCATGCTCGCCGCCGGTGACACCTTCCGTGCCGCCGCCGTCGAGCAGTTGCAGGTATGGGGCGAGCGCAACAAGATCCCGGTGATCGCCCAGCACACCGGCGCCGACTCCGCTTCGGTGATCTTCGATGCCGTGCAGGCCGCCAAGGCGCGTAATATCGACGTGTTGATCGCCGATACCGCCGGGCGCCTGCACACCAAAGACAACCTGATGGAAGAGCTGAAGAAAGTGCGCCGTGTGATCAGCAAGCTCGACGCCGATGCGCCGCATGAAGTCTTGCTGGTGCTCGACGCCGGTACTGGTCAGAACGCCATCAGCCAGGCCAAACAATTCAACCAGACGGTGCAGCTGACCGGCCTGGCATTGACTAAGCTCGACGGCACGGCCAAGGGCGGGGTGATTTTCGCCCTGGCTAAACAGTTCGGGTTGCCGATTCGTTATATCGGTGTCGGTGAAGGTATCGACGACCTGCGCACCTTTGAAGCCGAACCCTTTGTACAGGCACTGTTTGCCGAGCGGGAGCGTTCATGATTCGATTCGAACAGGTCGGTAAACGCTATGCCAACGGGCATGTGGGCTTGCATGAGCTGAGCTTTCGAGTGCGTCGCGGCGAGTTCTTGTTTGTCACCGGTCACTCGGGCGCTGGCAAAAGCACGCTGTTGCGCCTGTTACTCGCCATGGAGCGCCCGACCACCGGCAAGTTGCTGCTGGCGGGCCAGGACCTGGCTACCATCAGCAATGCGCAAATTCCGTTTCTACGCCGCCAGATCGGCGTGGTGTTCCAGAATCACCAGCTGCTGTTCGATCGCACGGTGTTCAACAACATCGCGCTGCCGCTGCAGATTCTCGGGCTGTCCAAAGCCGAAATCGTCAAGCGCGTGGATTCGGCGCTGGAGCGCGTGGCATTGTCGGACAAAACCGACCTTTACCCGGGGGACCTGTCCACCGGCCAGCAACAGCGCGTCGGTATTGCCCGCGCCATCGTCCACCGCCCGGCCTTGCTGCTGGCGGACGAACCCACCGGTAACCTCGACCCGCGCCTGGCGGCCGAGATCATGGGGGTGTTCGAAGACATCAATCGGCTGGGCACCAGCGTATTGATCGCCAGCCACGACCTGGCCCTGATCGCCCGTATGCGCCATCGCATGTTGACCTTGCAACGCGGCCGCTTGATCGGTGATGGGGAGGCTGGCGTATGAGTGCTACCCGCAGCCCCAAAGTATCCGAACGCGTGGCACCCAAGCCTGCCGATCCGCAACCGCCGAAGAAAAAGCGTGACGAAGACGACGGCCCGGACTTCGGCACCTTGCTGCACGCCTGGATCGAAAGCCATCGCGCCAGCCTGCTTGACAGCCTGCGTCGCCTGGGCAAACAGCCGATCGGCAGCTTTTTCACCTGCCTGGTCATGGCCGTAGCCTTGAGCCTGCCGATGGGCTTGTCGCTGCTGCTTAATAATGTGGAGCGCCTCGGCGGTTCCTGGCAGCGGGCGGCGCAGATATCGCTGTACCTGAACCTGGACACCAGCAGCAAGGACGGCGAAGCGCTACGCGACGACATCAAGAACATTCCGGGCGTAGCGGATGCCGAATACATCAGCCGCGATCAAGCCCTTGAAGAATTCCAGCAGCAGTCCGGCCTGGGCGAGGCGCTCAAGGAGCTGCCGCAGAACCCGCTGCCGGGCGTGGTGCTGGTGACGCCGAACGAGGTCGACAAGCCGGCGCTGGAGGCCCTGCGACAAAAACTCGCAGAGATGCCCAAGGTGCAACAGGCCCAACTTGATCTAGTCTGGGTAGAGCGCCTGGCCGCGATCCTCAAGCTGGGTGACCGCTTTGTGTTCGGCCTGACGGTGTTATTAGTGTCTGCATTACTTTTGGTGATAGGTAATACCATTCGTCTTCATATTGAAAACCGTCGCACCGAGATAGAAGTGATTAAACTGGTCGGCGGCACGGACAGCTATGTACGCCGTCCTTTCCTGTACATGGGCGCGCTTTATGGCCTGGGTGCCGGGGTGTTGTCCTGGGGCGTGCTGGCGTTTGGCCTGAATTGGTTGAACGACGCGGTTGTCGGGCTGGCGGGTTTGTATGGCAGTGATTTTGCCCTGGCCGGGGTGCCGGTAGCCGATGGTCTGAGTCTCTTGCTTGGCGCGGTGTTGTTGGGGTATATCGGTGCCTGGATTGCGGTAGCACGGCATTTACGTGAACTGGCGCCGAAGTAGTTAATGCCAGATTAATGTGGTTTCGTTTGTATTGACCGTATCAGTGGTTTAGGGAACTTGTCCTACGGTTCCCAGGTCAATTTTCGCAGTGCTGAACTGCACGAGTTATGTGAGTCGGAGGTTTTTTCGTATGACCACTTCTTTGCAACCTGCTTATGCCTTGGTCCCGGGTGCGAACCTGGAGGCCTATGTGCACACGGTCAACAGCATTCCATTGCTGACACCCGAGCAGGAGCGTGAACTGGCCGAGAGTCTCTACTATGAGCAGGATTTGGGGGCGGCTCGGCAGATGGTGCTCGCCCACCTGCGTTTTGTCGTACATATCGCCCGTAGCTATAGTGGCTACGGCCTGGCCCAGGCTGACCTGATCCAGGAAGGCAACGTCGGCCTGATGAAGGCTGTAAAGCGCTTCAACCCTGAAATGGGTGTGCGCCTGGTGTCGTTCGCCGTGCACTGGATCAAGGCGGAAATCCACGAGTTCATCCTGCGCAACTGGCGCATCGTGAAAGTCGCGACCACCAAGGCCCAGCGCAAACTGTTCTTCAACCTGCGCAGCCAGAAGAAACGCCTGGCGTGGCTGAACAACGAGGAAGTCCACCGCGTGGCTGAAAGCCTCGGTGTGGAGCCTCGTGAAGTGCGCGAGATGGAAAGCCGCCTGACCGGCCATGACATGGCCTTTGACCCAGCCGCCGAAGCGGATGACGACAGCGCCTTCCAATCGCCGGCCAACTACCTGGAAGACCACCGGTACGACCCGGCGCGTCAACTGGAAGACGCCGACTGGAGCGACAATTCCAACCACAACCTGCATGAAGCGCTGGAAGTGCTGGACGACCGCAGCCGTGACATCCTCTACCAGCGCTGGCTGGCAGAAGAGAAAGCCACGCTGCATGACCTGGCGCAGAAGTACAACGTGTCGGCCGAGCGGATTCGTCAGCTTGAGAAAAGCGCGATGAACAAGTTGAAGTTGTCGATCGCTGCGTAAAGCGCTGTGAACAAAAAATGCCCCGATCGAAAGACCGGGGCATTTTTGTTTGTGTTCGAAAGTTTCAAATCCGGCACAGTCCACTGTGGGAGCTGGCTTGCCTGCGATAGCGGTGTGTCAGTTTGCAGATGAGTTGGCTGACCTGCCCTCATCGCAGGCAAGCCAGCTCCCACAGGTCCCGTATTGTGTCAGTCGGACCAGGGTGCTTTGCGGGAGTTGTTCAGCTCCGCCAAGTAACCACTGCCACCTAATTGACTCATCTGCTGGCGAATCCAGGCCGCCCTGCGCGCCACATACGCTGTCGGGTGGCTGGCACTCCACACCCTTGGATTAGGCAACACCGCCGCCAGATAGCTGGCCTGTTGCCGCGAAAGCCCCTTGGCGCTCACGCCAAAATGGTGCCGCGCCGCCGCCTCTGCGCCGAATACGCCTTCATCCCACTCCACGCTGTTGAGGTACACCTCAAGAATCCGCTCCTTGGGCCACAGCACCTCGATCAACCCGGTGAACCACGCTTCCAGGCCCTTGCGCAAATAGCTGCGGCCGGCCCACAGGAACAGGTTTTTCGACACTTGCTGGCTCAGCGTACTGGCGCCGCGAATCGAGCCGCCGCGTTCGTTGTGCAGGATCGCGGCCTGGATCGCGCCAAAATCAAAGCCCCAATGTTGCGGGAAGCGCTGGTCTTCACCGGCCATCACCGCCACTTTGAGGTCATCGCTGATTTCATCCCACGGTACCCAGCTGCGTTGCAGGTCAATGGGTTCGCCGTCGATCCAGGACTCGACCTTGCGCTCCACCATCAACGCGGTAAACGGGGGCGGGACCACACGAAACAGCAGCACCAGCAACACACTGCCGATGGCGAACCATTTCACGACGTTGAGAAAGCGTTTGAAGAGGACACGCAGCATAGAGATGGCTTGGCCGAACCCGTTGAGCGGGCCATTATACAGACCCTGCCCGATGAGTCTGACTGGAGTTCCCCATGCTGCGTAGCTTTCTGATGCTGGCTGCCTTTTTCGGTTTTACCGGTGTCGCCCTGGGTGCGTTCGCCGCCCACGGCCTGAAAAACCGCCTGAGCGCCGACTACCTGGCGATCTTCCATACCGGCGTGACCTACCAACTGGTGCACGCCCTGGCGTTGTTCGGCGTGGCGTTGCTGGCGGCGCATATTCCCGGTCGATTGGTCAGTTGGGCGGGTATCTCGTTTACCGTCGGTATTCTGTTGTTCTCGGGCAGCTTGTATGCGCTGACGATGACTGGCATCAGCAAACTGGGGATCATCACGCCGTTTGGCGGGCTGGCGTTCCTGCTTGGCTGGTTCTTCCTTGGCCTGGCAGCGTGGCGCTTGCAGCTTTGACCGCTTGACGCTTGGAGCTGACCGGCAGGTCCCAATCGCGCTAGAATGCGGGCCCCTAAAAACGATGGCGGCCCGTGGCATGCGCATTCAGTTGAACGGCGAACCCTTTGAACTGCCCGACGGTGAAACCGTCGCGGCCCTGCTGACCCGCCTGGACCTGACCGGGCGTCGTGTCGCAGTGGAGCTCAACCTGGATATCGTCCCGCGTAGCCAGCACGCCGAGACCTCGCTGAAGGAAAACGACCAGGTCGAAGTGGTCCACGCCATCGGTGGCGGTTAGCCCGCCACGGCGGTAACGCATTCTGCAGAACCTCATCCAAACAGAGGATTTCCCATGAGCATCGTTCGTAACGACAAGCCTTTCGTCCTGGCCGGTCGTACCTACCAGTCCCGCTTGCTGGTCGGCACCGGCAAGTACCGCGACATGGAAGAGACCCGCCAGGCCATCGAAGCCTCGGGTGCCGAAATCGTGACGTTCGCCGTGCGCCGCACCAACCTGGGCCAGATTGAAGGCGAACCGAACCTGCTCGAAGTGCTGTCCCCAGACCGCTACACCTTCCTGCCGAACACCGCCGGTTGCTACGACGCCATCGAAGCCGTGCGCACCTGCCGCCTGGCCCGTGAGTTGCTGGACGGTCACAACCTGGTGAAGCTGGAAGTGCTGGCCGACCAGAAAACCCTGTTCCCTAATGTGATCGAAACCCTCAAGGCCGCCGAGACCCTGGTCAAGGAAGGCTTTGACGTGATGGTCTACACCAGCGATGACCCGATCATCGCCCGGCAGCTGGCAGAAATCGGCTGTATCGCCGTGATGCCGCTGGCTGGCCTGATCGGTTCCGGCCTGGGCATCTGCAACCCGTACAACCTGCAGATCATCCTTGAAGAAGCCAGGATCCCAGTGCTGGTGGATGCGGGCGTGGGCACTGCCTCCGACGCGACCATCGCCATGGAACTGGGCTGCGACGCGGTGCTGATGAACTCGGCCATCGCCCACGCCCAGCAACCGATCATGATGGCCGAAGCCATGAAACACGCGATCGTCGCGGGCCGCCTGGCCTACCTCGCCGGGCGCATGCCGAAAAAACTCTATGCCAGCGCCTCTTCGCCGCTGGATGGTCTGATCAAGTAAGAGCTATTGATGACTGAATCAAACGAAACGCCGAACACCGTGGAAGCGGGCGACGAGTCCAAGCACCGCCGCATCAAGAGTTTTGTGATGCGCGCCGGCCGTATGACCGAAGGCCAGCAAAAGGGCCTGGAGCAAGGCACGCCGCTGTTCGTTTTGCCCCTGGCCGATGCGCCGGTTGATTACGATCAGGTGTTTGGCCGTTCGGCCCCACGCTCCCTGGAAATCGGCTTCGGCATGGGCCACTCCCTGCTGGAAATGGCCGCGGCCGCGCCGGAGCAGGATTTCATCGGTGTGGAAGTCCACCGTCCAGGTGTCGGCGCATTGCTCAATGGCGTGCTGACCCAGGGCCTGACCAACCTGCGAGTTTACGACTGCGACGCGATTGAAGTGCTCAACCGCTGCATCGCCGACAACAGCCTCGACCGCCTGATGCTGTTCTTCCCGGACCCGTGGCACAAAGCCCGTCACCACAAGCGTCGTATCGTCCAGGCGTCCTTTGCGGAGTTGGTGCGCAGCAAGCTGAAAGTGGGCGGTATCCTGCACATGGCCACCGACTGGGAACCGTACGCGGAATACATGCTGGAAGTGATGAACGTCGCCCCTGGCTACCGCAACCTGGCCGAAGACGGCAAATGCGTGCCACGCCCGGCCGAGCGGCCGATCACCAAGTTCGAACGCCGCGGCGAGCGATTGGGGCATGGGGTGTGGGATTTGAAGTTCGAGAAGTTGGCTTAAACAGTCATCAGCTTGAAATGCAATCAAATGTGGGAGGGGGCTTGCTCCCGATAGCAGGGTGTCAGCCACCAAATCTTTGGCTGATACACCGCAATCGGGAGCAAGCCCCCTCCCACATTTGTATCTGTGTTGGGCCTGGGATCAGCGGCGGTCTGCCACTACCCCAATCAACACCAGCACCACGATCAACACCGGCGCCAGGCTGTAGTTATTGAACTGGCTCAGCCCCCGCACAATCCACGGCGTAGCGTAGATCAACGCCGCACCGCTGCCGATCAGGCACAGCAGGGCCATCAAGGGTACGCGCAAGGCGCCGGCAATGTTGCCCAGACGTGCTTCGACCCAGCCCTTGATATCGGCGCCGAACAGCACCAGCAAGCAGCCCACGAGGGCCAGGGAGATTTCCGACAGGTTGCTACGGCTCCAGCGGGATACGGTGGCGAGCAGGTCGAGTACCAGATCCATTCGATTTCCTTAAGAGCGATCAGCTCAAAAACGTCTGCAACAGGTCATTGAGAAAGAGTTGCCCGCGGTCGGTTGCCGCCAGGCGTGACGGTTCGACCTGCATTAATCCACTTTGTTCTGCCTCGCGGCGGCCTTCATCGAGGCTGGCCAGATCAAGGCCGGTGCGTTCGGCGTAGAGCTTGGCATCGACCCCTTCGGTCAGGCGCAGAGCGTTCATCAGGAACTCGAACGGCAGTTCGTCGTTGGTCAGCTCTTTCGCTCCGGCCTGGAAGCTTTTGGCCGGGTTGAGGTAGTCCTTGGGGGCGCGGGTTTTCCAGGTGCGTACGATGCGCCCGTCCGGGTGGCTGAGCTTGCCGTGGGCGCCGGCGCCGATGCCGATAAAGTCGCCAAAGCTCCAGTAATTCAGGTTGTGTCGCGCCGGGCGGCCGGGCTGGGCATAGGCCGACACCTCGTATTGCGCGTAACCGTGTTCGGCGAGCAGCGCCTGGCCGGCTTCCTGGATGTCCCACAGTGTGTCGTCTTCCGGCAGCGCGGGCGGCTGGTTCCAGAAGACGGTGTTGGGTTCCAAGGTCAGTTGGTACCAGGACAGGTGCGTCGGTTTGAGCGCAATGGCTTGGCGCAGGTCGCCCAGGGCGTCGTCCAGGGACTGGTTGGGCAAACCGTGCATCAAGTCCAGGTTGAAGTTATCGAACCCTGCCTGGCGCGCCATGCCAGCGGCGCGCACGGCTTCATCGCCATTGTGAATACGGCCCAGGGCTTCAAGCTTCTCTTGCTGGAAGCTCTGGATGCCGATGGACAGGCGATTGATCCCCAGTTTGCGGTACGCCACGAACTTCTCTTGCTCGAAGGTCCCGGGGTTGGCTTCCAGGGTGATCTCGATATCCGCGGCGAACCGAATACGGGCTTCCACGCCTTTTAACAAGCGGCCCAACGCGGCGGCGCTGAACAGGCTGGGCGTGCCGCCACCGAAGAAAATCGAACTCAGCTCCCGGCCATAAACGGCGTGCAGGTCTTGATCCAGATCCGCCAGCAATGCATCTACATACTCTTCTTCCGGCAGCACCTTGCTGGCGGTGTGGGAGTTGAAGTCGCAATACGGGCATTTGCGCACGCACCAAGGGATGTGGATGTACAGCGCCAGGGGCGGCAGGTGGGGCAGGGCCGCCCGTGGTGTTTGCGCGCCACCGTGGATCAGCGGCTGCGCAGAGGTGTTCTGGGTCATTTCAAGCCCAGGCGCTGGCGCAGCAACACCATGGCGCGGGCGCGGTGGCTGATCTGGTTCTTGTCGGCCGGGCTCAGTTCGGCGCTGGAGACATTGCGCTCCGGCACCCAGAACAAAGGGTCGTAACCGAAGCCATGCTCACCGCTGGCGGCGTGCAGGATGCGCCCGTGCCACAAGCCTTCGCACAGGATCGGCAGCGGGTCATCGGCATGTCGCACCAGGGCCAGCACGCAGACGAACTGTGCACCACGTTCGGCGTCGGGCACGTCCTTGAGCGCGTCGAGCAGCTTGGCGTTATTGGCTGCGTCGCCCTTGCCATCAGCGTAACGGGCCGAATAAATGCCGGGCGCGCCGCCGAGAAAGTCCACCGCCAGGCCCGAGTCATCCGCCAGGGCCGGCAGGCCGGAGATGCGTGCTGCGTTGCGGGCCTTGAGGATGGCGTTCTCAACGAACGACAAGCCGGTTTCTTCCGGTTCGACCTGGCTGAACTCGCCAATCGAACGCAGTTGCACGGATTCGCCGAGCATGGCCTGCAGTTCTTTGAGTTTGCCGGTGTTATGGCTGGCCAGTACGAGTTGGGTAAGGTTCATCATTCGGCCGGAAACAGTTCTTGGTTGAATTGGAAACCATGGGCTTTGCCGCCGGTTTCAACGTTGATGGTAAATGTCTTGTATTCCCGCTGGGTCACCGAGTAGGGCGCGAGGTAGCTGATGCCGCCTTTCTCTTCGATTTGCTTGAACGTCAGGATCTCGCTTTTGCCGCCCAAATCCTTGATGGTGCCGGTCACCTGGGCCGCGACCGGGGCCACGCCCTTGATCACAGTCACATTGATCAAACCCTTCTCCTTGCTGCGCACTACGCCGACTTTCTGAGCGGTCTCGGGTGGCAGGAAGCTGGAGGTGAAGGTGTTGTAGTGAACGGTGATATCGCCGAAGTCTTTCTTGCGATTAGCGTCGATAGCGTCTGCAGCCATGGCGCTGGCGCCCAGGCATGCGGTCAATAGAAAAATAGCCAAACGACTCATGAACGTCCCTCTTGAAGATGATTAGACGGCAACTTTGTGGTCGGTCAGGCCAGGACTGCTGACCCGGTAAATACCGATTTCGCCCAATAGATTGGGCCATAGCTTACTCGCCCAGCCGTGGCGGTGCTGTTGATCGACGGCAAGGCGGTTGATGACTTTGGCTTCACGCTCGCCACACAACGCTTCGAAGTCTTCGAAGGTGCAGAAGTGGATGTTGGGCGTGTTGTACCACGTGTACGGCAGGAAATCCGAGACCGGCATACGGCCCTTGGTGGCCAGGTACCAGCGGCAGCGCCAGTGGCCGAAATTGGGGAAAGTGATGATGCATTGGCGGCCAACGCGCAGCATTTCGTCGAGGATGCGGTCCGGGTAGTGCACCGCTTGCAGGGCCTGGGTCATCACCACGATATCGAAGCTGTTGCTGGCGAAGTTGCCCAGGCCCTTGTCCAGGTCCTGCTCGATTACGTTGATGCCCTTGGCCACGCACTGGGCGATGTTGTCCGGGTCGTTTTCCAGGCCGTAGCCGGTGACTTGCTTGTTGTCGCGCAGCCAGCTCAGCAGTTCGCCATCGCCGCAGCCCAGGTCGAGCACGCGGCTGCCGGCGGGGATCCAGTCTTGGATGATTTCCAGGTCGGCTCTCATGGCGTTCTCCCAAAGCGTAAGCAATTCATATAAGCGTGATTCGGTTCATGTAGTTGCGAAACGCCTGCAGGTAACGCGGGATCGGAATCAGGAAGGCGTCGTGGCCCTGCGGTGCATCGATCTCCAGGTAGCAGACGTCTTTTTTGGCGGCCATCAGCGCATCCACCAGCTCACGGGAGCGGGCCGGCGAGAAGCGCCAGTCGGTAGTGAATGACATCACGCAGAACTTGGCCGTGGCATGCTCGAAGGTTTTTGCCAGGTCGTCGTCGTGGTTGGCCGCCGGGTCGAAGTAGTCCAGGGCCTTGGTCATCAACAGGTAGGTGTTGGCGTCAAAACGCCCGGAGAATTCTTCACCCTGATAGCGCAGGTAGCTTTCCACCTGGAACTCGACGCTGTGGAAGTCGTAGTTGAGCTTCTCGCTCTTGAGGCCGCGACCGAATTTTTCGCCCATGGAATCATCGGACAGGTAGGTGATATGCCCCACCATCCGCGCCAGCATCAGGCCGCGCTTGGGGATCACGCCGGCTTCCTGGAACGAACCGCCGTGGAACTCGGGGTCGGTGAGGATGGCCTGGCGTGCCACTTCGTTGAAGGCGATGTTCTGCGCCGACAGCTTGGGCGCCGAGGCGATAGCCAGGCAGTGGCGCACGCGGTCCGGGTAGCTGATGGTCCATTGCAGCGCCTGCATACCACCCAGGCTGCCACCAATGACTGCGGCCCACTGGTGGATGCCCAGCAGGTCGGCCAGGCGTGCCTGGCTGTGTACCCAGTCTTCTACGGTCAACACCGGGAAGTCCGCGCCGAATGGCTTGCCGGTGTCCGGGTTGAGGCTGCTGGGGCCGGTGGAGCCATTGCAGCCGCCGAGGTTGTTGAGGCTGACGACGAAGAACTTGTTGGTGTCGATGGGCTTGCCGGGGCCGATGCAACTGTCCCACCAGCCGGGTTTGCGCTCGTCAACGCTGTGGAAACCGGCGGCGTGATGGTGGCCGGACAGGGCGTGGCAGATCAGCACGGCGTTGCTCGCCGTGGCGTTCAGTTGGCCGTAGGTTTCGTAGATCAGGTCGTAGGCAGGCAACGAACGGCCGCAGGCCAGGGCCAGCGGTTCGCTGAAGTGCGCCACTTGAGGCACGACCAGTCCAACAGAATCGGGGGGGAAGGCAGCTGGCATCGACCCTGCTCTCGTTTAAATGAGGCGTAAGTCTAAAGAGCGGGGACCCTAGCGGCAAGCAATGGTCTGTACCAGTACGCAGATACAAAATGTGGGAAGGGTTGATGTGGGAGCCGGGCTTGCCCGCGATGCAGGCACCGCGGTTTTCAGACACACCGAGGTGATGCTATCGCAGGCAAGCCAGCTCCCACACAAGCCAGCTCCTATAGGGGCTACGGCATTCAGATCAGGCCGAACAGCTCTTTGGGCATGTAGGCAAAGTACGCCAGGCGTGGAATCACCCAGCTCTGCAGCAACTGAATCACGATAAACGCAAAGATCGGCGAGATATCCAGGCCACCCAGGTTCGGGATCAGGCGACGGAAGGGTGCCAGCACCGGTTCGGTGATCTGAGCCACCAGTTCGGCGCCCGGGCTACGGCTGCCGGGTGCGACCCACGACAGGATCACGCTGATGATCATCGACCAGAAAATGATCTTCAGGAACAGCGAGAAAATACCGATCAGGCCCCACGGCAACAGCAGCACGGTGAACGCCTGGTAGCCGTTGAGCATCAGGATCACCACGAACAGCAGGATCTGCAGCAGCAACGCCAGCACCAGCGACGACATGTCCAGGCCGAACAGGCTCGGGATCACCCGGCGCAGTGGCTTGAGCAGCGGTTGGGTGGCCTTGACTACGAACTGGCACAACGGGTTGTAGAAGTTCGCCCGCACCAGTTGCAGGATAAAGCGCATCAGCACGATCAGCAGGTACAGGCTGCCCAAGGTCTGAATGATGAAAATGGCAGCGTCATTGATTCCGAGCATGTTTGATTACCTTGGTAAGGGACGACTATTTGCCCAGTTGCTCAGCCATCTCGGCCGAACGATGTGCCGCGGCACCCAGTGCTTTTTCCACCAGGGCCTCAAAGCCCCCGGCCTGGAACGATTCAATGGCGGCTTGCGTGGTGCCGCCCGGCGACGTTACCCGCCGGCGCAGTTCGGCGGCATCGACATCGCTGCCGACAGCCATTTTCGCGGCGCCCAGGGCCGTTTGCTCAGCCAGTTGTTCGGCAACCTCGTGGGGCAGGCCCAGCTTGACGCCAGCGGCGGTCATGGCCTCGATCAACAGGAAGAAGTAGGCCGGGCCACTGCCGGAAACGGCGGTGACCGCATCCAGTTGCTGCTCCTGCTCCAGCCATACGGCAAGGCCCACCGCAGACAGCAACTCCTGAGCCTGGTCACGCTGCTGCGCGCTGACTTCAGCGGTGGCGTACAAACCGCTTACGCCCTGGCGCAGCAACGCTGGGGTATTGGGCATGCAACGTACGATCGGCTGGTCACCGAGCCAGGCTTTCATGCTGGCACAGGTGATGCCGGCGGCAATGGACACCACCAATTGATGCGGCAGCAGGCTTGGACGCAGGCTCTCGCACACGGCCTTCATGGCCTGGGGCTTGACCGCCAGCACGATCACATCGACGCCGTGGATGGCTTCGGCGTTATCGGCAAAGGTTTCAATGCCGTGTTCGGCGCTGACGCGCTCGCGGGTCTCGGCGCCCGGGTCGCTGGCGCGGATCTGTTCGGCGTCCAGGCCCTTGGCCCGCAGGCCACCGATCAGGCTGGCCGCCATGTTACCGGCGCCGATAAAGGCAATACGCGTGTTGCTCATGACAGGTCCTTATTTTCGAGGGAAGTCAGCCATTTTGCGGCTGGCCGTAGTCGCGGGCGCCAAACAGGGCGGTACCGATCCGCACCCAGGTGGCGCCTTGGGCGATGGCCGACTCAAGGTCATGGCTCATGCCCATGGAAAGTGTGTCCAGCGCCAGGTTCAAGCTGGCTTGCAGGTCGCGTACGCTGGCAAACGCCGCATCCTGTGCGGCCCGGTCTTCAGTCGGCTCGGGGATCGCCATCAGGCCGCGCAGCTTCAAGCGCGGCAGGGCGCTGATCGCGTTGGCCAGGGCTGGCAGGTCGGCCGGCGTACAGCCAGATTTGCTGGCCTCGCCACTGACATTGACCTGGATGCAGATATTCAGCGGCGGCAGGTCGGCCGGGCGTTGTTCGGACAGGCGTTGTGCGATTTTCAGGCGGTCCACAGAATGCACCCAAGCGAAGTTCTCGGCGATGGCGCGAGTCTTGTTCGATTGAATGGGGCCGATGAAGTGCCAACTCAAGGGCAGGTCGGTTAAATCCGCCTGTTTGCCCAAGGCTTCCTGCAGGTAGTTCTCGCCAAAATCGCGCATCCCGGCGGCATAGGCGTCGCGCACGGCTTGTGCGGGTTTGGTCTTGCTCACGGCCAGCAGGTGGATGCTGCTTGCGTCACGTTGCACGGCGTCGGCTGCGGCGCGGATGCGCTGGCTAACCAGGCCGATGTTGTCTGCTATCGTCGACATTCAAGATGCGCCCGTGGATATGGAGTCCGCGGCATTCTACTGGAAATGGAAAGCCCTATGGATATCACGCAATTGCTGACGGCCAGCGTAAGCCGTGGCGCCTGTGACCTGCATTTGTCGGCCGGCCTGGCGCCGATGGTGCGAGTCGATGGCGAGGTCTGGCCGATGGATGAGCCGGTGCTGAGCGCAGCGCAACTGGTCGATCTGGTGAGCCCTTTGTTGAATAAACACCAACAAAAGGATTTCGAAACATCTCTTGAAACGGATTTTGCCTTCGAATTGCCGGGAGTCGCACGCTTTCGGGCGAACGTGTTCCGCCAGAATCGCGGTATAGGCGCGGTGTTTCGTGCCATCCCGACCGAGGTCCAGAGCCTGGAAGACCTTGGGTTGGGCGAGGTATTCCAGCGTATGGCTCAGTTCCCCCGTGGCCTGGTGCTGGTCACCGGGCCTACGGGTTCGGGCAAGTCCACGACGCTGGCGGCGATGATCGATTATCTGAACCGGCACCGGCGCCAGCACATCCTCACGCTTGAAGATCCCATCGAATTTATCCACAGGCCGAAACTGGCCCTGATCACCCAACGCCAGGTGCACCGCGACACCCACAGCTTCTGCGTGGCCCTGCGCTCGGCCCTGAGGGAAGACCCGGATGTGATCCTGGTGGGCGAATTGCGCGACCTGGAAACCATCCGCCTGGCCTTGACGGCAGCTGAGACCGGGCACCTGGTGTTTGGCACCCTGCACACTTCATCGGCTGCAAAGACTGTAGACAGGCTGGTGGACGTCTTCCCGGCCGGGGAAAAGGCCATGGTCCGCTCGATGTTGTCGGAGTCGTTGCAGGCGGTGGTGTCTCAGGTACTGGTGAAGAAGGTCGGCGGCGGCCGTGTGGCCGCCCATGAAATCATGCTGGGCACGCCGGCGATTCGCAATCTGATCCGTGAGGACAAGGTGGCGCAGATGGTTTCGGCAATTCAGACCGGTGGCGCGTTGGGGATGAAGACGCTGGATATGAGTTTGAAGGCGTTGGTCGGCGCGGGGCTGGTCAGCCGGGAAGAGGCGCGGGAGAAGGCGAGGGTGCCTGCAGATATCTAAAACGCACAGATACTCATGTGGGAGCTGGCTTGCCTGCGATAGCGGGCTGTCAGGCGCTCTCTCTGCCAACTGACACACCGTCATCGCAGGCAAGCCAGCTCCCACATTTGATTGCATTTCAAATGGGGAGCTTCAGTGGCGCCTGGCTTAGCGCTGCACGATCCGCAGGTTGCTGTTCTGCTCTTTAGGCAGCACACGCTTGGCAATCACGTAGTTCTTGTCCCAGAACGGCTTTTTCAGCGTGTCGATGCTCACCGACTTGCCACGACGCGGCGCGTGGATAAAACGGTCGTTGCCCAGGTAGATGGCTACGTGATTGACCTGGCGGCTCTTGAGCTTGAAGAACAACAAGTCGCCGGGCTTCAGGTCTTTGCGATCAACCTTCAAGCCGTGACCAGCCGCCATGGCGTTGGAGGTGCGCGGCAAATCCACGGCTTTTACATCGTTGAATGCATATTTCACCAGGCCGCTGCAGTCGAACCCTTTACTTGGGCTGCTACCGCCCCAACGATAAGGAGTACCCAGCACGTTGACGGCACGGCTGAGGACGTTGCTGCTTTGCTTGGTGTTGACAGCCATCAGGCCGGGTGTTGCTTTACCGTGTGCCTTGCTCAGTTGAGTCGGGCGGTTGACGGTCAGCTTTACCGATTTGGCCTTGGTGGTTGTGCTGTGGACTTTAGGGGTGAAACCATTGACGTTCGGAAGTCGTTGCTCACGATTGGTGGCGTGGGCGGCCAGTGGCATTAATAGGCAGATGGTCAGCCATGTCTTGAAAAATGGTCGCATTAGGCGTGGCTCTTATGGGTTTGCGCGCAACTTTATAACAGCTTTTTGTGTCGTTCTCAGGCCGTTTGTCGACTGAACCTTGGGGTCAAATCCAGGAAAAACGCGACGAATTGCCGCAATTGTTCTACACAAGTCAGGTGGCATAAGGCTTTGAGGACAGGAAGATACCATTTGCCGTACGTCGGGCGCTCGTAAAAAAGTCACAAAGAAAATGAAAAAATTTATCTATCGAAGCAAAAGAGGTACTCCATGAACACCTATCAACAGGTTGGTCAGCAGCAAGATACCCATAGCAAGGTGATCGGTTACCTGCTGTGGATTTTCGGTTTTACCGGGGCGCATCGCTTTTATTACGGCAAACCCGTGACCGGCACGATCTGGTTTTTTACCTTCGGCCTGCTGGGCATTGGTTGGTTGATCGACGTATTCCTCATCCCGGCCATGGACCGTGAAGCCGACCTGCGTTTTACCGCCGGGCCTATCGAATACAACGTCGCGTGGATCCTGTTGGCGTTCCTGGGTCTGTTCGGTGTGCACCGTATGTACCAGGGCAAATGGATCACCGGCCTGATCTACCTGCTGACCGGCGGTTTGTTCCTGATTGGGGTGCTGTATGACTTCTGGACGTTGAATACGCAGATCTCGATCCGCAATGCCGAGCGCAATAACGGCCGCTGATCTCTCGGCCCTATAGAGAACAAAATGTGGGAGGGAGCAAGCCCCCTCCCACATTTTTTACTGCGCTCATTCTAGACCGGTTTCAGGCCTGGTAAGTGATCCGCCCATCCATCAAGGTGTACCGCACCGTCGCCGGCAGGCTGTGGCCAATGAACGGGCAGTTTTCACCCTTGGACAACCAATGCTCCCCTGCCACCGTTGAGCTGCCCAGGTCAAACAGCACCAGGTCCGCTGGCGAACCGACTTCAAGCTTGCCCGCCGGCAAGCGCAGTGCGTCGGCCGGGCCGGCGCTCAGGCGGGACAATAGCGTCGGCAGGTCGAGCAAGCCGTCTTCCACCAAGGTCATTGCCAGCGGCAACAACAACTCCACGCTACTGATACCCGGCTCGGTCGCGCCAAATGGCGCCAACTTGGCGTCACGCTCGTGAGGCTGGTGATGGCTGGAAATCGCTGACACCACCCCCGACTTCACCGCCGCACGCAAACCGTCACGGTCGGCCTTGGTACGCAGTGGAGGCTGCACGTGATACAGGCTGGAGAAGTCGATCAGCGCCTCATCCGTCAGGATCAATTGGTACAACGCCACATCCGCCGTCACCGGCAAGCCACGGGCCTGGGCCTGGGCGATCAGGGCAACGCCGCGGGCGCTGGTCAGCTGGCTGAAGTGTGCGCGTACGCCGCTTTGCTCCACCAGCAACAGGTCACGGGCCAGGGCCACGGTTTCGGCGGTTTCCGGGATGCCCGGCAGGCCGAGGAAGCTGGCGACTGCCCCTTCATGGGCCAGGCCGCCTTCGGCCAGGTCGCGGTCCTGGGAATGGAAGATCACCGTCAGGTCGAAGGTGGCCGCGTATTCCAGGGCACGGCACAGCGTGCGGGTACTGCGAAAACTTTCCAGGCCGTTGCTGAAGGCCACGCAACCGGCATCGCGCAGTGCGATCAGTTCGGCCAGTTGTTCGCCATCCAGGCCTTTGCTCAAGGCGCCGACGGGAAACACCTTGCAATTGCCGGCTTCACGGGCGCGGTCCAGGATCAGCTCGGTCACCGCCGAAGTGTCCAGCACCGGCTTGGTGTTCGGCGGGCAGCACAGGCTGGTCACGCCACCGGCCGCAGCGGCCTGGGTTTCGCTGTTGACGTTGCCTTTGCGGCTGTAGCCCGGCTCGCGCAGGGCGACGTTCAGGTCCACCAGCCCGGGCGCGGCCACCAGGCCCTTGGCGTCGATGCTTTCGATGGCGTTGAAGCCGGCAGGTGCGGCGCCAATGGCGATGATCTTGCCGGCGTCCAGATAAAGATCGGTAACTTGGTCCAGGCCACTGGCTGGATCGATGACTCGGGCGCCGAGAATGCTGAGCTTCACTGGGCCTGCTCCTGCTCGAATTGACGTTGCGCGGTCTGCCCGCTCATGGCCATGGACAGCACGGCCATGCGTACCGCGATGCCGTAGGTCACTTGGTTCAAGATCACCGACTGCGGGCCATCGGCCACCGCCGACTCAATCTCCACCCCGCGGTTGATCGGCCCCGGGTGCATCACGATGGCATCCGGCTTGGCCCCGGCCAAACGTGCGGTGGTCAGGCCGAACAGGCGGTAGAACTCGCCTTCGCTGGGCAGCAAGCCACCAGCCATGCGCTCGCGTTGCAGGCGCAGCATGATCACCACGTCCACATCCTTGAGGCCCTCGGCCATGTCGGTGTAGACCTTTACGCCGTACTGCTCGATGCCGATGGGCAGCAGGGTTTTCGGCGCGATCACGCGGATATCCGGGCAGCCCAGGGCTTTGAGGGCCAGCATGTTCGAGCGTGCTACACGGGAGTGCAGGATGTCGCCGACGATGGCCACCGAGAGGTTTTCAAAGCTGCCCTTGTGCCGACGGATGGTGAGCATGTCGAGCATGCCCTGGGTCGGGTGGGCGTGGCGGCCGTCGCCGCCGTTGATGACCGCTACCTGCGGGCACACATGCTCGGCGATGAAGTGCGCGGCGCCGGAGTCGCCGTGGCGTACCACGAACATGTCGGCGGCCATGGCTTCGAGGTTGCGCAGGGTGTCGAGCAGGGTCTCGCCCTTGCTCGCCGACGAGGTGGACACGTTCAGCGTGATCACGTCGGCCGATAGCCGCTGGGCTGCCAGTTCAAAGGTGGTGCGGGTGCGGGTGGAGTTCTCGAAGAACACATTGCAGATGGTCTTGCCGCGCAGCAGCGGGACCTTCTTCACCGCGCGGCCGCCGACTTCAAGGAACGAGTCGGCGGTGTCGAGGATTTCGGTGAGCAGTTCGCGGGGCAAACCGTCGAGGGACAAGAAATGTTGCAACTGGCCCTGAGCATTGAGCTGCAGCGGGCGCTTGGCATCTAGAGGCGTCATCGCGGGGACTCTGTACAAGGCGGTTTAAAGGGCAAGGTCTTGCAGTTCGAGTTCGAGCGGCGTGGGACCGGACAATTTTACCCGCTGCCGGGCTTGCAAAGACAGTGTTGCACCTACGACATCCGGGCTGATCGGCAATTCGCCAGCGTCCAGGTCCAGCAGGCAGACCAACGTAATGCTGGCCGGGCGGCCGTAATCGAACAGTTCGTTCATGGCGGCGCGTATGGTACGGCCGCTCATCAGGACGTCATCGATCAGGATCAGGTGCTGGCCCTCAACCTCGAATGGCAGAGCCGAAGGCTGCACCTGTGGGTGCAGGCCGTTCTGGCTGAAGTCGTCGCGGTAGAAGGACACGTCCAGCGTACCCAGGGGCGAATCGCTGCCCAGTTCTTCCAGTAACGCCTGGGCTACCCAGACACCGCCGGTGCGGATGCCGATAAAGCGCGGTTCGCTGATGGCGCGGTGTTCCAGGTGCGCCTTGAGGCGTAATGCCATCTGGCTGATCAGTTCGGCGGGATTGGGCAGGCTCATGGGGGCTCCTTTTTAAGTGTGTAGGGGAAAGCTTGCTCGCGAAAAACTCATGGGTACCGCGTTCATCCAGCCTTCACGCGGTATCGTTAACGTTCTTCGCGGGCAAGCCCGCTCCCACAGGATCGCGGCGGGTCAGGATTCAAATAAAGCGGTGTTTTCATCCAGCCAACCCTGCAACAGCAAGGCGGCGGCGATGGCGTCCACGGGGTTGTCGCGGTAACTGCCCTTCTGCCCGCCGCGGTCACGACGCTCACCCTTGGCTTCAAAGGTGGTCAGGCGCTCATCGTGGGTATAGAAGGGCAGGTTGTAGCGGCCATTGAGGCGGCGCGCGAATTTTTCGGCGCGCAGGCACATGTCGCTGGGGGTGCCATCCATGTTCAGGGGCAGGCCGACCACCACCGCGTCGGGCTTCCACTCTTTGATAAGGGCTTCAACCTGGTTCCAGTCCGGTATGCCGTTCTGGGCCTTCAAGGTGCACAGCTCCCGGGCCTGTCCGGTAATAACCTGGCCGACCGCTACGCCGATCTGTTTAGTGCCGTAGTCAAAACCCAGGATCAGACGCAAGGCCATCAGGCGTGCCCCGCCTGGCTGGTCAACAGGCTGAGGTTGACCCGCAGCTTGGCGGCGGCAGCATCAAGGCGCAGTTCGCTGGCGGTGTTGAACAGGATGTCGGCGTCGAACGGGCAGGTCAGCCAGGCATTGCTCGCCAGCTCGGCCTCCAGTTGCCCGGCTTCCCAACCGGCGTAGCCCAGGGTAATCAGGCTTTGCTCAGGGCCGACGCCATCGGCGATCGCGAACAGCACGTCCTGAGACGTGGACAGTGACACGCCCTCAAGATCCACCGTGGCCTGGTATTGCGGCCCGGTGGGGTGCAACACAAAGCCGCGATCGGTCTGCACCGGCCCGCCGATATAGATCGGCACATCCTGGCAGCGGGTCGGTGGGTCGAGTTCCGGGCGCAATTGCTCAAGGATATCGGCCAGGCTCAGCTCCTGTGGACGGTTGACCACCAGCCCCATGGCACCATTGGCCGTGTGCTCGACGATGTAGGTCAAGGTCTGCGCAAAGTTCGGGTCGGCCATATGGGGCATGGCGATCAGGAATTGGTGCTTGAGGTAGGTCGGGCTGACGTTTTTCATGTCCGCTAGTGTGGCGTTGGAGGGGCGAACTGACAAGTGTAGGAGCGGTGTCAGTTGCTGGACAGCCGGTCGCCCTTGGCAAACTTCCAGGTGCGGATGATTTCCAGGCGGTCCACGTCATTCAAGTCGCCGCTGAACGGCGCAAAAGGCGCGGCCAGGCGCACGATGCGCTGGGCGGCCTGGTCCAGCAGCGGTTGGCCGGAGGACTCCAGCACCTGCACTTCATAGAGCGAACCGTCACGGTTGATCGATACCAGCAAGCGCAAGTTGCCATAAATCTGCTGACGCCGGGCTTCGTCCGGGTAATTGAGGTTGCCGATGCGCTCGACCTTCTTGCGCCACTCGTCCTTATACCAGGCGCCTTTGTCGCGCATGGTCGACGCGGCGTTCAGGCGGTAGATGCGCGGGCGCTTGGCATACAACTGTTGTTCGTGGGCCAGTTCGGCTTCCAGGCTGGAAATTTCGTCGGACAGCGTCGAACTGTCGAAGGTTGGCGCGGGCTTCACCGGCTCGGGCTTGGGCTCAGTCCTGGTTTTTTCGCGCTGGGTCGGGGCCTTTTGCGGCTTGGGCGCAACGGTGGTCACGGCGGCCTTGGGCGTTGCCTGCTTGACCTCGGGCTTGGGCACCGGCGGCGGGGTGACCTTATTGACCTTGTTGTCCTGGAACGGCGCCACTTCAGTGGTCTTGGGCACGGCTTTCTTGTCGAGCGTACCGCTGCCCTGCTGGTCGTCCTGGGCAAGAAAGTCGGCCTTTTCCGGCTTCTTCTCACTTTTGAACGTAGCCAAGGTGATTTCCAGGGTCTTGGTGATCTGCTTGGGCTCGACCATGGTGAAGCCCACGCCCAGCAACAAGGCGAGGTGAATCAGTGCGGCGAGAAACAGGGTAAATCCGAGCCGATCAGCCGGGCGCACGCCTTGATGGGTGAGTTCTGGGGGCAGTTCGGACGGGAGTGTCATGACAAGAAAACCAACATCGCGCGTTTCACAGGTGGCGCATGATAACGCAATGTTGGTGTGTGTCCGGCTGTTCTATGTCACTTGGCTTGTAGCTTGCGCTCAATGGCGGCCATCAGCATTTCGCCGATGTTCGTGCCAAATGCATTGTCGATCTCGCGAATACAGGTTGGGCTGGTGACGTTGATTTCCGTGAGGTTCTCACCAATTACGTCGAGTCCGACAAACAGCAGACCTTTTTCGCGCAGGGTCGGGCCAACTTGAGCGGCGATCCAGCGGTCCTTGTCCGACAACGGCCGTGCTTCACCACGACCACCGGCCGCCAGGTTGCCACGGGTCTCGCCCGCTGCCGGGATGCGCGCCAGGCAGTAGTCCACCGGCTCGCCGTCGATCATCAGGATGCGCTTGTCACCATCCTTGATCGCCGGCAGGTAAGCCTGGCCCATGATCTGCTGGGTGCCCAGCGCAGTCAGGGTTTCGAGGATCACCGACAGGTTCGGGTCACCAGCGCGGTGGCGGAAGATCGAAGTGCCGCCCATGCCGTCCAGCGGTTTGAGGATCACATCGCCATGCTTGGCAGCGAATTCACGCAGTACATCGGCGCGGCGGCTGACCACGGTCGGCGGCGTGCACTGCGGGAACAGGGTGGCGAACAGCTTTTCATTGCAGTCGCGCAGGCTCTGCGGCTTGTTGACGATCAACACGCCGGCGCGTTCGGCCTGCTCCAGCAGGTAGGTGGAGTACACAAACTCCATGTCGAACGGCGGATCCTTGCGCATCAGGATCACATCGAGGTCGCTCAGGGGGCTGTCGATTTCATCCGAAAGCTCGAACCATTTCTCGGGGTTGGCGAATACCTGCAACGGACGCATCCGCGCCCGCGCCTCGCCGTCGCCCTGGTACAGGTCGCGCTGTTCCATATAGAACAACGTCCAGCCGCGGGCCTGGGCGGCCAGGAGCATGGCCAGCGAGCTGTCCTTTTTATAGGAAATGCTGGCGATTGGGTCCATGACAATGCCGACGCGAACGCTCATGGGGGGTTTCCTCTAGCAAATTAGGGCGCATAAAAGTGGCGTCAGAGTGGCGCTGTGGTTGTTGTGGGTCAAGGAAAAACCACCGGGTGGGTGCCTCGATAGATTGCGCCCGGAGACTGTGCTAAAAAGACTGCCACGGCGTAGCAGCCCTTGAATTCCAAGGCTTGCGGCGCTCATCCTGTGCAACATCAGGCAGTACACACCGAAAACCGATTCGCTGTGGCGATGGTAGAGCAGATATGGAACAGCATTCCAACGCCTTGAGAGTGATGGTGATCGACGATTCGAAAACGATCCGCCGTACCGCCGAGACACTGTTGAAGAACATGGGGTGCGAGGTCATCACCGCCATCGACGGTTTCGATGCCCTGGCGCGGATTGTGGATCATCACCCGCACATTATCTTTGTCGACATCATGATGCCGCGCCTGGATGGCTACCAGACCTGCGCCCTGGTGAAGAACAACTCGGCGTTCAAGGCGATCCCGGTGATCATGTTGTCCTCCAGGGATGGCCTGTTCGACAAGGCCAAGGGGCGCATCGTGGGTGTCGATCAATTTTTGACCAAGCCTTTCAGCAAGGAAGAACTGCTGGGTGCGATCAAGGCCTATGTGCCTGCCTTCGCCGCAGTAGAACAAGCACACTGACGCCACCTCACAAGGGCCGGCGCCGACCAATGTAGTGGGGAAAACCATGGCACGTGTTCTGATCGTCGACGACTCGCCGACCGAAATGTACAAACTGACCGGCATGCTGGAAAAGCACGGCCATCAAGTCCTGAAAGCCGAAAACGGCGCGGACGGCGTAGCGCTGGCTCGTCAGGAAAAGCCCGACGCCGTGTTGATGGACATCGTGATGCCGGGCCTCAACGGCTTCCAGGCCACCCGCCAGTTGTCCAAGGAGCCGGAAACCAACGGTATTCCGATCATCATCATCACCACCAAGGACCAGGAAACCGACAAGATCTGGGGTGCACGCCAGGGCGCCAAGGATTACCTGACCAAGCCGGTGGACGAAGACACACTGATCGCCACCCTGAACAAGGTACTGGCCGGCTAAAGGCTCGCGATCATGACCGAGTCGCAAACCGCCTTCGAGCTGCTGCTGGACATCGACCGCCGTTGCCGCCTGCTGGCCGCCGACCTGCCGTCCCAGGAAACCCGCCTGCAACGCTGGAGCGGTATCGGCTTTCGCCTGGGGCCACACTGGTACGTGGCGCCCATGGGCGAGGTCGCCGAGGTGTTGCATGAACCGCGCTGCACCTTGATGCCGGGGGTCAAACCCTGGGTCAAGGGCGTGGCCAACCTGCGCGGGCGCTTGCTGCCGGTGCTGGACCTGGGCGGTTTCCTTGGCCTTGAGTTATCCAAGGCGCGCAAGCAAAGGCGGGTGCTGGTCGTGGAGTTCAATGACGTGTTTGTCGGGCTGCTGGTAGACGAAGTGGTCGGTATGCAGCACTTCCCATTGGATGCCTGGATGGCCAGCACCGCGTCCGGCGCGCCGTTTATCCAGGGCCAGTTCGACGGCGACCCGCAGTGGCAAGTCTTCAGCCCCTTCGCTTTGGCCCAGGCCCCTGGCTTCATGGATGTCGCCGCATGAGCGCCGTTACCACGCCCAAACCCCAGGCCGCTTCGCGCAGCCGTTCGCAGATCATTGTGCTGTTTATCGCCTTGATCGTGTTCATCATGTTGCTGTTCGCCAACTTTGCGTACCTCAACACCCAGTCCACCTACGACAAGCAGTACATCGGCCACGCCGGTGAGCTGCGCGTGCTGTCCCAGCGCATTGCCAAGAACGCCACCGAAGCCGCCGCCGGCAAGGCCGCCGCGTTCAAGCTGCTGGGCGAGGCGCGCAACGATTTTGCCCAGCGCTGGGGCTACCTGAAAAAGGGTGATCCGCAAACAGGCTTGCCCGCCGCACCCAGCGCGGTGCGCGCCGAAATGCGTGCCGTGCAGACCGACTGGGAAGCGCTGCTGAAAAACACCGATGCGATCCTCGCCAGCGAGCAGACCGTTCTGTCCCTGCACCAGGTGGCTGCGACCCTGGCCGAAACCGTGCCGCAACTGCAAATGGAGTCGGAAAAAGTCGTCGATATCCTGCTGCAACGCGGCGCCCCGGCCAGCCAGGTGGCGTTGGCCCAGCGCCAGTCGCTGCTGGCCGAACGGATCCTGGGGGCGGTCAACACCGTGCTTGCGGGCGATGAAACCGCCGTGCAGGCCGCCGATGCCTTCGGTCGCGACGCCAACCGTTTTGGCGTGGTGCTCAACGGTATGCTCAACGGCAACCCCGGGCTGCGTATCACTCAGGTCGAAGACCCTGACGCCCGTACGCGGCTGGTGGAGATTGCCGAGCTGTTCGAGTTTGTCTCAGGCTCCGTGGATGAAATCCTCGAAACCTCGCCGCAGTTATTCCAGGTGCGGGCTTCGGCGAGCCATATCTTCAACCTGTCGCAAACCCTGCTCGATGAAGCCTCGCACTTGGCCACCGGTTTTGAAAACCTCGCCGGCGGGCGCAGTTTCGACACCATCGGCGGCTATCTGCTGGGCCTGCTGGCGCTGGCCTCGATCATCCTGATCGGCTTGGTGATGGTGCGCGAGACCAACCGCCAACTGCGTGAAACCGCCGAGAAGAACGAGCGCAATCAGAACGCGATCATGCGCCTGCTGGATGAAATCGAAGACCTGGCCGACGGCGACCTCACTGTCACCGCCTCGGTTACCGAAGACTTCACCGGCACCATCGCCGATTCGATCAACTATTCCGTGGATCAATTGCGTGACCTGGTCGCCACCATCAACCTGACGGCCGGGCAAGTCGCCGGTGCGGTGCAAGACACTCAGGCCACCGCCATGCACCTGGCCCAGGCGTCGGAGCATCAAGCGCAGCAGATTGCCGAAGCGTCTACCGCGATCAACCAGATGGCGCAGTCGATCGACCAGGTATCGGCCAACGCCGCCGAGTCCTCAGCGGTGGCAGAGCGCTCGGTTGAGATCGCCAACAAAGGCAACGAGGTGGTGCACAACACCATCCATGGCATGGACAACATTCGCGAACAGATCCAGGACACCGCCAAGCGCATCAAGCGCCTGGGCGAGTCGTCCCAGGAAATTGGCGACATCGTCAGCCTGATCGACGACATTGCCGACCAGACCAATATCCTCGCCCTCAACGCCGCGATCCAGGCCAGCATGGCAGGCGATGCCGGGCGCGGTTTTGCGGTGGTGGCCGATGAGGTGCAACGCCTGGCCGAGCGCTCGTCGGCGGCCACCCGGCAGATCGAGACTTTGGTGAGGGCGATCCAGGCCGACACCAACGAAGCAGTGATCTCCATGGAGCAGACCACCACCGAGGTGGTGCGCGGCGCACGCCTGGCCCAGGATGCCGGGGTCGCGCTGGAAGAGATCGAAGGCGTGTCGAAAACCCTGGCGGCGCTGATCCAGAGCATTTCCAATGCGGCGCAGCAGCAGACGTCTTCGGCTGGGCAGATTTCCCTGACCATGAATGTGATCCAGCAGATCACCACCCAGACGTCGTCGGGGTCGACCGCGACCGCCGAGAGCATTGGTAACCTGGCGAAGATGGCCAGTCAGTTGCGCAGGTCGGTGTCGGGTTTCACCTTGCCGCCACCCAAACAGGTGGACGATTGAAATGCAGTCAAAATGTGGGAGGGGCGGTGCGACGATTCGACTTGCTCCCGATAGTGGTGGATCAGCAAGCAATTGTATTTACTGAACTACCGCTATCGGGAGCAAGCCCCCTCCCACAGTAGATCTCCATTGGTTTTGAGATATCTGAAGCACCAGCAACCCACGAATTCTAAGCGGAGCAGTTATGGTTGATCGGCACGACTACGTGGCCCTCGAATGGGTCAAGGGCGACATTGCCGAAACCCTGAAACAGGCCCGTTCGGCGCTGGACGCTTACGTTGAAAGCGGCGACGGCGACACCCTCGACAATTGCCTGGCCGGGATCCACCAGGTGCATGGTGCGCTGCAAATGGTCGAGTTCTACGGCGCGGCGCTGTTGGCCGAAGAGATCGAGGAACTGGCCCTGGCGCTCCAGACCGGTCGCGTCAGCCAGCGCGAAGAAAGCATCCGCCTGCTGCAACAAGCCCTCGGCCAGTTGCCGCTGTACCTGGATCGCGTACACAGCGCCCGCCGCGACCTGCCGCTGGTGGTACTGCCGCTGCTCAACGACCTGCGCACTGCGCGGGGTGAAAGCCTGTTGTCGGAAACCAGCCTGTTCAGCCCGCAACTGCTGTCGATCGCGCCGCTGCCTGATGAAACACTGGCCCAACGAGCAACGCCGCAGTTGCATGAGCAGTTGCGCCAATGGCACCCCTTGCTGCAACAAGCCCTCGCCGGGTTGCTGCGTGAAGACCACGGCCCGAGCAACCTGGAAGATATGGCGCGGGTGTTCGCACGCCTTGAGGCGTTGTGCCAGGGCGCGCCGTTGTTACCGCTGTGGCAGGTGGCCTCGGCACTGGTCGAGGGCATGTTGACCGGCGTGGTCGCCAACAGCCCGGCGCTGCGCAGCCTGCTCAAGGCCAGCGGCAAACAACTCAAGCGCCTGCTGGCCCAGGGCATTGACGGCATCAATCAGCCTGCGCCGGATGAGCTGCTCAAAAGCCTGTTGTTTTACGTGGCCAAAGTCACCCGACCGACGCCGCGCATGCAAAGCCTTAAAGAGCGCTATGGCCTGGATGAAGCTTTGCCCGACAGCGCCGTGGTCGACGCCGAGCGTGCGCGAATGGCCGGGCCGGACCGCAATGCCATGGGGTCGGTGCTCGGTGCCTTGTGTGAGGAACTGGTGCGGGTCAAGGAGCGCCTCGATCTGTTCGTACGCAGCGACCGCCAGCACATCGACGAACTCGACGCACTGCTGGCGCCCCTGCGGCAGATCGCCGACACCCTCGCCGTACTGGGTTTTGGCCAGCCGCGCAAAGTGATCATCGACCAGTTGGCCGTCGTGCTGAGCCTGGCCCAGGGGCAACGCGAACCCAATGACGCGGTGCTGATGGACGTGGCAGGCGCGTTGCTCTACGTCGAAGCCACGCTGGCGGGCATGATCGGCACGGTGGAGCCGCAAAGCCGCGAAGAAAGCCGGCTGCCCACCACCGACCTGACCCAGATCCATCAGTTGGTGATTGCTGAATCCTGCCAGTGCCTCAAACAAGCCAAGGAACTGGTGATCGACTGCGTCGAAGCCCATTGGGACCGCCAGCGTCTGGAATCCTTGCCGCAATTGCTGAGCCAGGTGCGTGGCGCGCTGGCGATGATCCCTTTGCCGCGTGCGGCGAGCCTGATGCGCGGCTGCACCGATTATGTCGACGAGCAGTTGATGATCAGCGACGTCGCGCCTTCGCCGGTGCAACTGGAGCAGTTCGCCGATGTGATCAGCAGCCTGGAGTATTACCTGGAACGCATGCTCCAAGACCCTGACGCCGCTGGCGAGCGTGTGCTGGAGCGGGCCACCCAAAGCCTGGCGGCGCTGGGTTATCTGCCGGCCGAAAAACCCTGGCGCCAGGCATTGGTCGCGCCCGATGGCGCACTGTCGACCGAACAGGCACCGAGCCAATCCCAATTTGACGCACTGGCAAGCCCCACGTCAGGCCTTAATCCTCCGGCCCTGCAACGCCCCGGCAGTCTGCTGCCACCGCCGGCGGGTGAAGAGCCGATTGACGATGAGCTGCGCGAAGTCTTCCTCGAAGAAACCGACGAAGTTCTCGACGTGCTGCACCGCAACCTGCCCAACAGTGCGGACAAAACCGCCCAGGGCGAAATGCGCCGTGCCTTCCATACGTTGAAGGGCAGCGGTCGCATGGTCCGTGCCCTGGTGCTGGCCGAACTGGCCTGGGCCGTGGAAAACCTGCTCAACCGTGTGTTGGAACGCAGCGTCGCCCTTGGCGCCGAGGTGCAGCAGGTGCTGGATGAGGCCGTGGCTGTGCTGCCGGAATTGATCGCCGATTTTGCCATCGACGACCAACGCCAGCGCGACGAAGTCGACGCCCTGGCCGCCCGCGCCCATGCCTTGGCCAGTGGCGCGGCAACAACCGCTGGCGAGCCCCATGACCCGATGCTGATGGAGATCTTCCGCAACGAAGCCCAGAGCCATCTGGACAGCCTCAACCACTTCCTGCACCACGCCGCCGAACAGGTGCCGTTGCAGGTCAGTGATGAACTGCAACGCGCCCTGCATACGCTCAAGGGCAGTGCCTACATGGCCGGGGTGTTGCCCATCGCGGAACTGGCGCGCCCCCTCGACCACCTGACCCGCGAATACAAGGCCCATCGCTTGCCCCTGGACCTGGACGAAGTAGAGTTGCTGCTGGAAGCCGAAGGGCTGTTCCAGCGTGGCCTGCGCGACCTGGACAGCGATCCCCTGGCACCCATCCAGGGCGCAGCGGATCTGATCAGACGCACCCAAAGCCTGTTGGACCAGCAGCTTGCAGCGCTGCTCGAAGCCCCTGGCACCGGCCTGCCGATCAAGCGCGATCGGCATCTGATCACCAACTTCCTGGCCCAGGGCATGGACATTCTGCTCGACGCCGACAACCTGTTGCGCCGCTGGCAGCAACATCCCGGCGAACGCCAGGAACTGACCGCCTTGCTGGATGAGCTGACCACCTTGGGGGAGGGCGCGCACATCGCCGACCTGCACGCCATCGACGCGTTGTGCGAGGCCTTGCTCGACCTGTATGGCGCTGTGGAAGAAAGCAGCCTGGCGGTCAGCGAGCGGTTTTTCCATGAGGCGGAACAGGCCCATGAGGCGCTGATCAACATGCTCGACCAACTGGCCGCCGGCCAGGAAATCAGCCCGGCGCCTGCGCGGGTGCAAGCCCTGCACGCGTTGCTGGATGACGCGCTGGACCCGTCCGCCACCGGCCTGATCAAAAGCGACGGCAGCCACGCCTTGAGCATTTCGGAACTGGGCGCTGCCACTGCGCAGTTGGATCAGCAAACAGCCATGGATGATGAGATTGTCGACATCTTTCTTGAGGAGGCCGTAGATATCCTCGACAGTGCCGGGCAGTCACTCAAGCGCTGGTTGCTGGAGCCCGAAAGCGCCGCGCCGTTGTCCTCACTGCAACGGGACCTGCACACCCTCAAGGGCGGTGCGCGCATGGCCGAAATCGACCCGGTGGGCGACTTGGCCCATGAGTTGGAATGCCTGTACGAAGGCCTGGTGGACCGCCGCTACAGTTACACCCCGGAGCTGTCCCAGGTGCTGATGGCCAGCCACGAACGGTTGGCTTTGCAACTGGAAGAACTGCAACAGCAGCAGCCTTTGAGCGATGCTGCCGAGCTGATCGCCAAACTGCGCGAGCTGCGCCAGAACAGCGCGCCGGCGACTCCGGCTGCGGCGGCGCCGGCCTCGGGTGCAGACCCTGAATTGCTGGATATCTTCCTCGAAGAGGCCGCCGATATCCTCGACAGTTCAGGCAGCGCGTTGCTGCGTTGGCAGGCCGAGCCGGGCAACCGCCAGGAAGTCGAAACCCTGCTGCGTGACCTGCACACCCTCAAGGGCGGAGCGCGCATGGTAGAGATCGGGCCGATTGGCGATTTGGCCCATGAGCTGGAGTTTCTCTACGAGGGGCTATCCGCCGGGTTGCTGGCGCCGACCCCAGAGCTCTTTGCGCTGCTGCAAGGTTGCCATGATCGTTTGGCACAGATGGTCGACGCCGTAGCGGATGGGCTGCCGGTGGGGGCGGTGGACAAACTTATCGAGCGCATCAAAAGCCTGGTGCACCCCAGTGTAGAGCCGGTGGTGCCCGTGGCGTTGCCTGCGGGCAAGGCTGAAGCGGCGGTCGACCCCGCTGCCGACATGGTGAAAATCTCCGCCGAACTGCTCGACGACCTGGTTAACCTCGCCGGTGAAACCTCGATTTTCCGTGGCCGTATCGAGCAGCAAGTCAACGATGCGCGCATTGCATTGAATGAAGTGCAAACCACCATCGAGCGGATGCGCGATCAATTGCGCCGGCTCGACAGCGAAACCCAGGGGCGCCTGCTCAGTCGTCAGCAGGCCGAGGCCGAACGCCTGGGCTACGAAGAGTTTGACCCACTGGAAATGGATCGCCATTCGCAGTTGCAGCAGCTGTCCCGCGCGCTGTCCGAATCGGCCTCCGACCTGCTCGACCTCAAGGACACCCTGGAGCAGCGCCATCAGGATGCCCACGATTTGCTCCAGCAACAGGCGCGCATCAACACCGAATTGCAGGAGGGCCTGATGCGCACGCGCATGGTGCCTTTCGAGCGGATGCTGCCACGCCTCAAGCGCATCGTGCGCCAAGTGGCGCAAGAGCTGGGCAAGGACGTGGAGTTCATCGTCGGCAATGCCGAAGGCGAGATGGACCGCAACGTGCTCGAACGCATGGCGGCGCCACTGGAACATATGCTGCGCAATGCCGTCGACCACGGTCTGGAATCGCGTGAGGTGCGGTTGCAGGCGGGCAAGCCGGAAAAGGGGCGCATTACCCTGGACCTGACCCACGAAGGCGGCGACATCGTCTTCGACATGCGCGATGACGGCGCCGGCGTGCCCCTTGAAGCGGTGCGGCGCAAGGCGATCAAGCGCGGCCTGCTCGGCCCGGATCAAACCATCAGCGACCGCGACGTGCTGCAGTTCATCCTGCAGCCGGGCTTTTCCACGGCAGAAAAAATCACCCAGATCTCCGGGCGCGGCGTGGGCATGGACGTGGTGCACGAAGAAGTGCGTCAGCTCGGCGGCTCGATGGTGATCGACTCGACCCCAGGCGTGGGCGTGCACTTTCGTATTCGCCTGCCGTTTACCGTGTCGGTCAACCGTGCGTTGATGGTGCAATGCGCAGACGACCAGTACGCAATTCCCCTCAACACCCTTGAAGGCCTGGTGCGCGTACTGCCCCACGAACTGGCCGGGCACTACCAGCAAGACCCGCCGCATTATGAATACGCCGGCCAGCGCTACGAGTTGTTTTACCTGGGTGATCTGCTGCACACCGTCAGCCGCCCGAAACTGCTCGGCCAATACCAACCGCTGCCGGTGTTGCTGGTGCACTGCAATGAACGGCGCGTAGCGGTGCATGTGGATGCCATGGCCGGCACTCGCGAGATCGTGGTCAAGGGCCTGGGACCACAGTTTGCCGGGGTACAGGGCGTGCCCGGTGCGACCATCCTCGGTGATGGCCGCGTGGTGTTGATCATTGACCTGCTCGCGCATATCCGCGCCCGCCAACCGGCCTTGCCGGCCCAGGCAGTGGATGTGCCACTGGTCCTCAACGACCCGCTGAAAAAACGCCCGCTGCTGGTACTGGTGGTGGACGACTCGGTCACCGTGCGCAAAGTCACCAGCCGCCTGCTGGAGCGCAATGGAATGAACGTGCTTACCGCCAAGGACGGCATTGATGCCCTCGCGGTGCTTGAAGAACACACCCCGGACCTGATGCTGCTCGACATCGAAATGCCGCGCATGGACGGCTTCGAAGTGGCTATCCAGATCCGCAACGACCCGCGCCTGATGCGCCTGCCGATTATCATGATCACCTCGCGCACCGGCCAGAAACACCGCGACCGCGCCATGGCCATCGGCGTCAACGACTACCTCGGCAAGCCGTACCAAGAGTCGGTGCTGCTGGAAAGCATCGCCTACTGGAGCAAGTCCCATGCTTGACCACCGCGCCAGCCAACTCACCGGCCTGCTGCTGCCCCTGGCCGACCGCCACCTGGTGCTGCCCAACGTGGCCATCGCCGAGCTGATCGACTTCCAGCGCGGCGAACCGGCCAGCGATGCACCGCCGTGGTACCTGCGGCAAGTGACCTGGCGTGATCGGCAAATCCCCTTGATCAGCTTTGAAGCCGTGTGCGGCGAAGCCAGCGTGACCGGAGAGCGCTCACGGATCGTGGTGCTGAATGCCTTGGGTGGAAGGCCGACGTTGAAGTTTATTGCGCTGGTGATCCAAGGCATTCCCCGCTCTTACAAGCTCGATAGCGAATTGAGCTATGTGGACGTGCCGCTGTGCCCACTGGAACTGGCGGCGGTGCAGGTGGGCGAGCAGGTGGCGAAGGTGCCGGATTTGATGGGGCTTGAAGCGCTGCTGGTAGAGTCCGGCCTGGCCTGATCCTAAGCCTTGTGAAATTCCAATGTGGGAGCTGGCTTGCCTGCGATGGCGGCTTGTCAGTCACTGCATCAACAACTGACCCACCGCTATCGCAGGCAAGCCAGCTCCCACACTGAATTGTGTTCAATCGCGCGTCAGGGTTTTCGTGACTAAAAAATTGTTGTTGATGATCTTACCTTTTGGCCATTTCGGATCTGCATCATGATGCAGATTGATCGCTCGCATGTCGGAATGGTTTGGAGTTGCTGTAGGCAAGTTCTGCATTTGGGTTAAGCGGGTTTTCAGGCCGGAGTGGAGTGGCTAGTTTCTGCGCTCCTCACTGCCAGCAAGGACTCGCAAATGGCCGTACCGTTAATGCCGCCCGGTGTTTCAATTCTTGAAAACATGGCGATGTCCCAATCCAAACGCATTCATCTCAAGCCCGGCTCCGCATTCGCCTATTCCTGGTTTTATTCTCAGGTCCGAGCGGCTGGCCCTTGGAACTACAAGAAGCGGGGGCGTCAGTATGAAGCTTTTGGTAACTTCAATTACGGTGCCACGGGCACGGTGCTGGGCATTCCCGAAAATGTGTTGCTACGAGCCGCCGGTGTGGCTCAAACCGTCGCCAAAACTACCCGTCCGGATTTTGGATTATGGTGGCGCGGTGAGCCTTTTGGTGATGACCCACGAGATCAATATTGGATAAGAAGAGGTATTGAATATGCCATTTCGCAAGGCCACTAAGCGCCTCATACCTGTTCTGCGTAATTGCCTGCTTGTGGTCTGCCTGATCTACATCGGCGGCAGTTGGATTTTGTCGCCCGGAACACCGGACCTGGATGAAGTGGTGTTGAAGCATTCCTTGGGCAACGGCATGTCGATTTATGGTGCGCGAGATGGTCAAGGTGGCGCGACGGTGGGATTTTCCTACAGGTACTACGTGCATAAGGATTTGGGGAGTGATCAGGAAATACTCAGCGCATTAGTGTCTGCACATCCTTTTCTCAAAACAAAAGAGCCGGATGTCCAAGTCAATAATGAAGGTGGTGCCCTGCAATTGGTTATTCAGGGAAGAGTGTATGAGTACCACAGTTATGCACTGGAGGGGCTGGGGAAGGTCAAGGTGATGATGGTGTTGTGATGGGCGAGTCCTCGGATTTTTCCTGCAAACTGTCGGGCTGTGCATGAACTTGTTGTGGGTAGTCGTGGCGGCTAGTCTTCGCTTCGTCATCGCAAAAAACGGTGACACGGACGTGCAAGTCCGAGAAACCTGTTTAGGCGCACAAAACGCCTAGAACCAAGGCGTTCCTTAATGAACCATTCAGGAACCGCGTATCATGTCGAACTCTTCCTCATCCAACATCTTCACCGTCAACCCCCACCAAACCACCGAAACCCTGCTGGTCAATGCCAGCGAAACCCTGTCCTCCCTCAACGCACTCACCTGCAACCTGGCCTTTGACCTGGAGACTTCCCAGCGCGCCATCATGCTCGGGATTCAGCAAATGGCAGAGTTCGGTCAGTTGTTGGTCGATAGGGCTCTGGAGCAAATCAGCCCTTCGCCGGAATTTTCAAGCGGTCCCAAATAGGGACTGATCGGTCCTCGTTTGGGGCCGATATCTAACAAACAACACTGAGCAAATGTGGGAGGGGGCTTGCTCCCGATTGCGGTGAGTCAGCAATAAGTTTGTCAACTGACACACCTCTATCGGGAGCAAGCCCCCTCCCACATTTTGAGCTTTGTTACTCCAGGCGTAACGGTCTGTCGCTGAGCTTGATTGATGGCCCCCGAATTCACTCCTAAGGTACAGCCCCACGACAGCAAACCCCGTGGAGCGACCATGACAACAACCATCACCCCCGACTCGCGCTGGACGCGGCGGCGCGACGAGAAGCAGCGGCGGCTCGGGCTGGTCAAACAGTATGCAGACGGGGCGGTGTTGCCCAGCGACAGGATCGTCGAGGCCCTGGAAGCGCTGATCCTCCCCGGCGACCGCGTGGTGCTGGAGGGCAACAACCAAAAGCAGGCCGACTTTCTCTCGCGCTCCCTGGCCAAGGCTGACCCGGCCAAGCTCCACGATTTGCACATGATCATGCCCAGTGTCGGGCGCGCCGAGCACTTGGACTTGTTCGAGAAAGGCATCGCCCGCAAGCTCGACTTTTCCTTCGCCGGCACTCAATCCCTGCGTATCAGCCAGTTGCTGGAAGACGGCCTGCTGGAAATCGGCGCGATCCATACCTACATCGAACTCTATGCGCGCCTGGTGGTGGACCTGATCCCCAACGTGGTGCTCTCGGCCGGCTTCATGGCCGACCGCGCCGGCAATATCTACACCGGCGCCAGCACCGAAGACACCCCGGCGCTGATCGAACCCGCCGCGTTCAGCGATGGCATCGTCATTGTGCAGGTCAACCAGTTGGTGGACGACGTCACTGACTTGCCCCGTGTGGACATCCCCGCAAGCTGGGTGGATTTCGTGGTGGTGGCCGACAAGCCTTTCTACATCGAACCGCTGTTCACCCGCGACCCGCGCCATATCAAGCCGGTGCATGTGTTGATGGCGATGATGGCGATCCGTGGCATCTACGAAAAACACAATGTGCAGTCGCTCAACCATGGCATCGGCTTCAACACCGCCGCCATCGAATTGATCCTCCCCACCTACGGCGAATCCCTGGGTCTGAAGGGCAAGATCTGCCGCAACTGGACCCTCAACCCACACCCCACGTTGATCCCGGCGATTGAAAGCGGTTGGGTCGAGAGCGTGCATTGCTTCGGCACCGAGCTGGGCATGGAAAACTACATCGCCGCCCGCCCGGATGTGTTCTTCACCGGCCGCGATGGCTCGATGCGCTCCAACCGCATGTTCTGCCAACTGGCCGGCCAGTACGCGGTGGACCTGTTTATCGGCGCCACCCTGCAAGTGGATGGCGATGGGCATTCCAGCACCGTGACCCGTGGCCGCCTTGCCGGTTTCGGTGGTGCGCCGAACATGGGCCACGACCCACGTGGTCGTCGGCACGGCACACCGGCCTGGCTGGATATGCGCCATGACGATGCGCCCGAGGCCTTGCTTGAGCGCGGCAAAAAACTTGTGGTGCAAATGGTCGAGACCTTCCAGGAGGGCGGCAAACCGACCTTTGTCGACACCCTCGACGCGGTGGAAGTGGCACGTAAAAGCGGCATGCCGCTGGCGCCGATCATGATCTACGGCGACGACGTTACCCACTTGCTCACCGAAGAAGGCATCGCCTACCTCTACAAGGCGCGCTCCCTGGAAGAGCGCCAGGCAATGATCGCTGCCGTCGCCGGGGTGACGGCAATCGGTATGCGCCATAACCCCAAGGACACCGCCCGTATGCGTCGCGAAGGCTTGATCGCCTTGCCCGAAGACTTGGGTATCCGCCGCACCGATGCCACCCGCGAATTGTTGGCCGCCAAGAGTGTGGCCGACCTGGTGGAGTGGTCCGGTGGCTTGTACAACCCGCCCGCCAAATTCAGGAGCTGGTAAATGCGCGCTCTAAAACAGCATGAATTGAGCCTGGCCGATCGCCTGGCGGATATGGCCGTCGACGCGCTGATCGATGAAGCGGATTTGTCGCCTAAACCCGCCTTGGTAGACCGGCGCGGCAACGGCGCCCACAGCGATTTGCACCTGGGCCTGATGCACGCCTCGGCGCTGTCGTTGTGGCCGATGTTCAAGGAAATGGCCGAGGCCGCCCTTGAATTTGGTGAAGTCGGTGTACCCCTGCGTGAAGCACTCGGCCGTCTTGGCCGCGAAGGCGAGCAAGCGATGCTCATCACTACCAACGGCGTAAATACCCATCGCGGCGCAATCTGGGCCCTTGGTTTGCTCACCGCAGCAGCGGCCCTGCAACCACGCGCCGTAACCCTGACCGCGGCCAAACTAGCTCTGCTCGAAGACCGCTTCGCGCCGCAACCACTAAGCCACGGCGCACAGGTCGCCCAGCGCTACGGCGCACGCGGTGCCCGTGAAGAAGCGCAACTGGGCTTCCCCGCTGTGATGCAACGCGGCCTGCCGCAACTGCATAAAAGCCGCGGGCAAAACGCCGGTGAGCAGAATGCCCGCCTGGATGCCTTGCTCGCGATCATGACCGAGCTGGCCGACACCTGCGTGCTCTACCGCGCCGGCACTGTAGGCCTTCAAGCCATGCAGCAAGGCGCCCAGGCCGTGCTCGACGCCGGCGGTAGCGCAACTCTCGCCGGTCGTCGCCAACTGCACGCACTGGACCAGCAACTCCTGGCCCTGAATGCCTCCCCTGGCGGCGCTGCCGACTTGCTCGCCGCTTGCCTGTTTATCGACCGCCTCGACGGAGCGTTGTGATGGAAACCTTATCCTTTGAATTCCCCGCGGGCCAGCCGCCAAAAGGCCGCGCGCTGGTGGGTTGCGTCGGTTCGGGCGACCTCGAAGTGCTGCTGGAGCCGGGCACTCCCGGCACGCTGACCATCCAAGTGCAGACCTCGGTCAACGGCGCCGAGCAACGTTGGCAGCACCTGTTCGAACGCATCTTCCAGGAGCAGACGCCACCTGCCTTGAACATCGATATCCACGATTTCGGCGCCACCCCCGGCGTGGTGCGTTTGCGCCTGGAGCAAGGTTTCGAGGAGGTCGGCCATGACTGATTTGCTCAACAAACACAGCTTCGTCGAACTCGGTGCGCGGCAGCGCGCCAAGGCGTTGTTGGATGCTGGCACTTATCGTGAACTGATCGACCCGTTCCAACGGGTCATGTCGCCGTGGCTCAGCCGCCAGGGCGTGGTGCCCCAGGCCGATGACGGTGTGGTGATTGCCAAGGGCAGCATCGGCGGTTTGCCGGTAGTGGTCGCCGCTATCGAGGGCAATTTCCAAGGCGGCAGCCTCGGTGAAGTCGGTGGCGCAAAAATCGCGGGGGCACTGGAACTGGCCGCCGAAGACAACCGCAACGGCATCCCGACCCGCGCCGTGCTGCTGCTGGAGACCGGCGGCGTGCGTTTGCAGGAAGCCAACCTGGGCCTTGCCGCGATTGCCGATATTCACGCGGCGATTGTCGACCTGCGCCAGTATCAGCCGGTGATCGGTGTGGTGGCGGGCAGTGTCGGCTGCTTTGGGGGCATGTCCATCGCGGCCGGGTTGTGCAGCTATTTGGTGGTCACCCGTGAAGCGCGCCTGGGGTTGAACGGGCCGCAGGTGATCGAACAGGAGGCCGGGCTGGAAGAATACGACTCCCGCGACCGCCCGTTTATCTGGAGCCTCACCGGCGGCGAACAACGTTTCAACAGTGGCTTGGCCGACCGTTACGTGGCGGACGATGTGGTGCAGATCCAGCAGACCGTGAGCGCGCTGTTGCAACACGGGGCGCCCGAACAACCCCGCAGCCGGCGCGCTGATTTCTACCTGGCGCGGCTGGCCGAACTCGACACAGCGGCGCAAATCGAGCCCGCGACGGTTCGCGCTCTGTATCAGGGAGAACGCCCATGAGAGGGTTACAGTGGTTCAATGCATTGAGCGCTGGCGCAGCACCCGTAGAGGGCTTGCCGGACTCATTGAAAGTCGCAGACGGCGTCTTGGGTGAACAGGCGGTGCGCTTTATCGCGGTGGTCACCGACCCGAATAACCGCTTCCCGCGTGCGCGCAATGGCGAAGTCGGGTTGCTGGAAGGTTGGGGGCTAGCCAAGGCCGTCGATGAAGCCATCGTGACGGGTGACAAACGCCCCATCATCGCCATCGTCGATGTGCCCAGCCAAGCCTATGGCCGTCGTGAAGAAGCCCTCGGCATTCACCAGGCCCTGGCCGCCGCCGCCGACAGCTACGCCCGCGCACGCCTGGCCGGGCACCCGGTGATTGCGTTGCTGGTGGGCAAGGCCATGTCCGGTGCGTTTCTGGCCCACGGTTACCAGGCCAACCGCTTGATCGCCCTGCGCGACCCTGGGGTAATGGTGCACGCCATGGGCAAGGCCTCGGCGGCGCGGGTGACCTTGCGCAGTGTTGAAGAGCTGGAAGCCTTGGCCGCCAGTGTGCCGCCGATGGCCTATGACATCGACAGTTATGCCAGCCTGGGTTTGCTCTGGGAGACCTTGTCGGTGAGCCAGATTGAACAGCCGACAACGGACGATGTGGCGCGGGTCAGCGATTGCCTGGTGCAGGCGATCAAAGATGTCGTGCAACCCGATTTAAAAGGACGTCTCGGTGCGACTAATCGCACCGCCTCAAGCCATGTACGCCAACTGCTGCGGGAACAATGGTGAACGCCCATGACTTGCTCTGGGGCATGACCCCGGCGCACCTGCCTGCGGATGCTCCGGCCTGGGTGCGGGCCGCGCTGAGCGCCGGCCATCCAGTAGTGGTGCGGCGCGCCATTACCAAAGCAGGTCAAGTGGCGGTTGGCGTACGTGGGCGTCTGCGTGAGCAGCGTTATGGGGCGGTGATGCCTGTTGCTGCGGTGCAACGGCGCGTGGCGCCCGAAGACTTGCGCCAGGTGATCTCGCCACGGGATTTACCGGCGCTGCGGGCGCTCGATCAACTGCGGCCAGTGTTGGCGCAGTATCACTGGGGCGTCAGCGGCAGCGCCGGATTTGAATTGGCGAGCGGCGTCGAAGCGTTGCATGCCATGAGTGATCTGGATTTGATCCTGCGCACTCCCGAACCGCTTGATCGCAACGCGGCGCGTGCATTGCTGGCGAAATTCGACACCGCACCGTGCGCCGTGGACCTGCAACTGCAAACCCCGTTTGGCGCCGTGGCCTTGCGCGAATGGGCCGGCGGATCTCGTCGTGTGCTGCTCAAAACCAGCAGTGGCGCGCACCTTGTACCCGACCCTTGGCAGGCTGTGGCATGAGCAGCCTCTTGGTGTTTCCGGGGCAGGGCGCACAACGCGTGGGTATGCTTCAGGCGCTGTCGGCCGAGGTTCTGGAAGAAGCCAGTGATGCCTTGGGTGAAGATGTTCGTCAACTCGATTCGGCGCAAGCCTTGGCGAGCACGCGTGCGGTACAACTGTGCCTGCTGATCGTCGGCGTCGCCCATGCCCGCCAGTTGCACCCTACGCCTGACTACGTGGCGGGCCTGTCCATCGGCGCCTACCCAGCCGCTGTCATCGCCGGTGCCCTGGACTTCGCCGACGCGGTAAAGCTGGTGAGCTTGCGTGGCGAGCTGATGCAGCAGGCTTATCCACAGGGCTACGGCATGACCGCCCTGATCGGACCCGACTTATCCACGGTTGAAGCCTTGCTGGCAGATATCCATAGCGACGCAACTCCGGTGTATCTGGCCAATATCAACGCCGATAACCAGTCCGTGATCGCCGGCAGCAATGAAGCGATGCAGCGTGTCGCCGAGCGCATCAAAGGCAACGGCATCGCCAAGCGTCTGGCAGTGAGCGTGCCGTCCCACTGTGCGCTGCTGGAAGCGCCGGCCAAGGTGCTTGCCCAAGCGTTCGTCCCACTCAAGGCGCCGTGCATCACCTATCTGAGCAGCACCCGCGCACGACCCATCCACAACCCCGAGCAACTGCGCGACGACCTGGCCTTCAACATGTGCCGCGTCGTCGACTGGCGCGGCACCGTGCAAAGCGCCTACGAGCGTGGCGTACGCCTGCAAATCGAACTGCCCCCGGGCGCGGTGCTCACCGGTCTGTCACGCCCCGTTTTCGAACAAGGCACGGTGATCGCCTGCGAAGGCGCACGCCTGGACACCTTGCAGGCCCTGCTGCAAGAGGAGGAACGCCGCCACCGATAAAGCAGTACCCAAGGCTTTCGAAGCACAACAACAACAATTTCGAACGAGCACTTTGAGGACAACAATAATGATTATCTACGGTGTGGCGTTTCTGGCGCTGTGTACCTTGGCTGGCCTGTTTGTCGGTGAGCTGCTGGGCAAATGGATGGGTATCCCGGCCAACGTCGGCGGGGTGGGTATCGCCATGTTGCTGTTGATCGGGCTGGGCAGTTACCTCGGTAAGCGCGGCTTGTTTACCGGCAAGTCGGAGCAGGGCGTGAGCTTCTGGGCCGCGATCTATATCCCGATTGTGGTGGCGATGGCGGCCCAGCAAAACGTATATGGCGCCATCAGCGGCGGGCCCATGGCGATTCTGGCCGGGACCGTTGCGGTGGTGCTGGGCTTTGCCTTGGTGCCGGTGCTGGTACGCATCGGCAACCGCGAGCCCGCTGCGGTTGTTCCCACCAAAGAAGCCGGGTGACCGCCATGTACGAATCGATGATGAAAGTGATCACCGGCTACGGCTTGATCAGTGGTTTTGCTGTGATCGGCCTGACCATGTGGGTCTCCTACTGGATTTCCGACACCTTTACCAAAGGCCGCCTGCATGGCTCGGCGATCGCCATTCTGCTGGGCTTGGCGCTGTCGTATGTGGGCGGAGCCTTTACCGGCGGCTCGAAGGGCGTGGTGGATATTCCGCTGTTGTCAGGTATCGGCCTGTTGGGCGGTGCCATGCTGCGGGACTTTGCCATTGTCGCCACGGCGTTTGGCGTGAGTGTCGATGAGCTCAAGCGCGCTGGGTATGTTGGCGTACTGGCGTTGTTTGTCGGCGTGGGTTCGTCGTTTATTGCCGGGGTCGGAGTGGCGATGGCGTTCGGTTATACCGATGCGGTGAGCCTCACCACCATCGGCGCCGGAGCCGTGACTTATATTGTCGGCCCGGTGACCGGCGCGGCGATCGGTGCCAGTTCCGAGGTGATGGCGCTGTCGATTGCCGCCGGGTTGATCAAGGCGATTCTGGTGATGGTGATGACACCGTTCGTGGCGCCGCTGATCGGGCTGAACAACCCGCGCAGTGCGGTGATCTTCGGCGGCTTGATGGGCACTTCCAGCGGTGTGGCGGGCGGGTTGGCGGCGACTGATCCGAAGTTGGTGCCTTATGGGTGTTTGACCGCGGCGTTTTATACAGCGCTGGGGTGTTTGTTGGGGCCGTCGTTGTTGTTTTTGGTGATGAGGGGGTTGGTGGGCTGACTTGGGATTTTCGCTGTTTGGTCTGACACTATCGGGGGCAGGCCCCCGATGGCGTTCTCAAGCCTGGCGATTGGCATACATCCGACACTCCGCCAGCAACGCCAGCAAGTTCGGATCACGCTCCTTGGCCTTCAAGAACACTACGCCGATCTGCTGCTGCAACCGATACCTGGGTTGCAGCGGTATCAGCTTCACGCGGTTCTCATACACCGCCGCAATCCGCCCAGGCAGCAGCGCATAACCCACCCCCGAGCTGACCATGCTCAGCAAGGTAAATATATCGTTCACCTGCATCGCCACCTTCGGTTCGAACCCCGCCTGCTTGAACACCCGGTTGCCATCCTGGTGCGTGGCGAAGCCCTGGGTGAGGGTGATAAAGGTGGCGTCACGCACGTCGGCCAGGTCGATTTCCTGATGACGGTCCAGGGGGGAATCGGCCGGTGTGGCAAGGAAGATGTCATCGCTGAACAGCGCGATCTGCTCACAGTCCGGATCGGTGGCGTGATCGTCCAGAGAGATGAGGATCGCATCCACCTCCATGTTCTTGAGCTTGTAGAACAGGTCGAAATTGGAGCCCAGGATCAGGTCGATATTGAGTTCGCTGCGGCGGATCTTCAGGCCCATGATCAGTTGCGGCACGGTCTTGACCGTCAGCGAGTACAGCGAGCCGAGCTTGAAGCGTTCGGCGCAGAAGCCGGCGGCTTCGCGGGTCAGGCGCACTCCCTCGACCACATCGGCTATCAGCTTTTGCGCACGCTCTTCGAGCACGTAGGCGCTTTCCAGCGGGGTGAGGTTGCGCCCTTCATGCTTGAACAGCGGGCAGCGCAAGGCACTTTCCAGGGAGTGGATGGCGCGGTGCACGCTGACGTTGCTGGTTTGCAGTTCGGCGGCGGCGCGGGCCAGGTTGCCGGTGCGCATGAACGCCAGGAAGATTTCCAGCTTCTTGAGGGTGAACTCTTCGTCGATCAGCATGGCCGTGGGCTCTTGTTCGATTGCGCTCGATTGTGCCTGCAAACGCAGCCCTCGTCGCTGGAACGTCACACGCTGCTTGCACTCTTATGCGCAAGGCTGGAGGCTTGCCGCCAGTCGTCAACGATGAGGGGAGGTTAACGATAGATGTATCACGGGGAACGGTTCAACGCCTGGAGCCATTTGCTCGGTGCAGTCGCGGCGTGTATTGGCGCCGTGTGGATGTTGGTGGTGGCGAGCCTGGACGGCAGCCCCTGGAAGATCGTCAGCGTGGCGATTTATGGCTTTACCCTGATGGTGCTGTACAGCGCGTCGACCGTTTACCACAGCGTGCGGGGGCGGCGAAAAGAGATCATGCAAAAGGTCGATCACTTTTCGATCTACCTGTTGATCGCCGGCAGCTACACACCGTTCTGCCTGGTGACTCTGCGCGGGCCCTGGGGCTGGACGCTGTTCGGGATTGTATGGGGGCTGGCGGTGATCGGCATCCTGCAAGAGATCAAGCCGCGCTCGGAGGCGCGGATTCTGTCCATCGTGATCTACGCGGTAATGGGCTGGATCGTACTCGTGGCAGTCAAGCCGCTGATAGCGGCGCTGGGCACGGCAGGGTTTATCTGGTTGGCGTCGGGCGGCGTGTTGTACACCGTGGGCATCATCTTTTTTGCCCTGGAAGATCGCCTGCGCCATTCCCATGGGATCTGGCATTTGTTTGTGATTGGCGGCAGCCTCCTGCATTTTGTGGCGATCATGCATTACGTGCTCTGAATGTGGGAGGGGGCTTCGGTGGTATTAGAGACGTGCCAGTAGCTCACAGGCGCGACTGCCGAAGATCTGCAGCAGCTTGGCCAGCATATGCGGCGGCGGTTCATCGCCACGGGTCAGGGCGTAGAGGGTGATCGGCAGGGGTGGCGTGAGGGTGCGGATGCAGGTGGTTGCCGTCGATGCGCCGAGGGCGGTAAAGGGGTCAATGACCGTCAAACCGGCGCCGGACTCCACCATCGCCCGGGCCAGGGAATAGGTTTGTACCGAGATGGTCACGCGTGGCGGTGGATCGACGTTCTCCAGGTAGCTGTCCAGCTTGGTTGCCAGCGGATCAGCACTGGAAAGCCCGATCAATGGCGCGCCCGCCAGTTCGCTCAGCGGCAATGGCTGGTTGATTTCAGCCGCCGACCAATAGCCCTTGGACGCCAATGCAACCAGCACGCCATTGGCCAGCACCTGGGTGGTCAACCCAGGATGGCCGGAAAAGTTGAGGGTCAGCGCCAGGTCGATTTCGCGCATCAGCAGCTTCTGGACCAGCTCACGGCTATGGTCGCTGGACAGCTCGCAAGCCATGTCGGGGTATTCGCGCTTCCATTCCAGAATCGCCGGAGGCAGCAGCGACAAGGCCAACGCCGGAATCGCACCAATGCGCACGCTTTGCCCTGGGGCGCGGCGCAGGCTCTTGGCTAGACGCCTTACACCTTGCAAGCTCTCGGTGACTTTCTCGACTTCACTTTCCAGTGCCAGGGCTTCCGGCGTGGGCTGCAATTTGCCGCGCACCCGCAGAAACAGCGCAAAGCCCAGCTGCAATTCGGCGTGCTGCAACACTTTGGTCACCGCTGGTTGCGAGACGTGCAGCAACTGCGCGGCAGCACTGATCGAGCCAGTCTGGCGAATGGCCTGGAAGATTTCGATATGACGCAAGCGCATGGCAAGTCCATAACCTTTGTTTATAGGTGACCCATCTTTATTCATTGTCGGTGGCCTGTCACCTGCGCCTACGCTTGGTCTTCAGTTAATCAACGGTCGGGGGCTGGGATGGCCAGGCAGGTTTGCATCATCGGTGGTGGGGTTATCGGCTTGGCCAGTGCTTATGCTTTGGTACGGGCTGGCCATGAGGTAACGGTGATCGACGCCCGCGATACCTTGGGCAGCGAAACCAGTTTCGCCAACGGTGGGCAGCTGTCCTATCGCTATGTTGCGCCATTGGCCGACGCGGGCGTGCCGCTGCAGGCGATTGGGTGGCTGTTGCGCGGCGACTCGCCGCTGAAGCTGCGCCCACGGCTTGACCTCCAGCAATGGCGCTGGATGGCAGCGTTCATCGGTGCCTGCCGGGGCTCGGTGAACAAGCGCAACGCTGCCCACTTGCTGCGGCTGGCGAGCCTGAGTCAAGGCACCTTGCAGCAATGGCGTGTCGATGATCGCCTGGACGGCTTCGACTGGCGGCGCAACGGCAAGCTGGTGACCTTTCGCAACGCCGAGACGTTTGAGCGTGCACGCAGCAAGGTCACCGACGTCCTGCAGCAGCAGGTGCTGTCTGCAGTGGATTGTACGCACCTGGAACCGGCGTTGGCGGCAGGTGGGTTTGTCGGCGGCATCTATACCCCGAATGAGGAAGTGGCGGACTGTCATGCTTTTTGCCAACGGCTGGCAGCTCGGTTAAAGGCTTCAGGGCGCTGTACATTTTTGCTGGGTCGCAAGGTTACCGGGATTCGTCACGCCGACGGTGCGGTGCAGGCCATCGAAATGGGCCATGACGTGATGCCGGTCGAACAGTTGGTGCTGGCTGCCGGGCATCGCAGCGCCGAGTTGGCGTTGCCGCGCTTGTCGCTGCCGCTGTACCCGCTCAAGGGCTACAGCCTGAGCGTGCCGATCGGCGCGCAGCACAAGGCGCCGAACGTGAGCATCACCGACTATGACCGCAAGATCGTCTACGCGCGCATTGGTGAGCAACTGCGGATCGCGGCCATGGTGGATATTGTCGGCTTTGATGCGCGTCTTGAGCCCAAGCGCCTGGCCTTGATAAAGCGTCAGGCGCTGGAGACGTTTCCTTTGGCCGGTGACTACGCCCACGCGGTCGAGTGGGCCGGTATGCGCCCGGCAACACCGACGGGCGTGCCGTTGATCGGTGCCAGCGCCTACCGCAATTTGTGGTTGAACCTGGGGCATGGCGCGCTTGGTTTTACCCTGGCCTGTGGCAGTGGCCAGCTATTGGCTGAGTTGATCAGCCAGCATGTTCCTTCCATTGATATGCAGGGCCTGGCGCCCCGCGCCGCTTGAGGATGCAGCCATGACTATCACCCGAATCAACAGCAACGAGCGTCTTAGCGCTGCCGTGACCTTCAAGGATTTGGTGTTTCTCTCGGGCCAGGTACCGGGCGATGGCCAGGACGTAGGCAGCCAAACCCGAGAAGTGTTGGCCAGGATCGACGCGCTGTTGGCCGAGGCGGGCAGTGACAAGGATCACCTGCTCAACGCGACGATTTACCTGAAGGACATCGGTACCGGTTTTACGCCGATGAATGAAGCCTGGTCTGCATGGCTTTCGCCAGGCATGGCGCCCACGCGTACCACCCTGCAAGCAGAGCTGGCGCGACCGAGTGTGCTGGTAGAAATCAGCGTGATTGCAATACGTAAATAACCGATCTACCAACGGAGAATAACAATGAAAAAAATCCTGTTGACCGGCTGCGCTCTTGGACTTTTTTTGAGCGCAAACGCCCATGCGACCGAAGCGCCTCTGGAGGGCACCTTGAGCAAGATCGCCAGCGCCAAGGCCATCACCCTGGGGTATCGCGATGCGTCGGTGCCGTTTTCCTACATTGGGGATAACAGTGGCAAGCCGATGGGCTACTCGGTGGACCTGGCGAACAAGATTGTCGAGCGCATCCAGCAGAAAATCGGGGTGAGTGAGCTCAAGGTGAAGTACAACCTGGTGACCTCCCAGACCCGAATTCCACTGGTGCAGAACGGCACCGTCGACCTGGAGTGCGGCTCCACCGGCGTGACCGCCGAGCGGCAGAAGCAGGTGGCATTTTCCTACGGGTTCATTTACGTGAAGGGGCAGTTGCTAACGGCCAAGGACAGCGGGATCAAAGGCTTTGCCGACCTCAAGGGCAAAAACGTGGTGACCACTGCCGGTACTACCAATGAACGCTTCCTCAAAAGTTACAATGCTGAACACAAAGCCAATATGTTCGTGATCAGCGCCAAAGACCATGGCGAGGCTTTCAAGATGCTCGAGACCGGCCGTGCGTTAGCGTTCTATATGGATGATGCGTTGCTCTACGGCGAGCGCGCCAAGGCCAGGGACCCGCACCACTGGGTGGTGGTGGGCGAGGAGCAGTCGCGGGAGATCTACAGCTGCATGGTGCGCAAGGACGACCCGCAGTTTCTCGCCGTGGTCAACGAGACTTTGGGTGATCTGTACCGTTCGGGAGAGATCAACGGGATTTACCAGCGCTGGTTTGAGCAGCCGATCCCGCCGAAGGGCCTGAACCTGGAATTCCCAATGACCAGCGAGTTGAAGGCGATCATTGCCAAGCCGGTGAGTGATCCGGTGGAGTGATCGCTCCGTTTAGAAATCACCCCAGAGTTGCTGGGCGACCGACAGCGCCACCACGGGCGCGGTTTCGGTACGTAATACCCGTGGCCCCAACCGCGCAGCATGGAAGCCAGCGCCTTGGGCGGTGTCGACTTCGCCGTCGGTCAAGCCACCTTCCGGCCCGATCAGAAACGCCAGGCTCGAAGGCTTCGCGTGACTGATCATCGGCTCGGCGACTGGGTGCAGCACCAGTTTCAGGTCGGCCTCGGTTTGCTTCAGCCAGTCGGCCAGCAACACCGGTGCGTGAATCACCGGCACCGTTGAACGCCCACACTGCTCGCACGCGCTGATGGCAACCTGACGCCAGTGCAGCAGGCGTTTGTCGGCGCGTTCGTCCTTGAGGCGCACCTCGCAGCGCTCGCTGAAGATCGGTGTGATCGCATTGACGCCCAGTTCAGTGGCTTTCTGGATCGCCCAATCCATGCGCTCACCCCGGGACAGGCCCTGCCCGAGGTGGATATGCAGCGGCGATTCATCTTGGCCGGCAAAGCTTTGCGTCAGTTGCACGGTGACGCGTTTTTTACCGACTTCCAGCAGCGTGCCACTAAACTCCTGGCCAGAGCCGTCGAACAGCTGTACGGCATCGCCTTCACCCATGCGCAACACACGGCTGATGTAATGCGCCTGGGCTTCAGGAAGTTCATGATCGCCGAGGCTCAGCGGGGTGTCGGTGAAAAAGCGGGACAGTCTCATTTCTGTTCTCTGAAGAGGTGTATGCAGGAGCGAGCTTGCTGTGGCAAGTCGGTTCTTACAGGGGTTGGTATCAACCCGGGTCACGAAAGCCAGGATGGAAATCTTTCGGCACAGCCACACTGACGTTGCTGTTAGTGGCGATATCAATCCCCTCGCTGGCCACTTCGGCCAGGAAGTCGATCTGCTCCGGTGTAATCACATAGGGCGGCAGGAAATACACCACGCTGCCCAGTGGCCGCAACAGCGCGCCACGCTCCAGTGCGTGTTCGAATACCTTCAAGCCACGGCGTTCCTGCCACGGGTAGGCGGCCTTGGTGGCTTTGTCCTGCACCATCTCGATCGCCAGCACCATGCCCGTCTGGCGCACTTCCGAAACGTGAGGATGGTCCACCAGGTGCGCGGTGGCGGTCGCCATGCGCTGGGCCAGGGCCTTGTTGTTTTCGATGACGTTGTCTTCTTCAAAGATATCCAGCGTCGCCAAGGCTGCCGCGCACGCCAGCGGGTTGCCGGTGTAGCTGTGGGAGTGCAGGAAGGCGCGCAGGGTAGGGTAGTCGTCGTAGAAGGCACTGTAGACATCTTCGGTGGTGACCACGGCGGCCAGCGGCAAGTAGCCGCCAGTGAGGGCCTTGGACAGGCACAGGAAGTCCGGGCGGATGCCGGCTTGTTCACAGGCGAACATGCTGCCGGTGCGGCCGAAGCCCACGGCGATTTCGTCGTGGATCAAGTGCACGCCGTAGCGGTCGCAGGCTTCGCGCAGCAGCTTGAGGTACACCGGGTGGTACATCCTCATGCCGCCGGCGCCCTGGATCAGTGGCTCGACAATCACTGCGGCAACGGTATCGTGGTGGTCAGCCAGGGTCTGTTCCATGGCGAGGAACATGTTGCGCGAGTGTTCTTCCCAGCTCATGCCGTCGGGGCGCAGGTAGCAATCGGGGCTCGGCACTTTGATGGTGTCGAGCAGCAGCGCCTTGTAGGTCTCGGTAAACAACGGCACGTCGCCTACCGACATCGCGGCGATGGTTTCGCCGTGGTAGCTGTTGGTCAGGGTGACGAAGCGCTTCTTGTTCGGCAGGCCACGGTTGAGCCAGTAGTGAAAGCTCATCTTCAATGCGACTTCGATACAGGATGAACCGTTATCGGCGTAGAAGCAGCGCGTCAGGCCTTCAGGCGTCATCTGCACGAGGCGCTCGGACAACTCGATCACTGGCTGGTGGCTGAAACCGGCGAGGATCACATGCTCCAACTGATCGACCTGGTCCTTGATGCGCTGGTTGATGCGCGGGTTGGCGTGGCCGAACACGTTGACCCACCAGGAGCTGACGGCGTCGAGGTAGCGTTTGCCTTCGAAGTCTTCCAGCCATACGCCTTCACCGCGCTTGATCGGGACTAGCGGAAGTTGCTGGTGGTCTTTCATCTGGGTGCAGGGATGCCACAGCACCGCGAGGTCGCGTTGCATCCACTGGTTGTTCAAGCCCATCGGTGATCTCCTCGAAGCGATCCTGCGGCGCGCGCAGGCGAAACAATCGCGCAAGCCTATGCAATGGTGGCGCGTGTCACAAGCCATTGTGGGGCAATTGGCGGTAAATGCAGGACGGTCTGTCGCGTTTCTTGGGAATAGTCTTAATCCCTTGTTAATTTATGATACCTAGCCTCTTCATCGTATTTCTCGATATTTCAAAGCGAAATTTTCCGCTTTAATTCGATAGGTAAAACGCTAGTCTTGGGCACAGTTCTTACGGGATTAAGTACATGCAGCTACGCAATTCTCCCGCCCGGTACGGCTGGGTCAGCATGGTTCTACACTGGGGCGTCGCCTTGGTGGTGTTTGGTTTATTCGCATTGGGCCTGTGGATGGTCGGCCTCGACTACTACAGCGCCTGGCGCAAAGATGCGCCTGACTTGCACAAGAGCATTGGCATCACGCTGTTTGCCATCATGCTGGTGCGTATCGTCTGGCGTCTGGTCAGCCCGCCGCCACCGCCGCTGGCCAGCTATAGCCGTATGACGCGGATCGGTGCTGCATTTGGCCATGCGTTCCTGTATCTGGGGCTGTTTGCCGTGATGATTGCCGGTTACCTGATTTCCACCGCCGACGGTGTCGGTATCCCGGTGTTTGGTTTGTTTGAAATTCCTGCCGTGGTTTCCGGTCTACCGGACCAGGCAGACACAGCCGGTTGGGTGCATCTGTACCTGGCCTGGGTGCTGGTGGTCTTCGCCGGTTTGCATGGCGTGGCTGCATTGAAACACCACTTTATCGATCGTGATGCGACCCTGACACGAATGCTGGGGCGCAAAGCCTGATGTTCAACCTCGACTCACAAGGAATAGAAAGCATGTTGAAAAAAACACTCGCTGCGCTGGCAATCGGTTCTGCTCTGCTGTCCGCAGGTTCGGCGATGGCCGCTGACTACGTGATCGACAAGGAAGGCCAGCACGCCTTCGTCGATTTCAAGATCAGCCACCTGGGCTACAGCTACATTACCGGTACCTTCAAGGACCTGGATGGCAAGTTCAGCTTTGACGCCGCCAAGCCGGAAGACGCCAAGATTGAAGTTAACGTGCGTACTGCCAGCGTGTTCTCCAACCACGCCGAGCGCGACAAGCACGTCAACACCAAGGACTTCCTGGAGTCGGGCAAATTCCCTGATGCCAAGTTCGTCTCCACCAGCGTCAAGCCAACTGGCAAAAATGCTGATGGCAAGCTGACTGCTGATGTGACCGGCGACCTGACCTTCCACGGTGTGACCAAGCCGATCCTGGTCAAAGCCACGTTCCTGGGCGAAGGCAAGGATCCATGGGGCGGCTACCGTGCCGGCTTTGAAGGCACCACCAACATCAGCCGCAAGGAATTCAACAAAGACGGTATGGACGTAGGTCCACAGTCTGACAACGTTCAGTTGTACATCACGTTTGAAGGTGTGAAAGCGAAGTAATTTTCGCCGCGCATAAAAAATGCCCTGCATCGAAAGATGCGGGGCATTTTTTTGGCTGGGGATTCGTGTTGCCTAGCCGGGCCTCATCGCAGGCAAGCCAGCTCCCACACTTGAAATGCATTCCCTTGTGGGAGTGGGCTTGCCCGCGATGGCGATGTAACAGTCAACGCCTATGGCTTTGGAACTCAGCGGTTGCGGGTCAGCAGCGCCGGTTTCTCACCACGAGGACGGCCTGGCAGTTGGTCCAACTGCTCGGGTGTCGGGAAGCGATCAGCTTTCGACTCCTTGTGGATGATCTTCGGCGCCGGGCCACCACGCGGGTTTTGCACCGCTGGCTCGGACAGGCGTGGCTGGTCGTCACGGGCCGGGCGGCGGTTGTTGCTGCGCGAATCTTCGCGACGCGCCTGGCCGTCACGCGGTGCACCATTACGCGGGCCGCTGCGCTTGGCAGGCGGAGTACCGGTGCTGCCGCCGCTGCTGTTGCGCGGGCCGTTCTGACGGCCACCCTGTGGCTGGCCGCCACGCGGAGCACCCGCACCGGCGCCTTGTGCCGGGGCACCTGGACGACGGCCACGGCCCTGGGCCGGCTTGGCCTGGGGCACGTAGTCGACGCGGTTACCGAAGTTATCCACATCGTCGTCGAGGAACTCGTCCGGGGCACGGTCAGCGGCGGCGCGTGGCGGCTGGCTCGGCTGGCGCTGTTCGCGGGCCGGGGTGCCTTCACGTGGCTTTTGCTCACGGGCCGGGCGTTCACCTCGGCTGCTGGTGGCGGACTTTTCCTTGCCCTTGTCCTTGCCTTTGTCGCGACGACCACCGCCGCCATTCGGGCCATCGCCCTTCGGACCGCGTGGGTTGCGCGGGTTACGCACATCCGGACGCTCGCGGGCTTCAGGTTTCTCGGCCTCCACGGCGCTGGCATCGAAGCCCATCAGGTCGCCGTCGGCGATTTTCTGCTTGGTCATGCGTTCGATACTTTTCAGCAGTTTTTCTTCGTCCGGTGCGACCAGGGAAATGGCCTCGCCCGAACGACCGGCACGGCCAGTACGGCCGATACGGTGCACATAGTCTTCATCGACGTTCGGCAGTTCGAAGTTGACCACGTGTGGCAACTGGTCGATATCCAGGCCGCGGGCGGCGATATCGGTGGCGACCAGGATGCGCACAGTGCCGGCCTTGAAGTCGGCCAGGGCTTTGGTGCGAGCGTTCTGGCTCTTGTTACCGTGGATGGCAACAGCGGTGAGGCCGTGTTTGTCCAGGTACTCGGCCAGGCGGTTGGCGCCGTGCTTGGTGCGGGTGAAGACCAGCACCTGTTCCCACGCGCCGTGGGTGATCAGGTGCGCCAGCAGCGAGCGCTTGTGGCTGGCGGCGAGGCGGAATACGCGTTGCTCGATACGCTCGACCGTGGTGTTCGGTGGCGTGACTTCGATGCGCTCCGGGTTGTGCAGCAGCTTGCCGGCCAGGGCCGTGATGTCCTGGGAGAACGTTGCCGAAAACAGCAGGTTCTGACGTTTGGCCGGCAGGCGTGCGAGGACCTTTTTCACGTCATGGACAAAGCCCATGTCGAGCATGCGGTCGGCTTCGTCCAGCACGAGGATTTCCACGTGGGACAAATCGACGCTGCCCTGGCCGCACAGGTCGAGCAAACGACCCGGGCAAGCGACCAGTACGTCAACGCCGCGGGACATGGCCTGAACCTGTGGGTTCATGCCGACACCGCCGAAGATGCAGGCGCTGACGAACTTCAGGTCGCGGGCGTACAGCTTGAAGCTGTCGTGGACCTGGGCTGCGAGTTCGCGGGTAGGGGTCAGGACCAGTACACGCGGTTGGCGCGGGCCGTGACGCTGGGATTTGTCCGGGTGACCGTTGGGAAACAACCGCTCCAGAATCGGGAGGGCGAAACCACCGGTTTTACCGGTACCTGTCTGAGCCGCGACCATCAGGTCGCGACCTTGCAACACGGCGGGAATGGCCCGCTGTTGCACCGGAGTAGGCTCGGTATAGCCCGCTGCCTCGATGGCGCGGACTAAAGCCTCGGAGAGACCGAGGGAAGCAAAGGACATGAGTAATCCTGTTTTAGTTAGGGCTTGGCCCAAAGGGATAATCTTGCCGGGCGTGAATGGCGCTTAGGGGAGCGCAATCCCGTCCGGTCCTGCTGTGTCTGGCGGGCACTCCACCGGCTCGCGCGGGCTGCAAAGCTGCGCAGTAGCTGGGTTGGGTGCCTTTTTCAAGACCCGAGCGGCCGGGCGTAAGCCTGGCGGAAAGGCCGGAGTATAACAGAGCAATCACGGCGCGCTGCTTTCCTGCTGCTCAACGGCGTGTTCGGAGGCTGATATCGGGGAGGTTTGCGCCTGCATCCCACCATATTTGGCGCTCAAGGCGGCATAGGCCGGCTCTTGCTTGAAGCGCTTGAGCTCGGCGGCAAAGCGCTGTACCAACAGGTCCATGCCGGCTCCACGGCGCACCGCGAGAAATTGTTGTTGGCGGCTGACCACCACTGCCGCCTGGCTGACTTTGCCCTCAAGGCCCAGCGTCTTGATGATGTGCTGCCCCACTCGCCGGTCAGTCACGACCATGTCGATGCGTCCGAGCATCAGCTTGCCGAAATTGGCTTCATGGCTGGGGGCAGGCTCGCGCTCGAATGCGCTGGACCCACTAAACGTCTCGCCATAGAGGTAGCCGGGTGAGATGCCGACAGTCAGGCCACGCAGCTCATCGAGGGTTGTGGTGGGGTGAGGGCGATCATTGGCGTAGAACAGGACGAATTCGACTTCCGACAAGGGTTCACTGGGGTAGAGCAACTGGGCGTCGCGTTCATGGCTGTGGAAAATATCTAGCGCGCCATCGGCGTGACCCTGCTCGAGCATCGCCAGGCAGCGCTTCCAGGGCAGGAATTGCCATTGCACTTCCACGCCCAGACGTTGGAACACGGCCACTGTGGTTTCGTAATCCAGGCCGGCCCTGGTGCCGTTATCGTCGTAGACATAGGGCGCCCAGGGCTCGGTGACAATGCGCAGTTTCTCGCCATGAGCGACCAGGCTCAGGCAAGAAAAAAGCACGGCGGTCAGTAGCTTGAAAATGGCGGGCATACCTTGAGGTTACGACGCTCCCGACAGAAAGAGAAGCTCTACCACGCGCATTGGCGGGCGGTGTTATTTCGCCGGAGCGTCCAGCAAGTGTTCGTGGATCGCGGCGCGACGCTCGCCCAGTATCAGCCGCACCACGGGGTTGGCGAACCAGTGTTCCAGTTGGTGGGCATCCAGTGGGCGCTTCTGGCGTTCTTCCTGGTTTTGTCGTGCCTTGTCCCACCAAACCGGACCGCAGGCCTGATCGAACTCGTTTTCGTGCTCGTAGCAACCATAGAGGATTTCACGAATGAACTGTTGCTGGTGCTTGGGCAGCAGCAGGGTGATCAGCTTGTACATCAAGCGCTGCAAGCGCGGCGGGCGCGGCAGGTGCGAGGAGACCTGGCGGGTATCGGCCAGGGCCTGCGCACTGGTTGGGGCACTGGCGTGTTTGGCGATCCACGCCTTGACCTTGGCCCGGAACAGCTGTTTGCGGCTCCAGTAATGGTGGATCAGGTCCGGGCATTCGCGCACGTTGACGGTGCGGTAGGCGGCGATGGACAGGCAGAACTCTTCCAGGGTGTAGGCGCCCTGGGCGTGGGGGAACAGTTCATCCATCAATTCGATGGAGCGGTCGAGGATGTGTGCATCCTGTTGGGTCAGGCCCATGACCCCGGAATTGAGGGTCATCATGTCATCGTCGGCCACGCCCATCTCCAGCAGGCGCTGGTGCAGGGCGGTGTAGAGGATGCTTTCGTGGTTGTCGCCGTACTTGGTGTAGAAGGCGTTGCACAGCAGGGTGCCGGGCTGCACGCGCTCGAACAGGGCCATGGGCGAATGGTGGAAGAACGTGTCGGTGTCGATCAGCAGCGCCACCTGCGACTCTTCCAGTACCTGGCGCAGTACCACGTGTTTGGTGCGGAAATGATAACCGTGGGGCTCGCTCCAGCGTTTGCGAGTGGCCTCGTCCAGTGGGCGCACGCGTACCGGCAGCAAGTGATAAGGCTCGGGATTGTCGGTGAACACCTGGATGTCCACGTTCGCGTCCGGGGTGTCCTGCAGGAACGCCAGTGCGCTGGCGATGCTGAATACCGCTTCCTGGTGGTAGGTCTGGGCACCGAAGACCAGATAGACCAGTTGCGGGCGGGAAGTCGGGGACACTGTATTCATGGACTGCGGGGTTCCGTGGGTCACGTAAAACGACAAAGGCCCTCGTCTGAGGGCCTTGGTACAACCGAACAGACCTCAGCGTGGCAGCTTGAGGTTGTTCCAGACAGCAAGACTGGGTTCAGATTGGTTCAGGGTATAGAAATGCAACCCTGGCGCACCACCCTGCAACAATTGCTCACACATCTCGGTGATGACCTGCTCGCCGAAGGCCTGGATGCTTTTGACGTCGTCGCCATAGGCTTCCAGTTGCTTGCGCACCCAGCGGGGGATTTCGGCACCGCAGGCGTCGGAGAAACGTGCCAGCTTGCTGTAGTTGGTGATCGGCATGATGCCCGGCACGATCGGGATATTCACACCCATCGCTTGTACACGCTCGACGAAGTAGAAGTAGCTGTCGGCGTTGAAGAAGTACTGGGTGATCGCACTGTTGGCGCCGGCATTGGCCTTGCGCACGAAGTTCTGCAAATCGTCTTCGAAATTGCGCGCCTGGGGGTGCATCTCCGGGTAAGCGGCCACTTCGATATGGAAGTGATCGCCGCTTTCTTCGCGGATGAAACTCACCAGGTCATTGGCGTAGCGCAGCTCACCGCTGGCCATGCCCATGCCGGACGGCAGGTCGCCACGCAAGGCGACGATACGCTTGATGCCGGCAGCTTTGTATTGGGTCAGCAGACCACGCAGGTCGGCCTTGCTGTCGCCCACGCACGACAAGTGCGGAGCGGCGGGAATTTTGACTTCGCTTTCCAGCTGCAACACGGTGTTGATCGTGCGGTCGCGGGTCGAACCGCCGGCGCCGTAGGTGCAGGAGAAGAAGTCGGGGTTGTAGCTGGCCAGCACCTTGGCAGTGGCCATCAGCTTTTCATGCCCAGCATCGGTCTTGGTCGGGAAAAACTCGAAGCTGTAGCGACGGTCTTGGGACATGGTCATACCCTTTGAAACCCAGAATTGCGGAGTGTGTACACCGTCGATGTGGGAGGGGGCTTGCTCCCGATGGCGGAGTGTCAGTTAATAAATATATTGACTGACCCACCGCCATCGGGAGCAAGCCCCCTCCCACATTAAAGCCCGTTCCCCCACAGGGAGAGTGGGCAGCAGGTGTATCAGTAGCGGTAAGCGTGCGGCTTGAACGGGCCCTCAACCGTCACACCGATGTAGTCGGCCTGGGTCTTGGTCAGTTGAGTCACGACGCCGCCGAAGCCGCGGACCATTTCCAGGGCCACTTCTTCGTCGAGTTTCTTGGGCAGTACTTCAACGGTCAGGCGCTCGGCTTTCTGGGCTGGCGACAGGTCGGCGTACTTCTGTTCGAACAGGAAGATCTGCGCCAGCACCTGGTTGGCGAACGAGCCGTCCATGATGCGGCTTGGGTGACCGGTGGCGTTGCCCAGGTTAACCAGGCGGCCTTCGGCCAGCAGGATCAGGTAGTCATCGTTCTGCGGGTCGAAATTGCCGGCGCCGGTACGGTGAACCTTGTGCACCTGCGGTTTCACTTCTTCCCATGCCCAGTTCTTGCGCATGAATGCGGTGTCGATCTCGTTGTCGAAGTGGCCGATGTTGCAGACAACGGCGCGCTTCTTCAGGGCCTTGAGCATGTTCGCATCGCACACATTCACGTTACCGGTGGTGGTGACGATCAGGTCGATCTTGCCCAGCAGGGACTTGTCGATGCTTGCTTCGGTACCGTCGTTGATACCGTCGATGAACGGCGAAACCACTTCGAAACCGTCCATGCAGGCTTGCATGGCACAGATCGGGTCAACTTCGGAGACCTTGACGATCATGCCTTCCTGACGCAGGGACTGGGAGGAACCCTTGCCCACGTCACCGTAGCCGATCACCAGGGCTTGCTTGCCCGACAGCAGGTGGTCTGTGCCACGCTTGATCGCATCGTTCAGGCTGTGACGGCAGCCGTACTTGTTGTCGTTCTTGCTCTTGGTCACCGAGTCGTTGACGTTGATGGCCGGGATCTTCAGCTCGCCCTTGGCCAGCATATCCAGCAGGCGGTGCACGCCCGTGGTGGTTTCTTCGGTCACGCCGTGGACGCGGTCGAGGATCTGCGGGTACTTCTTGTGCAGCAGTTCGGTCAGGTCGCCGCCGTCGTCGAGGATCATGTTGGCATCCCATGGCGCGCCATCCTTGAGGATGGTTTGCTCCAGGCACCACTCGTACTCTTCTTCGGTTTCGCCCTTCCAGGCAAATACCGGGATACCGGCGGCAGCGATAGCGGCGGCGGCCTGGTCCTGAGTCGAGAAGATGTTGCACGAGGACCAACGCACTTCGGCACCCAGGGCAACCAGGGTTTCGATCAGTACGGCGGTCTGGATGGTCATGTGGATGCAGCCCAGAATCTTCGCGCCCTTGAGCGGCTGTTCAGCGGCGTACTTGCGACGCAGGCCCATCAGGGCCGGCATTTCGGATTCGGCGATAAAGGTTTCGCGACGGCCCCAGGCAGCGAGGGACATGTCGGCGACTTTGTAGTCGTTGAAATCTGCAGGCGTCATTACAGCGCTCATAGAGAGCCTCCATTCGTAGTGTGCGAATGGGCGCCGTTGTGCGTTTAGTATCAGGCCAGGGCAACCAGGCCGGACAACGCCCCATCCGAGCCTGACAGGTTGAACCTGCTGCAGCGCCCCTCGGACAGGTGGCGGGAGAACGGTATCAATCGAAGATGACCGTTTTGAAACGGAGGCGATTATAGCCGTGTATGTGGCACTTCCCAAGCCTTTCTGTCGGCGGCATGAAGATCGTGCATGAGGGCGATAGGCAATGGCTCATAGAGCTTGGGCCCTGGCTCTGCCATGATGTTGCCCATCATTTGGCAAGACGCTTTGGAGTGATCATGAACTTCCACACCCGCAAATGGGTAAAACCCGAAGACCTCAACCCCAACGGCACCCTGTTCGGTGGCAGCCTGCTGCGCTGGATCGATGAAGAAGCAGCCATTTACGCGATTGTCCAATTGGGCAACCAGCGCGTGGTGACCAAATACATCTCCGAAATCAACTTTGTCAGCGCCTCGCGCCAGGGCGACATCATTGAACTGGGTATCACCGCCACTGAGTTCGGCCGCACCTCCATCACTCTGACCTGTGAAGTGCGCAACAAGATCACCCGCAAAAGTATCCTGACGGTGGAAAAAATGGTCTTCGTCAACCTGGGCGAAGACGGTTTGCCGGCGCCCCATGGCCGTACCGAAATCAAGTATGTGAAGGACCAGTTCCAGGACGACGGTCTTTCTGAGTAACACCTGCGCGACGTGATTTGCGTTACCAAATCATTCCGTGTGGATCCTTCCGAGGCTCTCTCATCACTCAGGCCTACACCCTGTAGAGAGAGCCTCATGTATGAAAGTCTCCAGTTCTGTTGTAGAAAATAAGCCTCTTTCGTCTCAAACCTTCAGCCAGGACGTGAAGACGCCTTTGGTCAAGGGCGTGGGCGAGCGCAACCTGAGTATTTATCGGCATAGCGATGGCCGCGTCGAGGTGGTGCTGTCACCGCCGCCGCCCGCTCACTTGGTGCTCAGTGGCGGTGGCGCCAAGGGCATTGCCTTTCCCGGGATGGTGCAGGCGCTTGAAGACGCCGACAAACTCAAAGGCGTCAAGGTGGTGTCGGGCTCGTCTGCCGGTGCGATTTCTGCAGCGTTACTCGCCAGTGGCATGGACGCGAAGGCGTTCACGCAGTTGTCGAACAGCCTCGACTTGCCCAGCCTGCTCAATAGCAAAGATCCGATCCTGGCCTGGCTGCAGGATGCCAGTTCCAAACTTGGCAAGCTTGCGGGCAATCTACCTGGCCCGGGCGGCAATATTTCGCAACTGCTGCTGACCCTGCTGCCGCGCCTGCAAACCGAGGGGCAGCCCCTGGAAGAATTGATTCGCAACCAGTCACGTCAATCGATTCTTGCCCATATCGAGCGCATGCCCAAGGCGGACCGCTCGCCTGAAGTCACGCAAATCGCCGACCGGCTCAAAGCCGGAGCCGCGCCCACCTTTCGCGACCTGGAGGTGTTGAGCCGCCATATTCCGGCGATCAAGCAACTGAACATCACGGGCACAGGCATGTTCGACGGTCGTCCACAGTTGGTGGTGTTCAATGCCAGCCTGACGCCAGATATGGACATCGCCCGTGCTGCGCTTATTTCGGGGGCGTTGCCGGGCCTGTTCAAGAGCCCGTCCGAACAGGGCCACGGGTTTCAGGCGGATGCAGAGGTTACGGCGTTTCAAGACGGAGGGCTGCTCCTCAATACCCCTGCCCCCGGTGTCATTGAACGTTCGTTTCCGGAGAGCCCTTTGGGCAAGGACGAATCGCTGATCGTCAAGTTCGAATCCGAGCAGAGCTCACCACCGCGCCAGAGCGGTGGCTTTTTCAGCCATTTGGCTGACAAGTTCACAGGCACGCCGCATACCGCGGCTGAAACCTACCAAGATGACCGGCTCAAGGCGTTTTCGGATCAAACGGTGACATTGCCGTTGAACTCGAACAAAGGCGATTTTCGCGGCCTGCTCAACGGCACCGTCAACTTCACCATGACGCTTGAACAGAAACAGCATTTGCAGGCCCAGGCTCGCCAATCGGTGTCGAGCCACCTGCAAAAGCGTGAACTGACACGTGAGCGCCATGAGTTCGCCTCCCTGGACGATGCTGTGTTGGCGATGGATGATCAAATGCTTGCCAGCGTGCAGGGTGAATTGCGCAAGGACCCCGCCAGCGCAGACGCACTGCGGTTTCGCGATGAGGCGAAACAGGCGTTGGAGGCGTTGGACAGTGCAATTACCGAAGCCAACCAATCCGACACGTCCCTGAAGATTACTCCGAAGATTGCTACGGCCTTACGCAACCTGGACTCTCTCGCCAGCAGGCCCGAGCACATCGAGTGGTTGGGCAAACGTCTGAATACGCCGGGCCAGCGTAATTTCCAGCAGCTTTTACAGGTGGGCGCCAAGCAAAAATCGGGCAGTGTGCCAAGTATGTCCAAGGTATTGAGCAGTGCCGTCGCCGAGATGCAAAGTCGGGATATCGGGGTGAAAGCTGAAAACTTTACGCGGGAGGTCATCTACCCATCGCTGTACCGTCCTGGCCAGCCGGCATCCAACGTTGAGCTGCTGCAACGTGCGGTGCGTGACTTAAAAGAGGCGAAGACGCCACAAGACTTCAATAGCGTGCTCGATGGCATCATCAAATACTATCAAGCGCGCAATAAACCTTGGAGCAAACCCGTGAGTTCCACCACCGTGGAACAGGCCAAGGCGTGGCGCATTCCGGTTTAATTGCCGGGCCATTGAACAGCCATCGTCGCGGCATGTCGTAGCTTCAGGCACCCCTCGGACTTTGGTACATCATGGCCACTCAAGCAGACGGCAAGACCCCCAACCTGTCGCAGGAAGAGCAGCAGGACGTCGACAAGAACCAGCCGCCCCGCGCGGCGGTTCTTCACGAAATCATCCGTACCCAGGGTGACCAGGAGCTGGAGCGCAGTGTCGCCGCCTTATGGTGGTCGGCACTGGCCGCCGGACTCACCATGGGCCTGTCGTTGATGGCGATGGGTTTGCTCAATTCACGCCTGCCGGACGCCGAGGGCTTCAAGGTGATAGCCAGTTTTGGCTATTGCGCGGGGTTTCTGGCGGTGATCCTCGCACGCCAGCAACTGTTCACCGAAAACACCCTGACCGCGGTGCTGCCGGTCATGAGCAAACCCACTCTGGGCAATGCTGCACGTCTGCTACGACTATGGACAGTCGTGCTGGTAGGCAATCTGTGCGGCACTTTGCTGGTGGCTTACGTGATGTTGCATTTACCGATTTTCGATACCAAGACCGACCTGGCCTTTCTTGAAATCGGACGCAAGATCATGGAGAACGATTCTGGCCAGATGTTTGCCAAGGGCATCGTTTCCGGCTGGATGATCGCCACCATGGTGTGGATGATCCCATCAATGGAAAGCGCAAAGATGTGGATCATTATCCTGATCACATACCTGATGGCCCTGGGTGACTTCACGCATATCGTCGTCGGTTCGGCGGAAGTGTCATACCTGGTGTTTGCCGGCGAGCTGCCGTGGAAGGATTTCTGGCTGGTGTTTGCCGGACCGACCCTGGCGGGCAATATCATCGGCGGCAGTTTTATCTTCGCCCTGATCAGCCATGCGCAGATTCGCAGTGAGAGCGGGGCACCCCGCTCTGATAAGCCGGGGCCCGGTGAGCGTCGTGCGAATCGATCCGAATCAGCAAAGGGTGAATGACCGCTGCCCGCATCAGACCTGGACGGGAGGAGCGGCGGGTTCTACCGGCTCCTCACTGTTCGGCGCCCTGAGTTGGCCTTCCCAGCGAGCGATAACCAGTGGCGCAAGCGCATTGCCCAGCACATTGAGCGCCGTCACCGGCATGTCCATCAACCGGTAGACACCGGCGATGATCGCCACCCCCTCCACTGGCAAACCGGCCGCTGTCAAGGTTGCAGTGAGGATGATGAACATGAAGCCCGGCACGCCTGCCGCACCTTTTGATGTCAGCACCATGATCAGCACCAGCATCGCCTGATCAGCCAGGCTCAAATCGATCCCGTAGGCCTGGGCAATGAATAGCGTGCCCAACGCGGCAAATAAAGACGCGCCGTCCAGGTTGAACGAGTACCCCAGTGGAATGACCATGCTGGTGATCGAACGAGGCGCGCCGTAATGCTGCATCTTTTCGATCAGTTGTGGCATTACCGTCGCCGACGCGGCGCTGCTGTAGGCCAGCAACAGCTCGCTGCGGATTTCTCGTATCAAGTGGAAAAAACCGACCCCTACCATGCGCGCCACCAGCCCCAGAACACAGAGCGCAAACAGTGCGACAGCCACATAGGTGATACCGATCAGCTTGATCAGGGGTAGCAAGGCACTGAGACCGAAACTGGCTACCGTCACACCGATCAAGCCGAAGATGCCGATCGGTGAGTAGTGCATAACCAGGTGGGTGACCTTGAACATGGTGTCCGAAACGGTTTGCATGACGGCCACCAGTGGGGCTTTTTGCTGGGGTGGCAGCAGTGATAACGCACAGCCGAACAGGATGGCGAAGAACAAAACCGAGAGCAGCTTGCCCTGTGACATTGCCAGCACAATGTTGTCCGGTACGATGTTAACCAGGACGCGGCCCAGGCTTTGCGCTTCGCCGCTGGTGGTCAAGCCCGTTACCGGTGTCTGCAATGTACTGCTGAAGTCGGCGCCGGCGCCGGGCTGGAACACATTGCCGATGATCAGGCCGAACACGATGGCGATGCTGGTAATCGTGAAGAAATACGTGAATGTCTTGATACCGATGCGACCCAGTGCGCGGGTACTGCCCGCCCCGGCAATGCCGACGACCATGCAGGCAAACACCAGCGGCACGACGATCATCTTCATCAACCGGATGAACAAGTCACCGGCCGGTTGCAGCAGGTTGTCGATAAACCAGGTTTTGTGCTCCGGGAATTGATTGAGCAGGATGCCCACGATCACGCCGGCCGCGAGGCCTATCATGATGCGGGTGACAAGGCTGGAGGATGGTTTTGTACTCATGCTGTAACCCTTTCTTATTGTTTTGGTGAGGGGAGGTCAGTGGGCGAACAGGCCCTCGAAGTCCTTGAAACCCTTGACTTCGATCGGGTTGCCGCTGGGGTCGAGAAAGAACATTGTCCGTTGCTCGCCGGGTTCGCCAGCAAACCGGATCACGGGTGGGATTTCGAAGGTAGTGCCCAGTCGGGTCAGGCGCTCGGCCAATTCCAGCCATTCATCCAGTGGCAGCACCACGCCCAGGTGCGGCATCAGTACATGGTGTTCGCCGACCAGGCCGGTACGTGTGGTCGCAAAGGGTGTACCCACGTGCAGTGAAAGTTGATTGCCGAAAAAGTCGAAGTCGATCCAGGTCGCACTGCAACGGCCTTCCGTGCAGCCCAAAACATCTCGATAAAAAATGCGCGCCTTGTCTAAGTCATAAACATGGTATGCAGCGTGAAAGGGTCTGTGCATGGTGGAATCTCCGAATGTGAGAGTCCCCAGATTAAACAGGCCTTATAAGCGGGTAAAACGTCTTCGCCTTAGTCTGAGCGAAAGGAAAACTGATGGATGTCCGATTCCTGAGAAGCCTGGTCGCTGTGATTGAAACGGGGTCCATAGCCGCCGCAGCGCGCCGCGAAAACCGCACTGCCGCTGCGATCAGCCAGCGGGTCAAGGCGCTTGAGCGCACGCTGGGTTGCACGCTGCTCACGCGCACGGCGCATGCCGCATGGCCCTCGGACCAATGCCTGCGCCTATTACCAAAAATTCAGGCCGTCGTTGAACAAGCGCGCGAGTTGGAGGAATACCTGAGCCGGGACGAGATATCAGGGGAGATCAAGATCGGCGCAATTTCAACGGCGTTGACTGGCGTTTTGCCGGGAGTGATCGAGCGCCTGACGGTGTCGGCACCGAAACTGAGGCTGAAGATCACACCCGGTGACTCCAGGAGCCTCTACGAGAAGTTACTTAACCAGGAGTTGGATGCGGCGATACTTGTCAGGCCGCCGTTTCAACCGCCTAAAGCCTTGTCGATGGACTTGCTGCGCGCCGAGCCATTGATTCTGGTTGCGCCCACCGAATGCAAGACCCAGGCATTTGCCGCCTTGCTGCGCGAACGCCCGTTTATTCGCTACGACGCCCGCTCTTGGGGCGGGCAGATCGCCCAGCGTTTTCTGGATGAGCAGTTCTTCGATCCAGAGGTGTTATGTGAATTGGATGCATTGGAAACCATCCTGATGCTGGTGGCCCAAGGGATGGGGGTGTCGCTGGTGCCGCAGTGGATGGGGATGCCGTGTAACGGGGTCCGGGTTGTGCCGGTTGACGACCAGCAGCGCTATGCGCGAGATCTGGTCGTCATGTACAGCTCGACACCGCGCCGCCCGTTGGCGATGCGGCACCTGCTTGAAATGCTGCGTGGTGCCCTTACTGCGACTGCGTCACGCGCTTTACAACGCGACCAATCGTCAACCCCTGCAGCAGGATCGAAGACAGCACCACGATGTAGGTGATGCTCAGCAACAAGTCGCGCTCCGGGCCCAGGGGCAGCGCCAAGGCCAAGGCCACCGAGACACCGCCACGCAAACCACCCCAGGTCAGGATGCGGATAGTACCGCGCGGTACCGTGCGCCAGCGCCGCAGCAGCAAGATCGCCGGGGCCACCGTCAACAGGCGCGAGAGCAGGATCGCCACAGCGAGCAAACTGGCCGCGAATACGTGCAGCCAGTTGAATGGCAACAGCAGCAACTCCATGCCGATCAGCGCAAACAGCAAGGCGTTGAGCATGTCATCAAGCAGTTCCCAGAAACCATCCAGGTAGCGACGCGTCATGTCGTTCATCGCCAGCTTGCGCCCCAGGTTGCCGATGATCAGCCCCGCGACCACCATTGCAATCGGCGCGGACACGTGCAGTTCCGAAGCCATGGCCGAACCGCCGATCACCAGGGCAAGGGTCAGCATCACTTCGATCTGGTGCTGTTCGATACTCTTGATCATCAGGTACACGAGGTAGCCGATCAGCCCGCCGAATACCACGCCGCCTATGGCCTCGTGGGCAAACAGCAGGGCAGTGGCGCCCACGGTGGGCGTCTCGCCCAACTGCGCGATACCCAACAGCACGGTAAACACCACCACGGCGGTGCCATCATTGAACAGCGACTCGCCGACAATGGTGGTCTTCAGTGGTTTCGACGCATTGGCGGTACGCAGCACGCCGAGCACCGCAATCGGGTCTGTAGGCGAAATCAGCGCGCCGAACAGCAGGCAGTAGAGGAAGCTCACGTGCCAGCCGAACAGGGCGAAGATGTAGTACGCCAGGCTGCCGATCACCACGGTAGCGATCAACACACCAAAGGTGGCCAGCAGGCCGATGGGCCAGCGGTAACTGCGCAAGTCGTTCAAGTTGACATGCAAGGCGCCAGCGAACAGCAGGAACGAGAGCATCCAGTTCATCAGCAAGTCGCCGAAGTCGATCTGGCCGATCAGTTGCTGGATGCGCTCTTCCAGGCCGGGATAGCCGATAAAGCTCAGGCCCTGCAGGATCAGGGAAAAAAGCAGCGCAGTGACCATTACACCGATGGTCGGCGGCAGGCCGATAAAGCGGTAGTTCACATAGGTGAGCAGGGTGGTGAGGCAAATGAAGGCGGCGACAAGTTCGAGCATCCGGGGTCCTTGGAGCAGGGAAATGTAGGCGCATGGGGGGCGCCGAGGTGGCGTTTAGTATAAACAGGTGAAGTTACATCACGAATCAATTGAGGAGGTTCTGGTGGTAGCGACAGCCCTGGTGCTGGTCGCACCCGCTGGATTACCTGGTGTGGCTGACATTGATCAGTGCCTGGCCATTTCCGTTGCTGGCGCTGGTGCGCAAGCGTGCGGCCTTCAGCCTGTTCTGGCGCACTCAATGGCGGTTGGGCCTTAGCGTGGGATTGTGCGTGTTGTTGAGCTACGCTTTGGTGCTTTGGGCCATGCAGTTGGGCTCGATTGCCGAGGCGGCGGCGTCGCGGGAAGTCAGCGTGATCCTGGTGGTGCTGTTCGGCATGCGTTACTTGAAAGAACCTTTTGGCCGTCCACGGCTCATAGCTTGTGGGTTGGTGCTGATCGGCATGTTCGTGATGAAACTCTAACCGTCGGATAAATCCAAAAAAGGAATGAGTGATGACAGTCGCTTTCTGGTGTGTGTTGATCGCAATTTTTCTGCCCTATCTATGCACGGGTGTCGCCAAGTTCAGCACGGGCAAGTTCGGAGCTCGGCACAACCACGACCCGCGTGCTTTCCTCGATACCGTTGAGGGCGTCGCCAAGCGCGCCAACAATGCGCAACTCAACAGCTTTGAAGTGACCCCGGCGTTTGCCGCGGCGGTGGTCATTGCGCACATGGCCGGCAACGCCGAACTGGTGACGATCAATGTGCTGGCGGTGCTGTTTATCACCAGCCGCCTGCTGTACATCATTTGCTACCTGGCCGATTGGGCGATTTTGCGTTCGCTGGTGTGGGCCGTGGGAATGGCGTTGATTGCGAGTTTCTTCTTTGTCTCGATCTAACGCCTGATGCAAATCCTTTGTGGGAGAGGGGCAAGGCGAATCGTCGCACCGCCCCTCCCACATTTCATTATCAGCGTCTGTCAGGTGCCGGCGGGGGCATCGGGTACTTGCGGCAGCGCCGCGCCTTTGGGCCACAGCATCCAGATTTGCCCTTGTTGTTTCATATTTCCTGCCAGCTCTCCCGCCGCATCACCTGTGCCCCAGAACAAGTCTGCCCGTACTTCGCCGGTGATTGCGCCGCCGGTGTCCTGGGCCGCGACAGGTCTGGTGATCGATGAACCATCGGGTTTGGTGGTCGACAACCACAATAGGCTACCCAGCGGGATGACCTTGCGGTCCACTGCCACGCTGTAGCCGGCGGTCAATGGCACGTTCAGCGAACCGCGTGGGCCTTCGTTACTGTCGGGGCGTGCGCTGAAGAATACGTAGCTGGGGTTGCTCGCCAGCAGTTCGGGAATGCGCTGCGGATGTGCCTTGGCCCAGGCGCTGATGGCGCCCATGGTCACCTCTTCTTTTTTCAGCTCGCCTTGCTCTACCAGCCAACGGCCGATTGGGCGGTACGGGTAGCCGTTCTGGTCGCCGTAACCTACGCGCAGTTGGCGCCCTCCCGCCAGTTGGATACGCCCTGAGCCCTGGATTTGCAGGAATTGCAGGTCCATTGGGTCGGTCAGCCAGGCGATCGGCTTGGCAGTGGAGCCCTGGCTGTTGACGGTGCTTGCGTCGTCATAAGGCTTGAGCACCCGACCTTCCAGGCGTCCACGCAGGCGCTTGCCTTTAAGCTCCGGGTAGATACTTTCGAGGTTGACGATAATCAAGTCATCCGGCACGCCGTAGACCGGCACATGGGCGGTAGCGGTTTTGGTCAGGCTGCCGGGGTAGACCGGCTCGTAATAACCGGTGATCAAACCATTGGGTGTGTTGTTGGCCGAACGCAAGCCGAAGACATCGAGGTGTTCCTTGAGAAAGCCGCGAACCGCCACGGCATCGCCCGGTACGCTGGCCGCTGCCGCGCAGGTGGTGCCCCATACCGGGTCGGCTTTGAGGCGCTGGCAGGCGCTGCGCCAGGATTCAAAACCGGCCAGCAAATCGCTGTCGGAGACCACCGGCAAGGCTTCCCAAGGTGCGCTCACATAGGTGGCGACCGCATGGGGTTTGGCTTCTTCTTTGGCGACCTCTTTGCCGGCATCTTTACCTGCATCGCAGCCGGCCAGCAGTGCGATCATTGGCAGAGCCCACGCGAGTCGGCGGCTCCAGGGTTTCGCGGTGATATTCATGTAAGCATTTCCTGAAGCGATTACCCATGCTTCATTGCATTCGGGCAACCCTTATTATTAATAGGGCTATTGGTCTTTGCGGGCGGGGCGAGGATACTGGCCGCCGTTTCCCGTGACCTGAAGCCATCATGATTCTAAAAAAACTGACCGTTGTACTGCTGGCCTGCCTGGCCTTGTCCGCCTGTGGCGGTGTTGACCCCAATTCCCCACTGGGCCAACGCAAGGCGATCTTCAAGCAGATGCTCAAGACCGGCGAAGACCTGGGCGGGATGTTGCGCGGGCGTATCCCGTTCGACGGTGCCAGGTTTGCAGAAGGCGCGGTCAAGCTGGATGCGTTGTCCCATGAGCCGTGGAAGCACTTCCCAAGCGTGCGCGAAGAAGATCACACCAGCGCCAAGGACGACGTGTGGCAGAAACAGGCGCAGTTCCAGCAACTGGCCCGCGACCTTGAGGCGGCCACCGGTGAATTGGTGATCGCCAGCCAAGTGCAACCCTACAAGGCCAGTAACCTTCAGCCGGCGGTGCAAAAAGTCGAAGACGCCTGTAGTGCCTGCCATAAACAGTTCCGCGATCACTGATCGTTTTTACTGGTCGAGTTCTTCCACCGCGTCCTGTAGTTCTTTGCGCGACTCGGCCAGTTTGTCCTTACGCTTGTTGATCTTGTCCGGATCGCCTTTTTTCATGGCCTTGTCGAGGTCGGCCTGACGGCGGGAGACTTCGTGCTTGGCGTCGAGCACCTTGTTTTCACGTTCTTTTTTCAAGGTGGCGTCGGTGCAGTTGGCGGTGACTTCGCTCAGGGCTTTTTCCAGGCCGGCCTGTTGGGCGCTGTTACCGTGGGCCTTGGCTTGTTCGATCTGGGTGCTGATGGCCTGGCGCTTGGCGGCGCAGCCGGTGAGCGGCTGCGCTTCTTCAGCGGCCAGCAGTGGCATGGTTGTGAAACTTGCGAGGGTCAGCAAGGCAAAGGGGGCGAGAAATTTCATCTATAAAGCTCCAAGGTCGCAATCAGGTGGCCGGGTGGCGTTCAAAACCCATCTATCCCGGCCTCGCGTAATGTTTCAGCCAAGGCTTGCACCTGCGGGTCGCGAAAAAACGCGCTCAGTTGCGCTGCACGACCCGGGCCGATGCCGTCTGAGGCCAGCCAGGCTTGGGTGTCTTTGGCGGCCAGCGTCTGCCAGTCGCCCTCCAGGTTGTTGCGCGCCGCTGGCGGTACGCCCAAGGCCTTGAGCCATTGTGAAAAAGGGCGTTGCCGGGCGTTGTTAAAACTGTCGAGCACTCGCTCACGAGTGCGATCACCGAAGCCCTCAATGGTAGCAAGCTGCGCCGCATCCAGGGTTAACCAATCGAGAAAGCCTGCGATTAGACCGGCCTGGATCAATATGTTCCAGGTTTCACGGCCCATATGTGGCAAGGCCAGGCCCTGTTTGCCGCTCAGCCAGGTGAGGCGGGCGAGTAATTGATCTTCGCAGCCGGGCTCCATTTGCCAGCAACTCAGGGCGTGAAAATCGCGAGGGTTGGGTAGCTGCATGTCCACACGGGTTTCGTTGCGCAGGATCACCTCGTCCAGTCGGGGAATGACCTGGCCCGCCAGGCTGATCGACACATGGTCGCCGGGGCGGATATCCAGGGCTTGCCAGCGTTTCAGGGAGCCGGCGCTGACCCGGCTGATCTGCCGATCATCCAGCCACACGGGTTCCAGTTCTAGGATGGGGGTGATGCGCCCGGTGCGACCGATCCTGAATTGCACCTTACGCACCAGTGCCAGGGCTTTGATGGCTGGATACTTCCAGGCGACCATCCAATAAGGCGCACTGGCTTGCCAGCGCTCGGCGGGTGCCCGTGCAGCCTGGTGCAGCACCACGCCATCGCTGGCGAAGGGCAGCGGTGCGTTGTACCAATGCGTGCGCCAATGAGTGGCTTCGCTGATGTGCTCAATGGGGTGGCTATAACGCTGTGTATCGCTGAAGCCCCAGCGCGTCAGGGTGGCCAGGCGCTCGGTGAAGTCCACCGGACCGTCAGGCCAGGCCCAGACGAACAAGCCGATGCCTGCCGCCTCAGCGTCGCTCAATTGTCGCCGGTTCATCAGGCCGGCCACTTTGCTGCGCGCATTGAGCCCACCGTTTATCGCTTGCACATGGTGATCAAGGCGCCAGTAAAGTTCGCCTTGCAGCACCACATCAATCGCGTCTGGCAGCTGTTGGACGATACCGGGGATCCTGGCGGCCGAGGCCGACCAATCGTGGCCCAGCACGCCATCGCCTCGGCTGATGAGTTGCTGCAAGCGGCCCTCGCGATAGACGAGCGTCACCGCCACCCCATCGACCTTGGGTTGGATCCATACATCCTGGCGGGTGCTGAGCCACTCCTTGACTGCCGGTTCGTCTGGCAGCTTTTCCAGGCCGGTGTGCGCGACTGGGTGCCGTAACGTGCCGCGTGAACTGGCCAGCGGGTTGTCCGCTTTCGGCGTGGCTTGGCGTGTGCATTCACGCCATTGCGCCAGGCGCTGGCGGGCCTGGTCGTAGAGTTCGTCACTGATGGGGGATTGGCCCTGGCGGTGGTAACTGTCGTCCCACTGGCTGATCTGCCTGGCCAAGCTGTCGAGTTGCAGGTGAGCGTGATCGGGGCACGTTTCTGCCCACGTCCAGCTGGATAAAACACTGAGAAAAAAAGCCATGAACTTATGCATCATGAGCATCCTTGCTCGAAAAGGGAGCCCAGCCTAAGTCATCCAGGCGCCCACAAAAAAGCCCCGATTGCTCGGGGCTTTTTACCGGGTGTTTCTGTATACAGCGCGAACGCTTACAGGCCGGCAGCGATACGCAGGTCGTTGGCTCGGTCGGTTTTTTCCCAGGTGAAGGTGCTGAAGGTGTCATCGCCAACAGTCTTCTGCGCAGGGGTACGGCCGAAGTGGCCGTAGGCTGCGGTTTCCTGATACATCGGGTGCAGCAGGTCGAGCATGGTGGTGATTGCGTAGGGGCGCAGGTCGAAGATTTCACGCACCAGCTTGACGATTTTCTCGTCGCTGATCTTGCCGGTGCCGAAGGTGTTCAGCGAGATCGACGTAGGCTGCGCCACGCCAATAGCGTAGGAAACCTGAATTTCGCAGCGCTCGGCCAGGCCGGCAGCCACGATGTTCTTGGCCACATAACGACCGGCATAAGCGGCCGAACGGTCAACCTTGGACGGGTCTTTACCCGAGAACGCGCCACCGCCGTGACGGGCCATGCCGCCGTAACTGTCGACGATGATCTTGCGACCAGTCAGGCCGCAGTCGCCCACGGGGCCGCCGATGATGAACTGTCCGGTCGGGTTGATGTGGAACTGGGTGTCCTTGGTCAGCAACTCGGCAGGCAGCACGTGCTTGACGATCAGCTCCATCACGCCTTCGCGCAGGTCGGCGTAGGACACGTCCGGGTTGTGCTGTGTCGACAGCACAACGGCGTCGATACCCACGACTTTGCCGCCTTCGTAACGGCAGGTCACCTGGGACTTGGCGTCCGGGCGCAGCCAAGGCAATACCCCGGATTTACGTGCTTCGGCCTGGCGTTGCACCAACTGGTGCGAGAAGGTGATCGGCGCCGGCATCAGCACGTCGGTTTCATTGCTGGCGTAGCCGAACATCAGGCCCTGGTCGCCGGCGCCCTGATCTTCAGGCTTGGCACGGTCTACACCCTGGTTGATGTCAGGCGATTGCTTGCCGATGATGTTCATCACGCCGCAGGTCGCGCCGTCGAAGCCGACGTCGGAGCTGTTGTAGCCAATGTCGGTGATCACGTCACGAACGATCTGCTCCAGGTCGACCCAGGCTGTAGTGGTGACTTCACCGGCGATGATCGCCACGCCCGTTTTCACCAGCGTCTCGCACGCCACGCGGGCGAACTTGTCTTCAGCGATGATAGCGTCCAGCACCGCGTCAGAGATCTGGTCGGCGATTTTGTCCGGATGCCCTTCAGACACGGACTCGGAGGTGAAAAGGGAGTATTCGCTCATCTCGATGTTTTCCTGATATTTACCGATGGTGAGTGTCGCCAGCCGGCCGCTGAAAATGGCGGACCTGAATCTGGAAACCATTACGTAAACCTACATAGAGGCTTTCCCCGGGAACGAGTCCCGCAGCGGTGGCCCAACGGGCCAGATCGTCCTGTTCAAAACCCAGCCAGAGATCACCGCAGGCCTCCTTGGCCCAATTCTGGTTGTGGCTGCATAAATCCGTAACCAGCAGGCTACCGCCGGGGTGCAGCAACCCGGCCATTTGCTTGAGGGCATCGGCCGGTGCGGCGAAATGGTGCAAGACCATGTTCAGCACCACGCAATCGGCCCGCAGGCCGGTGTCACCCAGGGCGTCGGCCAACTGCAGGCGCACATTGCCCAAGGCTTCGCGCTCACAGAGCTGGCGCGCCAGATCCAGCATCGCCGGGCTGTTGTCCAGCGCCGTGACCTGCACGAAGCGGCGCGCCAATTCCGGCAGGAAACCGCCGTCGCCAGGGCCGACTTCCAGGGCCGTGGCCTCAGTACTGAAGCTCAGCTTGTCCAACAGCGCCAGTACGCTTTCGCGGTATTGGGGCAAGCCGGCGATCAGGTCCTGCTGGGCGCGAAACTTGTCGGCAACCCGGGAGAAAAAGTCCTGGCTGGCGGCGGCGCGTTGCCCGTGGACCTGGCCGATGCGCGACTGTACGTCGCTCGGCAGGCCCAGGTTATCCACTTCCTCAAGCAAGGCGGCGTGCAGTTTGCCGCCCAGCTGTTCGGTATGGGGCAGGGCGCGGCGGTAAAAAATCGCATTACCTTCGCGGCGCGTGGCGACCAGGTCGGCCTGGGCCAGCACCTTCAAGTGGTGGCTCATGCCGGATTGGCCGATGGCGAAGATCTGCGCCAGTTCCAGCACCCCGAACGAATCGTTGGCCAGTGCGCGCAATACGTTCAGGCGCAACGGATCACCTGCAGCCTTGCAAAGGGCTGCCAGTTCATCGCCGTCGTCAGGACGTAGGGAGGGCACGGGTAGGTTCATAAGGCCAGCAGTCTAGTGACGGGTGTAAATCCCTGCAAGGTCAATATCAAAAAGTTTTGATATTGATCGATAAGTGGCGGTTATAAGCCGCCGCTATAACCTTTAGACGAACCAGTTAAAGGTTTCTGCAACCTATTGCCGTTCAAACCACAGGAAAAACACCCTCAAGTGACTATCTGTCATTGCCCGCAGGCGGTGGCTGAGGGAAAATGCCGGTCCTTTTTTCCGTTTCTTTATAAGTAAACTCCAGGAGATCAGCGATGCCCAGCCGTCGTGAGCGTGCCAACGCCATTCGTGCCCTCAGCATGGATGCCGTGCAAAAAGCCAACAGCGGCCATCCCGGTGCCCCGATGGGCATGGCGGATATCGCCGAGGTACTTTGGCGTGACTACCTGAAACACAACCCGAGCAACCCGTCGTTCGCCGACCGTGACCGCTTCGTGCTGTCCAACGGCCACGGCTCGATGCTGATCTATTCGCTGCTGCACCTGACCGGCTACGACGTCACCATCGACGACCTCAAGAGCTTCCGTCAGCTGCACAGCCGCACCCCCGGTCACCCGGAATTCGGCTACACCCCAGGCGTGGAGACCACTACCGGTCCCCTGGGTCAGGGCCTGGCCAACGCTGTCGGCTTCGCGCTGGCTGAAAAAGTTCTGGGCGCGCAATTCAACCGCCCTGGCCACGACATCGTCGACCACCACACCTATGTGTTCCTGGGTGATGGCTGCATGATGGAAGGCATCTCCCACGAAGTCGCCTCCCTGGCCGGCACCCTTGGCCTGGGCAAGCTGATTGCCTTCTACGATGACAACGGCATTTCCATCGACGGCGAAGTCGAAGGCTGGTTCACCGACGACACCCCCAAGCGTTTCGAAGCCTACAACTGGCAGGTGATCCGCAACGTCGACGGCCACGATCCGGAAGAAATCAAGATCGCCATCGACACCGCTCGCAAGAGCGCGCAGCCAACCCTGATCTGCTGCAAGACCACCATCGGTTTCGGCTCGCCGAACAAGCAAGGTAAAGAAGACTGCCACGGCGCCCCACTGGGTGACGCGGAAATCGCCCTGACCCGTGAAGCGCTGAAGTGGAACCACGGCCCGTTTGAAATCCCGGCCGACATCTATGCCGAATGGGACGCCAAGGAAAAAGGCCTGGCCACCGAAGCCGAATGGGACCAGCGTTTCGCTGCCTACTCCGCCGAATTCCCGGAACTGGCCAACGAGCTGGTACGCCGTCTGGCCGGTGACCTGCCTGCCGACTTCTCGGCAAAAGCCTCGGCCTACATCGCCGAAGTCGCGGCCAAGGGCGAGACCATCGCCAGCCGTAAAGCCAGCCAGAACACCCTGAACGCCTTTGGCCCGCTGCTGCCTGAGATCCTCGGCGGTTCGGCCGACCTGGCCGGTTCCAACCTGACCCTGTGGAAAGGCTGCAAAGGTGTCTCGGCAGAAGATGCCAGCGGCAACTACATGTACTACGGCGTGCGCGAGTTCGGCATGAGCGCCATCATGAACGGCGTGTCCCTGCACGGCGGCCTGGTGCCATACGGCGCGACCTTCCTGATGTTCATGGAATACGCCCGTAACGCCGTGCGCATGGCCGCACTGATGAAGAAGCGTGTGATCCATGTGTACACCCACGACTCCATCGGCCTGGGTGAAGACGGCCCGACGCACCAGCCGGTCGAGCAACTGACCAGCCTGCGTACCACGCCGAACCTGGACTGCTGGCGCCCAGCCGACGCGGTCGAATCCGCCGTGGCCTGGAAGCACGCCATCGAGCGCAAGGACGGCCCATCGGCGCTGATCTTCTCGCGCCAGAACCTGCAACACCAGGTGCGTACCGACGCGCAGATCGCCGACATCAGCCGTGGTGGTTATGTGCTCAAGGACTGCATCGGCGAGCCGGAGCTGATCCTGATCTCCACCGGTTCCGAAGTGGGCCTGACCGTTCAGGCCTACGACAAGCTGACCGCCCAGGGCCGCAACGTTCGCGTTGTATCCATGCCATGCACCAGCGTGTTCGAAGCCCAGGACGCCGGCTACAAGCAATCGGTGTTGCCGCTGCAGGTCAGCGCGCGTATCGCCATCGAAGCGGCTCACGCTGACTACTGGTACAAGTACGTGGGCCTGGAAGGCCGCGTGATCGGCATGACCACCTATGGTGAGTCGGCGCCGGCACCAGCGTTGTTCGAAGAGTTCGGTTTCACCCTGGAAAACATCCTGGGTCAGGCTGAAGAGTTGCTGGAAGACTAAGTCAGTCTGCGTTGTCTGCACTGGCGCTATCGCGGGCAAGCCCGCTCCCACATTTGGATCGCGGTCTAATGTGGGAGTGGGCTTGCCCGCGATGGCGTCAGAACATTCAACACCGAACTAACCTTGATCGAGAACCCCATGCCCCAACCGCGTCCCTACAAAGTTGCACTCAACGGCTACGGCCGCATTGGTCGTTGCGTCTTGCGTGCTCTGTTCGAGCGAGGGGCGGCAGCCGGGTTTGAAATTGTTGCAATCAACGATCTGGCCGACATGGCCAGCATCGAATACCTGACACGCTTTGACTCCACCCACGGGCGCTTTCCCGGCGAAGTGCGAGTCGACGGCGATTGTCTGCATATCAATGGCAACTGCGTACAAGTGTTGCGCAGTGCCACCCCCGAAGGCATCGACTGGAAAGCACTGGGCGTCGACCTGGTGCTGGAATGCTCCGGTGTCTATAACACCCGTGCCGATGGCCAGCGTTTTCTCGACGCCGGTGCGCCGCGTGTGCTGTTTTCACAGCCGATGGCCAGCGAGGCGGATGTCGACGCCACCATTGTCTATGGCATCAACCAGGATTGCCTGACCGGTGATGAGCTGCTGGTGTCCAACGCTTCGTGTACCACCAACTGCAGCGTGCCATTGTTGCGCCTGCTGGATCAGGCGATCGGCCTGGATTATGTGTCGATCACCACGATTCACTCGGCGATGAACGACCAGCCGGTGATCGACGCCTATCACCACGAAGACCTGCGCCGCACGCGTTCGGCGTTCCAGTCAGTGATTCCGGTGTCCACAGGCTTAGCTCGCGGCATCGAGCGACTGTTGCCGGAACTTGCCGGGCGAATCCAGGCCAAAGCCGTACGGGTGCCGACGGTAAACGTGTCTTGCCTGGATATCACCATGCAAACCGTCAGCGACACCGATGCGACGGAGGTCAACCGGATACTGCGTGACGCCGCCACCAGCGGCCCGCTCAAAGGCCTGCTGGCCTACACCGAGTTGCCCCACGCCAGTTGCGATTTCAACCATGACCCGCATTCGGCGATTGTCGATGCCAGCCAGACTCGCGTTTCCGGCCCCAGGCTGGTGAACATCCTGGCCTGGTTCGACAACGAATGGGGTTTTGCCAACCGAATGCTGGATGTTGCGGAACATTATCTGCACATCGCCTCTAAACAACCTCAACAGTAATTCAGGAACTGCGACCCATGACCGTGTTGAAGATGACCGACCTCGATCTGCAAGGTAAACGCGTACTGATCCGCGAAGACCTCAACGTCCCAGTCAAGGACGGTGTTGTCACCAGCGATGCGCGAATCCTGGCCTCGCTGCCGACCATCAAGCTGGCCCTGGAAAAAGGCGCGGCCGTGATGGTTTGCTCCCACTTGGGTCGCCCGACCGAAGGTGAGTTCTCTGCCGAAAACAGCCTCAAGCCTGTCGCCGAGTACCTGAGCAAGGCCCTGGGCCGTGACGTGCCACTGGTCGCAGACTACCTGGGCGGCGTGGACGTGAAAGCCGGTGACATCGTGCTGTTCGAAAACGTGCGCTTCAACAAGGGCGAGAAAAAGAACAGCGACGAACTGGCCCAGCAATATGCCGCCTTGTGCGATGTGTTCGTGATGGACGCTTTCGGCACTGCTCACCGCGCCGAAGGTTCGACCCACGGTGTGGCCAAGTTCGCCAAGGTTGCCGCTGCCGGCCCACTGCTGGCTGCTGAGCTGGATGCGTTGGGCAAGGCCCTGGGCGCTCCGGCCCAGCCAATGGCGGCCATCGTTGCCGGCTCCAAGGTCTCCACCAAGCTGGATGTACTCAATAGCCTCAGCCAGATCTGCAACCAGTTGATCGTCGGCGGCGGCATCGCCAACACCTTCCTGGCCGCAGCCGGCCACCCGGTGGGCAAGTCCCTGTACGAACCGGACCTGCTGGATACCGCCCGCGCCATCGCCGCCAAAGTCAGCGTGCCATTGCCGGTGGACGTGGTCGTTGCCAAAGAGTTCGCTGAAAGCGCCGAAGCCACCGTCAAGCTCATCGCTGACGTGGCCGCTGACGACATGATCCTGGACATCGGCCCGCAAACCGCGGCCAACTTCGCCGAACTGCTCAAGGCATCCCAGACTATCCTGTGGAATGGCCCGGTAGGCGTGTTCGAGTTCGACCAGTTCGGCAACGGCACCAAAGTGCTGGCCAAAGCTATTGCTGAAAGCTCGGCCTTCTCCATCGCCGGCGGCGGTGACACCTTGGCGGCCATCGATAAATATGGCGTTGCTGATCAGATCTCCTACATTTCTACCGGTGGCGGCGCCTTCCTCGAATTCGTCGAGGGCAAGGTTTTGCCAGCCGTGGAAGTGCTGGAAACCCGAGCCAAGGGCTAAGGCTCGCGTGATCAGGAAAAGGAGTGTTCCCATGATCAAGTCGTTGGCACTGGTGATCGCAGCGGGCTTGTTGGCCGGCTGCAGCGGCACACCCAGCGCGGCGCCGGAGGCGGACAACGCCAAGGCTCCGTTGAACAAAAGCTGTTACCAGGCTGACTGGCAAGCCGAGACCATGCCGGTGATCAACAAGCGCATCGGCAACGAACGGCTGGAGAAATACGACTCCGCGCCCAACGGTCAGGAACAGGGTTGCCCTTGACGGGTCTGATCCACTAACCAACAGCAACGGCGGCCCCAGGTCGCCCTGCGAGGATTGGCAATGAAAGGCGTTTTCGCCCTGGCAGCCCTGGCCCTGTTGGCCGGTTGCAGCAGCATGAACATGTTCAGCAAGGCCGCAGAGCCTGCCGACAAGTGGACCACCTGGACCTGCGACAGTAAGGCCGAGATCAACTGGCGCTTCGCCAACCAGGCCCGTTCCGAAGTGGATGTACGCCTCGGCGGTTCGGACCAGGTTTACCGTCTCAAGCAAGAGGTAGCCGCCTCCGGCGTGCTGTATAGCGACGGCCAGTTGGCGTTTCACACCAAAGGTGAGGAAGGCCTGGTGTACTGGGTTGCCACCGATGATTTGATTGGGCGCGGCTGCAAAGCCAACTGAACCCAACAGCAATAACGATTCAGCAGCTCAAGCTTAACCCCTTGATCTGCAATAACTTGAATAGCAGCCGCCGCTACGGCAGGCTTGCACGATTAACGACCCTCGACCGGGAGAGACAACACAATGGCACTTATCAGCATGCGTCAAATGCTGGACCACGCAGCCGAGTTCGGCTACGGCGTCCCAGCCTTTAACGTCAACAACCTTGAGCAGATGCGCGCCATCATGGAAGCCGCTGACAAGACCGACTCCCCTGTGATCGTCCAGGCTTCGGCCGGTGCGCGCAAATACGCCGGTGCCCCGTTCCTGCGTCACCTGATCCTTGCAGCCATCGAAGAATTCCCACATATCCCGGTGTGCATGCACCAGGACCACGGCACCAGCCCTGACGTGTGCCAGCGCTCCATCCAGCTGGGCTTCAGCTCGGTGATGATGGATGGCTCCCTCGGCGAAGACGGCAAGACCCCAACCGACTACGAGTACAACGTACGCGTCACCCAACAAACTGTGGCCATGGCTCATGCCTGCGGCGTGTCGGTCGAAGGCGAGCTGGGCTGCCTGGGTTCGCTTGAAACCGGCATGGCCGGCGAAGAAGACGGCATCGGCGCCGAAGGCGTGCTGGATCACAGCCAGATGCTGACCGACCCGGAAGAAGCGGCCGACTTCGTCAAGAAGACCCAGGTCGACGCCTTGGCCATCGCCATCGGCACCAGCCACGGCGCCTACAAGTTCACCAAGCCACCTACCGGCGACGTGCTGGCTATCGACCGCATCAAGGAAATCCACAAGCGCATCCCCAACACCCACCTGGTGATGCACGGCTCTTCCTCGGTCCCGCAAGAGTGGCTGGCGATCATCAACCAGTACGGCGGCGACATCAAAGAAACCTACGGCGTACCGGTTGAAGAAATCGTCGAAGGCATCAAGTACGGCGTGCGCAAGGTCAACATCGACACCGACCTGCGCCTGGCCTCCACTGGCGCAATGCGTCGCCTGATGGCCACCAACCCGAGCGAGTTCGACCCACGTAAATTCTTCGGTGCCACCGTGACCGCAATGCGCGACGTGTGTATTGCTCGCTACGAAGCGTTTGGTACTGCGGGTAATGCTTCGAAGATCAAGCCGATCTCGTTGGAAGCGATGTACCAGCGGTATTTGAAGGGTGAGTTGAACGCTAAGGTGAACTAAGCCTCAAGTGTTAATAAAAAGCCCGCAGCGATGCGGGCTTTTTTATGGACACCATTTAATCAACTTGCAGGTGACGCGCCGAAACCACGGTGTTCAATGACTCGAAACACATCACTCACGTCCTGCACCAGAATGCGGGCAGTATTGGCCACGTTGTTCAGGTCTCGCTCGGCGAAATCCGGCAGGCTGGAGCAAGCCATCAGGTTTAGGTGTTCGAGAGCGGCATTGAGACGTTCGCGCAGGCAGGCGTGGAGGTCGAGCAGTGGGGCTTCGCTGTCGATCAACAGCACGGGGTAGTCGGTGGCGGTTTCGGTGCAGGGGGTGAAACGGCGGGGTGGTAGTTGTTGGGTCATGGTGAATCCTTAACTCGAAAGAAGATTGACCATCGTTTGCTGCGAAACAAATTAGGTGGCAGCTGTACGCGGGTTCGCAGACCGAGGAGTTAAGACCCGGCAGACCCGAAGGTCTCCCACGCACAGCCGCCATAACAAAGACGGCCGTCGGCAAGAATACCGGGGCTGTTTTTGACGGGTGCGGTTTTAACTCTGTAGGGCTGCGAAACCCTATCGCTGATCAACGCCGGCGACGGGGCGAGCTATAAGCGGCGAGTTGGCTGACCGCAACGGTCCTGTAGGACGAACACCAGGCCCTCAGGCCACACAGGCCAAATGTGGGAGGGGGCTTGCTCCCGATTGCGGTGGGTCAGTCACAGCTATTGGAGCTGACACACCGCTATCGGGAGCAAGCCCCCTCCCACAGGGGATTTAATCGTCTGGATTTATCGGGGAATGATCCTTGGGCTTGTCGGACGTTGCCTACTCGAAATAGGCTAATCCATTCACTCGTGATCAATATCCAACTTCGCAAACGTCACCCGCGCGCCTTCCTTGCTGTCCCCACTGTTGTCCTGCACATACACCCCCGCCTTGAAGTACAACGGCTTGTCGCCCCAGGCAGCGCCAATGCGTTCATTCCACTCGCTGTCGGCCGCGTACACGCTGAGCAGCCCGGCTTTATTGAGATTAATAACGTAGGTGAAGCTCTTCTCCAGCGGCACGTCGGAGGCGACGATGATGACCTGGCTCTCGGAATCGTCCGGGCGCATGCGCACCTTGGCGACGATGTTGCCGGTCTGGGTTTTTTCCTTGAACTGGTACTCCAGCTTGATCAGTGGTTTCTGGCTGTCATAGGCGTGGATCTGGCCGATGACGACTTTGCCAGAGGTGGGTACCTGGTTGACCGTGAGGGTGGCGCGCAGGAAGTTGTCGGCCTCGGGGTAGGTCCAGTTGCGCAGGCGCCCGTCGGCGTAGGTTTCGCGCAGTTCGCTGCGTGGGTAAATGGCGTTTTCGGTGCGGGTGCCGGTCACGGGGGTCCAGAACTGCACATCGCTGCCTTCGGCCTGGAAGTATTGATCGTTGAAGCCACTCAGCAGCCTTGGGGTGTCGATGGTCGTGGGCGGGGAGCCGACCGGAATGCTCAGGTTCCAGGTGGAGAGGTCGATCATGGTGTTGGCCTTTTACAGAGGGTGAAAACGTTGGCCCAGAGGCCTTACCGGTTCTTTATAGGCGGTGCTGGTGCAATTGTTAAACAATCGCTGGCAATTAATTGGCGTCAGAGGAATGCCAAAAAGCCATGTTGCCCATGAGCCGCGGGCTGCAGGGCCTTACCGTTAGTCGGCTTCCTGGCTTTTGTTTCAATGAGGGCATCCACGTCACTTCTGCTTTTTTGGAACCGAGGCTAGAGTGAGCCCTCAGTATTTATCCGGGTTTGGTAACAGAACTGACCGGTGCAGCTCCCCAAGGAAGAGACGTAGCATGGATTGCGCTCCACACCCAGGCGATGCCAGTTCGGTCCTTTTGGTGGTCGATGACTACCCGGAAAATCTCGTCAGCATGCGTGCGCTATTGCAGTGTGAAGACTGGCGGGTAATGACCGCCGCTTCCGGCCTGGAAGCCTTGGAATTGCTGCTGGCCCACGACGTCGACCTGGTGTTGCTGGACGTGCGCATGCCCGGTATGGATGGCTTCGAGGTGGCACGTCTGATGCGTGGCAGCCAACGCACGCGCATGACGCCGATTATCTTCCTGACAGCCACTGCCCATTCACCCGATGCGGTACTTGAAGGGTATGCCAGCGGTGCGATCGACTACCTGTTCAAGCCGTTTGACCCACTTATCCTCAAGCCCAAGGTGCAGGCGTTGCTGGATCACCAGCGTAATCGCCGCGCTTTGCAGCGCCTGAGCCATGACCTGGAACTGGCCCGCGCCTTTAATGCCTCGGTGCTGGATAACGCCGCCGAGGGCATTCTGGTGGTGGGCGAAACCAGTGTGATCGAGTACGCCAACCCGGCCATTTCGCGGCTGCTCAATGCCACGATGGCCGAGTTGCAGGGGGAGAGTTTCCTCAGTTTTCTGCAAAAACCTCATGTGCCCACTTGGCTGGGCTTCCCGATGTACGAGGCGTATCGCAAGGGCCAGACGTGGCGCCAGCACGATGCCATTTTGCGTACTGGTCGCGGGCAGCAGGTGCCGGTGGCGTTATCCTGCGCGCCCTTGCCTGCCGAGCAGCAGGCGATGGTGGTGACAGTGCTGGACATGTCTGAAGTGCGCCACCTGCACCAGCAGCTGGAGTTCCAGGCCGTGACCGACCCGTTGACCGGGCTGCTGAACCGGCGGGGTTTTCATCAGGCGGTGGAGAATACGTTGCTGCGCGGCGAACGCAGCGAGCAGGCGCTGGTACTGCTGTATCTGGACCTTGATGGCTTCAAGCGGGTCAACGATACGTTGGGCCACGACGCCGGTGATCGCGTGCTGCGTTGGGTGTCTGAACAAATGCAGGCATGTCTGCGTTCCTACGACATTCTCGGACGCATTGGCGGGGACGAGTTCACCGCCTTGCTGGAGCTTGAGTTCCCCGAACAGGCTGCGAAGATCGCGGAAAAGCTGATCGAGCGAGTGTCTGTGTGCCAGCAGGTCGACGGTCTGGATGTGATGCTCGGCGTCAGTATTGGCATTGCGACGTTTCCGGATTGCGGCTCGGACCTGAGCGGTCTGTTACGGGCAGCAGATATCGCTATGTACGAAGCCAAGCGCGCCGGACGTCAGCAGTATCGTTACTACGACCAGGAAATGAACGGCCGCGCCCGTTCGCGGCTGATGCTCGAAGACAGCGTACGCACAGCCATTGCGAACAAGGATTTCACCTTGGTGTACCAACCCCAGATGTGCCTGGAGGATGGGCGTCTGCGCGGTGTCGAAGCACTGTTGCGCTGGCAGCATCCGAGTGTCGGCGATGTGCCACCAGGTTTGTTTTTGCCGTTGTTGGAAGAGGCGCGCTTGATCAGCCAGTTGAGCACCTGGATCTACCAGCAAGTCGCTGCTCAGCGCCAGGCCTGGCAAGCTACCTTCGACCCTGAGCTGGTGCTGAGCGTGAGCCTGAGCAGCAGCCAGTTCAATATGCCCAACCTGGCCAACCAACTGCAGCAGGTACTGGAGCGACATGGGCTGCGTGGGCGGCAGTTGGAGGTGGAAATCGGTGAAGACTGCCTGATGAATAATCTTGAGGAGTCGACCAAACAGTTGCAGTTACTGCGCCGCATTGGCGTGCGTATAGCCCTGGATGACTTTGGTGCTGGCCACTGCTCCCTGGCCCATTTGCGCGATCTTGCGTTCGACACCCTCAAGCTTGACCCGCAGTTGGTGGCGCGCCTGCCAGGCTCGTCGCGGGATGCCGCAATGGCACGCAGCATCATCCAGTTGTGTGGGCATTTTGATGTGTTGGTGATCGCTGAAGGCGTAGAGACCCTTGAGCAAACAGAATGGCTCAAGGCCAATGGCTGCACGTATATCCAGGGGCCGTGGGCGGCGTTGCCGTTGATGGCCGAGGACGTTGCAGGCTGGTCGTACCCTCGCGTGCGTTGAATTCGCTACACTGGCGCCCGTCCCATTTGCGTTGCATACCCCATGACTGCGTTGAAATACCTCCAGGCCTATCCCGCTGCGCTTCAGGAGCAAGTGCGTCAACTGATCGCCAAGGACCAGTTGGGTGCCTATCTGGAGCAGCGTTACCCCGAACGCCACGCCGTGCAGAGCGACAAGGCGCTGTATGCCTACGCGCTGGCCTTGAAGCAGGAACACCTGCGCAACGCGCCGTCCATCGACAAGGTGCTGTTCGATAACCGGCTGGACCTGACTCATCGCGCCTTGGGTTTGCACACCACGATTTCCCGGGTACAGGGCGGTAATCTCAAGTCCAAGAAAGAGATTCGCATCGCTTCGCTGTTCAAGGAGGCCGCCCCGCAGTTTCTACGCATGATCGTGGTGCATGAACTGGCGCACTTCAAGGAATCGGACCACAACAAGGCGTTCTACAAACTCTGCCAATACATGATGCCGGACTACCATCAGGTGGAATTCGACCTGCGGGTATACCTGACCTGGCGAGATTTGCAGGGCAAGCCCTAACCACAAGGCGACAGACCATGGATGTGAGCAAGACCAAAAGCAGCTTCTATCGCCGCCTGTATGTGGCGTATTTGATCGACAGCCAGTTGGCCAGCAGCGTCCCGGCGCTGACCGAGGCCACTGGCATGCCACGGCGCACGGCCCAGGACACGATTGCGGCGTTGGCTGACCTGGATATCGTGTGCGAGTTTGAGCAGGAAGAGGGGGCGCGTAATCACGCTGGGCATTATCGGATTCGTGATTGGGGTGCGATTGACCGGGGGTGGATCGCGGCCAATCTTGCGATGATCAAGCAGGTGTTGGGTTACCCCTGACACAGGTGGTGGCTGGGCTGGCACTATCGGGGGCAAGTCGAATCGTCGCACCGCCCCCGATGAGGCCATCAAGCCCGCCGCATACCAATATGTGGAATATCGTCTTCCAGGTATTCCTCGCCCGCCACTACGAACCCATAGCGCCCGTAATACCCCTGCAAATGCGCCTGGGCCGAGAGAAAAATCGGCATTTCTGGCCAGATACTCTCAATGCGCTTGAGCGCTTCCTCCATCATTTGATGCCCCAGCCCGGTGCCCCGTGCCACCTTTGCTACGATGACGCGGCCGATCACTACGTCGTCGCCCTGGGACTCAGGGTCCAGTAACCGCAGGTAGGCCACCAGCTCATCATCTTGCCAGGCCATCAAGTGGTGGGTATCGCCCGCCAGATCCTGGCCGTCGATGTCCTGGTAAACGCATTGTTGCTCGACGACGAAGACCTCGTTGCGCAGGCGCAGGATGGCGTACAGCTGTTCCTTGCCCAAGTCGTCGTGATGTTTGCAGACCCAATCAACCGTCATGATGTGTGCTCGTATAAAGACGTGCCAAGAATAGTAAGCGCGGCGGGCGCTGGTGTCTAAAATGGTAATTTTGTGAATGGCATCAATTTGCCATCATTCGGCGCGGGCACCGCGGGTTTCTTTGTGTAATCTGCAGTGCACTCTCATTGATGAGCTACTGTTATCAGGCCACTGCCTGCCCGCCAAGGACTTTGAGCATGCCGCGATTGACTCGTGCCGTTGCTTTGATCGCCGTGTTGTTACTGGCCCAACCGGTGTTGGCACAACGCCTGCGCCTGGTGGCGGATAGCTGGCCGCCGTTTACCGATGCCACCCTGATCAATGGCGGCCTGGCCACGGATATCGTCAGCACGGCCCTGGCCCGTGCGGGGTATGCCAGTGATTTTGACCAGGTGCCTTGGGCTCGCGCCTTGAAAGGGGTGGGGGACGGACGCTACGACGTGCTGATCAACGCCTGGTACGACGAGGCCCGTACGCAGTTGGGGCAGTTTTCCGGCGAGTATTTGCTTAACCGTGTGCGCTTTCTCAAGCGTAGCGACGATCCCATTGCTTATCGCAACCTGACAGAACTGCACGACGAAACGATCGCCGTGGTGCGCGGTTACGCCTACTCGGCAGCGTTTGACCAAGACACGCTGTTGCAGAAAGTGCCGGTGCACAACTTTGCCATGGCCGTGCGCATGTTGGCGGCCCGGCGCGTGCGGTTGACGCTGGAGGATGAATACGTAGCGCGTTACTACCTGGCGCGGGAATCGCCGCGGGTGCGCAATGCCGTGGCGTTTGTGGGCGAGCCCTTGAGCCAGAACAGCTTGCATATCCTGGTCAGCCTGAAGAACCCCGAACACGCGCAGATTGTTGCCGGTTTTGATCGGGAGATTGCGCGGATGAAGGCGGATGGCAGTTATGCGCGGTTGATGAAGGCGCATGGGATGTAGCGGCCTAAGCCGCGCTGGTGTCTTTGATCAAGTGCGCGGCCAACGTGCGCAACGGCCCCAGCTGCCGACAAATCAACGCCAACTGCGTTTGCACCAGCCGCTGCGCCTCATCGATCTCATCCGGCATTTGCTCCAACTCTGCCGCCAACCCTTCCTCGGCATCACTCTGGATCGCAATCGGCTGTTTGTTGGCCAGGCCGCTGGCGATCTCATCAATGCTTGCCGCCAGGCTGTTGCCTGCGCCTTCGATCAAATGCTCACGCACGTCGGCCGGTAGCTGGGTTTCGCGGTGCGCACCCAAACCCGACAAATAGCTGAGCAAGGTGTGTGACAGCACCAGAAAGCGAAAGCCTACGTCGGCCTCCTTACGAAAGTGCCCAGGCTCCATCAGCATATTCGCCAGCGTAGTGGATAGCGCGGCATCGGCGTTATGCGCGTTGCGCCGGGCCAGGCGGTAGGCCAGGTCGTCGCTCTTGCCGGCGGCGTATTGCTGCATGATCTGGCGCAGGTAGATGCTGTTGCAGGTCAGGGTATTGGCCAGCACTTTGTTCAGGCGCCGGCCTTGCCAGTCCGGCAGGAACAGGAATACCGCCAGCCCCGCGATCAGGCTGCCAAGCAGGGTATCGAACAGGCGAGGCAGAAACAGCCCGTAGCCATCGCCCACCTGGTTGAAGCAGAACAGCACCATCAGGGTGATCGCTGCAGTCGCCAGGGTGTAGCGCGTGGTGCGGTTGATAAAGAACACCAGGCCCGCAGCGATGGCGAACATCGATTGCACGACCGGGTTGGGGAACAAATCGAACAGCGCCCAGGCCACGGTCAGGCCGATGGCGGTGCCGATGATCCGCTGGCCGAGTTTGCGGCGGGTGGCGCCGTAGCTCGGCTGGCAGACGAACAGGGTGGTGAGGATGATCCAGTAACCTTGGGACGCGTGGATGGCGTGCAGGGTGCCATAGCCGATGGTCAATGCCAGTGACAGGCGCAAGGCGTGCCGAAACAGCAATGACGTCGGCGTGAGTTGGGTGCGCAGGCGCGTCCACATTTCCTTGAAGTTACGCGGGGCGCGGTCCAACAGGTTGCTGTCGGTAGCGTCGGCCAGGGCATCGGGGTTGCTGGCGTCGCCCAGCAGGCGGTCGAGGGTGGACAGGTTGGCGGCCAAGGCGCGCAACGAGCGCAACAGGCCACGCCAGGCGGGGTTGCTCTGGATGCGCAGGTGCTCCAGGGAGGCGTTCAGGTCGCCCAGGGCCTCGGCGAAGCTGTCGTCATAGATGAACGGTTGGCGCAGTTGGATCGATTCGGCCAGGGTCTGGCAGGCTTTGCCTTGCTGGCGCAGCAGGCGCTGGCAGCGAAACAGCACATCGCTGTGGAAAAAGGCATCGGTCAGGGCGTTGTACGGGTAGTGAGACGAACTGGCGCGTTCGTGGATGTCCTGGGCCAGGAAATACAGCTTCAGGTAGCGGCTGACCTTCGAGCCCGGTCGGCCATTGCCGACACGGTGCAGAATGATTTCCTTGGCCGCATTCAGCGCGGCGACCACCCGGCCATTTTGCTGGGCCAGTTCCAGGCGCCGGGCTTCCACATCCAGTTGGCGGATCGGCTCGAACAAGGATGACTTGAGCTTGAGATAGCGCCCCAGCTCACGGAACAACCGCGCCAGGCTCTGCTGCACCGGCTGGTTGGAAAACAGCGCCTGCCACAGCACCGACAGCACGCCGTACCAGGCGGCGCCGGCCACCAGCAGCAGCGGCTCATGCCAGAAGTCGGTGACGGCGCCGCCGCGCTGGTCCACGCCGATCATGGTGTAGACCGACAGAATCAAGGTGGCCGAGGCAATCGCGCCATAGCGTTCGCCCAGCGCACCGAGCATGGTCAGGGAGAAACTGGCCAGGGCCAGGGCGATGGCAAAGATCCAGGGGTAGGGGAACAGCAATTCCACCGACAGCGCGGCGATGCTGAAACACACCAGTGTCACCGCCAGGGCGTTGAGGCGGCCCTGCCAACTGTCATCAGTCTCGGCCAGGGCACTGGCGATAATCCCCAGGAACAGCGGGATCAACAGCGTCATTTCATCCTGGTACCAACACAGCGCCATGCTGCCGGTGAGGGCGATGAACACCCGTACGCTGTAGCTGAATTTATCCAGCGCCCACAGGCGCCGCATGGACTGCTTGAACGAGGTCGATGACATGAAGTCTGGAGTCTTCCGGGACGTTGTCGCTAAATTGAGCTATCAAGGACGCCACGGCAAGTGTGGTGATCACATCCAACAGCAAATTTTTCAAGATCACTACAAAACCAATGTTGGAGGGGGCTTGCTCCCGATGGCGGTGTATCAGTAACAGATGTACTGACTGATACACCGCCATCGGGAGCAAGCCCCCTCCCACATTTTTACTGCGTTGTGTCAGGCGTATTGCGCGGCTGCGTAGCCCGACGCCCAGGCCCACTGAAAGTTGAACCCGCCCAAGTGACCGGTCACATCCAGCACTTCGCCGATGAAGTACAGGCCAGGGCTTTTCAGTGATTCCATGGTCTTGGACGACACTTCCCGCGTGTCCACTCCACCTAAGGTTACCTCGGCAGTGCGATAGCCCTCGGTGCCGGCCGGTACGAGTTGCCAGCTCCCAAGCTTTTGCGCGATATCGGCAATTTCAGCATGGGTGTACTGCTTCATCGGTTTGGATTCGAACCAGCTTTGGGCCAGCAGGTTGGCCATCTTCTTGGTGAAAATCTCCCCCAGCAGGGTCTTTAGCTCGCTGTTGGGATGCTCGGCCTGTTGCTGTTGCAGCCAGTCATGGGCGTCATGATCGGGCAACAGGTTGATTTCCACCGTGTCGCCGGATTCCCAGTAAGACGAGATCTGCAAAATCGCCGGCCCGCTCAGGCCGCGATGGGTGAACAGCATGTTCTCGCGAAAGCTCTGGCCGTTGCAGCTCACCAGGCAATCCACTGAAGTGCCGGATAACTCACTGCACAATGGCTTGAGCTGGTCGGTGATGGTGAACGGCACCAGCCCGGCGCGGGTTGGCAGCAGTTCGTGGCCAAATTGCTTGGCCACTTGATAGCCAAAACCGGTGGCGCCCAATGTGGGGATCGACAAGCCACCGGTGGCAATCACCAGCGACTCGCAGTGCAACTCGCCGAGCGTGGTCTGCAATTGGTAGCCGCTATCGAGCCTGGCGATTTCCTCGATGGAGGTGTCCAGGTGCAGGCTCACGCCGGTCTGGATGCACTCATCGAGCAACATGCCGAGGATGTCGCTGGACTTGTTATCGCAGAACAGCTGGCCGAGTTTTTTCTCGTGGTACGGCACACCGTGCTTGGCCACCAGCCCAATGAAATCCCACTGGGTGTAGCGCGCCAGGGCCGACTTGCAGAAGTGCGCGTTATGCGAGAGGAAGTTGGCAGGCTCGGTGTACATATTGGTGAAGTTGCAGCGGCCACCACCGGACATCAGGATCTTCTTGCCGGCCTTGTTGGCGTGGTCGATCAGCATCACTTTGCGCCCACGCCCGGCGGCAGTCAGCGCGCACATCAAGCCTGCCGCGCCGGCGCCAATGATCACAACTTCGGTCGAGCGCAAAACGGTGTCCTCATACAAATTCTGAATTGAAATACAGTCAAATGTGGGAGGGGGCTTGCTCCCGATGGCGGTGGTTCAGTCACATCTATATTGACTGAGACTCCGCTATCGGGAGCAAGCCCCCTCCCACATTTGAATCTCCATTGGTGTGCGAGATATTTACAGGATCCGCACGCGCAACGAACGGCCTTTGATCTTGCCGTCATTCAAGCGCTGCAACGCCTGCTTGGCGATCCCGCGTTCCACGGCCACGAAGGCCTGGAAGTCAAAGATCGCAATCTTGCCGACCTGGGCGCCCGGAATGCCGGCTTCACCGGTCAATGCACCCAGAATGTCGCCTGGGCGGACTTTGTCTTTACGCCCGGCGGCGATGCACAGGGTGCTCATCTGCGGCAGCAGCGGGCCACCGCTTTGCGGCTTGAGGTTGTCCAGTTGGTCCCAGTTCAGCGGCGACTTCTGCAGTTGCTCGATGGCCTGGGCGCGGTGCGCTTCGGACGGCGCCACCAGGCTGATGGCGATACCGGTCTCGCCAGCACGACCGGTACGGCCAACGCGGTGGATGTGGATTTCCGAGTCGCGGGCCAGTTCGACGTTGATCACCATGTCCAGCGAGTCGATGTCCAGGCCACGGGCAGCCACGTCGGTAGCCACCAGCACCGAGGTGCTGCGGTTGGCGAACATCGCCAGTACCTGGTCACGGTCGCGTTGTTCCAGGTCGCCGTGCAGGCCGACGGCGGAAATGCCTTTGGCTGTCAGGTGGTCGACAGTTTCCTGCACTTGCTGCTTGGTGAAGCAGAACGCCACGCAGGAAGCCGGGCGGAAGTGCGCGAGCACCTTGGTCACCGCGTCCATGCGCTCTTCCGGCGAGATTTCGTAGAAGCGCTGTTCGATCTGGTCATCGGAGTGGAACGCCTCTGCCTTCACCTGCTGCGGCGCACGCATGAACTTGGACGCCAGTTGCTTGATGCTCACCGGGTAGGTGGCCGAGAACAGCAGGGTCTGGCGGCGTGGCGGGGTCTTGCTGATGATGTCTTCGATGGCGTCGTAGAAGCCCATGTCGAGCATACGGTCGGCTTCGTCGAGGATCAGGGTGTTCAGGCCATCCAGTACCAGCGAGCCTTTGCGCAGGTGCTGCTGGATGCGGCCCGGAGTGCCGACGATGACGTGGGCGCCATGCTCCAGGGAGGCGATCTGCGGGCCGAGGGACACGCCGCCGCACAGGGTCAGCACCTTGATGTTGTCTTCGGCACGGGCCAGACGACGGATTTCCTTGGCGACCTGGTCGGCCAGTTCACGGGTGGGGCACATCACCAGCGCCTGGCAACCGAAGTAACGTGGGTTGATCGGGTTCAACAGGCCGATGCCGAAGGCGGCGGTCTTGCCGCTGCCGGTCTTGGCCTGGGCAATCAGGTCCAGCCCCTTGAGGATCACCGGCAAGCTTTGCGCCTGGATCTGCGTCATCTCGACGTAACCCAGCGAGTCGAGGTTAGCCAGCATGGCGGCGGACAGGGGCAAAGTATTAAAAGCGGTGGCGATGGTAGTCACGGGACTGGCTCTGCAAAACAAAATGTCGCGCAGTGTACCAGCCCTGTGGGATTTTCCCCGCAAGTTCTCGACGAGAAGCCCGTCAGTGCTCGATATCGTGCTCGCGGCTGACCACGCGTTTGCCGTCTTTTGGCGACAATTGCAGGAAGATCGCCGCCGCCAGCATCGCCATGATACCCACGGTGAGGAAGGTCAACTGGAACGCGCCGAGGACACTTTCCACACCGTCATTGCCGGCCTCGGCAGTAAACCCGCCAAGCAACGCGCCGGCGCAGGCTACGCCGAGGCTGAGGGACAACTGCGCCACCACCGACAACAAACTGTTGCCGCTGCTGGCCTGGGTGTCGTCGAGGTCGATCAGGGTCACGGTGTTCATCGCCGTGAATTGCAGCGAGTTGATCGCCCCCAGCACCGCCAGCATTGCCAGCAGCAGCGGGTAGGGCGTGTGCTCGCTGACCAGGCCCATGCTCGCCAGCATGATGCCCAGAGCCAAGGTGTTGCCGGTCAGCACGATGCGATAACCGAGGCGCTCGATCAACGGCCTTGCCACGGATTTGGCAAACATCGCCGCCGCCGCGAGTGGCAGCATGCTCATCCCGGCTTCCGATGGCGAGTAACCCAGTGCCACCTGCAACAGCAGCGGTACCAGGAACGGCAGTGCGCCGCTGCCCAGCCGCGCAAACAGGTTGCCCAGAATGCCGACGGCAAAGGTGCGGGTCTTGAACAGCACCGGCGAGAACAACGGGTTATCAATATGCCCGGCGCGCAGCCAGTACGCCGCCAGGCAGGCGAACCCGCCGAACAGCAGCAATATGACCCGCAGGTGCGGCAGGTGCAGTTCGCCCAGGCCCTCCATGGCGATGGTGATCAGCACCATTGCCGCGCCGAACAGCAGGAAACCCAGGCCGTCGAAGCGCGTGCGTTCGCTGCCGCGCAGGTCGGGAATGAATTTCCACACGGCATAGCAGCCGATCATGCCCACCGGCAGGTTGATCAGGAAGATCCAGTGCCAGGTCAGGTATTGCACCATCCAGCCGCCCATGGTCGGGCCCAGTAATGGGCCGAGCAGGCCGGGGATGGTGATGAAGCCCATGATGCGCACCAACTCGGAACGTGGATAAGCGCGCAGCACCACCAGCCGCCCGACCGGCAGCATCAGCGCACCGCCCAAGCCCTGGATCACCCGTGCGCCCACCAGCATGGTCAGGCTGCTGGACAACGCGCACAGCAGCGAGCCGAGGCTGAACAGCATGATCGCGCCAAAGAAAATCTTCTTGGTGCCAAAGCGGTCAGCGATCCAGCCAGATGCGGGAATCAGCAGGGCGACGGTGAGCATGTAGGCAATCACCACCCCCTGCATGCGCAGCGGGTTCTCCGCGAGGTCCCGAGCCATGGCCGGCAGGGCCGTGTTGAGGATCGTCCCATCCAGCGATTGCATGAAGAAGGCAATCGCTACCACCCAGGGGAGCCAGCGGGCGGTCTTGGCATCGAGAGGGGCACGATTCGGCATGGGGACCCTTTTATTAGCAGGCTATGTGTTGGCGATTATGCGCCATTCGTCGCTCCTTTTCCCACTGGCGGTTCGTCTAAGTCCGACAACGTTGCGTGCTCTCCGACCAGGAAATCCAGCAATGCACGGTGAACTGCCAGCGCCGCCTCCCGAGACTCCAGGTCCAGCAGGTGGCCGGTATGCTCGGCCACCGCAAAGCTGCTGCGGCCTACATATTGTTTGAACAGCTGGGCCTCGGCGGCCGGGGTGTATTCGTCCAGGGCACCGTTGAGAAAGTGCACCGGCGTCTCGATCTGTCGCAGCGCTGGCAAGTAGTTGCCATCGCCCAAGGCCAGGACCTGGTGAATGTGAAAGCGCGCCTGGCGGTACTCGGTAGTGGCCATGGTCGACAGGTGCCGATGGTTGTTGCGCTTGAGGCGCGGCGACAGGTATTTGCCGACCGTCTCGTTGAGCAGGTGGCCGACCGCAGATTTGTCATCGGCCTCGATCAACACGCGCACGCGCTCCACGTATTCGAGCATGGCCTGGTTGAGGTTGGGCGCCAGGGCCATCACCACCGAGCTTTCGATGGAGGGCGGGTTGTGCGCCAGGGTCAGCAGCGTAGAGATGCCGCCCCACGAGGCCGACACCAGATGGTTGACCTCAAAGCGTTCCACCAGGGCACGCAGGATTTGCACCTCGTCGTCCTTGGTGACCAGGTCAAGGTCGTTGTTGTGCTCGCGCGAGTAGCCGGAGAACGGCAAGTCGAACAGCAGCACATTGAAATGCTCGGCCAGGCATTTGCTGGTGCGGGCAAAGGAGCGCGTGGTGGACAGCGCGCCATTGACCATCAGTACGGTTTTTCTATGCGGATGGTTACCGAGCTGCTCTACGTGAACGTTGTAGTGTTTGAACAGCTTCTCTATGACAAAACTTCCATGGTTCATCTGAAGGCTCCAGCTTGCCCAGTCCAGGCAAGGTCATGCATCACGTGCGGGCACGTGGGTGGGGTGGCGGGATGCCATCAAGCCTTATAACGAGGAATCAGGGAGGGGACAATAGGCGGATTCGCCAAATGAGAGCACCGCAGAAAGTTTACCAGTGGGAAGGGATTTGCCTGACAGATGAGTCCACTTACAGGCAAGTCAGGCAAAGATTGATTTAAGCCAACACCAATACGGTATTTTCTTTACTGTCGAATGGTGAGTCGCCAAGAGGAACTTTGATACTCCACAAGTCGATATGGCCATCAATGACGGCGACAGAATGGCTGGAGTTGGCAAGGGTACCTATCGCTCCATTTTTTAATTCCTCAAGAGTGCCGCTGCGCATAGAGTGCTTGAGCCCAAGGCGTGTTAGCGCTTCACCAGGGTGTTCTCCGTCGTTCAAGGTGTCCATTGCGGTCTTAAAGTTCTGGCTGGCCCGGTGGTCATTGTTTTCGTTCTGCGCCCGCTTTGCGCTGGCCGCATATAGAAAAACGGCATGTCGCAAGACCTTGCCGCTACCAGCGAATCCTGTGTGCTCCATGGCTTGAAGCAGTTCTTGATGGGTCAGGGTGATGCGGACATCGTCGCGCATCACTACGTCATAACCTTCAGGTGTCCGGGTTATCTTTTTATAAATACCCTCTGGATGGCTGCCGAACTTGGCCATCGCCGCCTTGATGGCTGACACCGTGACACAGTTACCTTCGGTGACTTGAAAGAAATCTCGCCATATGTTTTTTGGTCTGATGCCCGAGTCGGTGGTCGAGCGAACAATTGTACGGGCGGGGGCATCATCTTTGCGGGTGTAGGCAGCATTAAATTCGCCTTTTTCCAAGTGGCGATTGTTGATGCGACTATTATCGTAAGGGGTTGGATAGTTGAGGCCATTAAGTGGAGAGAAACCGATATTCATAGTAATTGACTCGGGGTGCATAAAGGAGACTGTCGGTGAACAGGTTGTCTGAGAACTGACGGTGAGGATTTATTATTATGCGAGTTGATATCCGTGGGTGTGTACCTTCTCATCCCCAGGAAGGTTTTTACCTTCCTTTATGAGCCTGCCGTTGTAGAACAGCCCACCAGCGTTACTGCCGATCAACACGGTCAGGCCATCGGCATCGCCTGCTCTTTCCATGTATTTAATAGATGAGCTCACGCCCATCCCTTCCAGAACATTTTTTACCGTACGGCCATCAATGTTGCCAATCAATGCTGCTTCGAAACTCTGCCCAAAGGAACGCACGGGGGGCTGGAGTTGTTGACGTTTGATGTAGGCTGCGAAGATGAAGTTGGCGTCCTTTATCATGCCATCATCGTGCCCGATAAATAAGGAGTGTTGTTGGGCTTGCTCAAGTTCGTCCCGCGAGAGGGTCAATTCAAATCCGTCCCTAAAGGTGACCTGATAGGCGTTATGGGCGAATTTTACATTTGAAAAAACATCGGTTGGGCTCTGCCCGAACTTGGACATCAGCAATTTTATGACATCGGCGTGGGTTGAAGTCTCACCTTGAAAGACAAAAGGTCTTTGCGTATAAAACCCGGTGACCAGGTTATCTGGTTTCTGTCCATTTCGTTTGGCAGAAAGCTCCGGAAGTTCATGGTCGGCCTGAACATCACCTTCAGTGGGAAGGGGGTCGAGCGTGAAGGTGGGAGGTGTTGATATCTGAGGGACCGCAATAGGCGTGGGCATGGAGGTGTGGGGGGCCTTGAGGACAATAAAGCTTTCTATCCATTGTGGTACTTTTTTCTTGTGCCCGTAGTTTTCCATAAAGCCGTCATTAATCATGCCGCGCTTACTCGAAAATACCTTCATTGCCGGTACGGCTACCTGGTTCCCTACGTCCTGAGACCACACATGCTGTAGTTGGTAGTCAAGCCCTAAAAGCTTTAGACCCTCGTACCCGCTGATCCCGTAATCAGAAGAGCTCAGAACAGCACCAAAGCTGTGTTGGTGAATATGGGTGCGATAATCGATTTTTCTGTAGTTGTATTGTGCTTCAAGGTGCTTGCGTTTATTCATGATCGCAAAAATAAAGCGTGCATCTTTTAGCATGCCCTCATCGTCGCCCGCAAACTTGGCATGGTGGGTAGCCAGTGCTAGTTCATCGTTGGATATATGCAGTTTGAAGCCGTCTTTCATGGTGATGTTGTAGCCGTTTCCGGTGTCCTTGACTTCATCAAAAATACTCAAGGGGCTCTGGCCGAGGCCCGACATGGCGGCCTTAATTACCGCCACCCAGTCATCGTGGTCATAACGGCCAAAGTAGGGGTATTTTTCATAGGTGGCATACAAGCCAGTCCACAAATTACTGGGTGGGGCGCCTCTATCTTTTCCTGACATGACATGTGTTGCGGATGTTTCGGTAGGCACAGCGCGGAGGAGGTGTGAAGACAATAGTTTGTTTTCAGCGCTCGACGTGTTATTTGCGGATTTGCCCCTTGTGTGTGAATAGCTATTTACGCTCGACCGATGACTGCCGGTGGGCGTCGAAATGCTCAGGCTCATAAGTATGCTCCGCAGTTGATAGTGGGTTGCCCGCAAATGAATCACTGTTGTAAGTGTCCTGTTGCTGCAATGCGTTCCCGCTATAGGTGAGAGGATAGGTTACAGAGAGTGACCTCGATTGGTTTTGGATGCAGGATAAATCCGGCCTTGGGTCGGTTTGTACGCAGGAAGGGAAATAGCCGGACACTTATATAACTAATGGCAGCCGGAGTGGCTGCCATTAGTTTTTACGCGGGCTGTGAAAGTTTCACAGCGTCAAGGTCAGGCGCTTGACCAAGGCACCCGGCAGCAGGTTGGAGGCGGTATTGCGCTGGCTGTAAGTGCTGGCCGAGAGCAACAACTCCCGATCAGCGGTCAGGGCCTCAAGTTGCGAGCCGAGCAACTGATAGACACTGTCATCAAAACGCATGGTGCTGACCGGCGCCTTGATTTCGCCGTTTTCCACCCAGAACGTGGCGAAGCGCGTCATGCCGGTCAGGCGCGCCGCTGGCAGGTCGGAATAGTTCAGGTACCAGAGGTTGCTGATATATAACCCGGTGCCCAACTGCTTGAGGATATCGGCCTGGGCCAGGCTGCCTGCCGCCATTTGCAAGGCGCTGGGCGACTCGTCGCTGCTGGCGCCGTTGGTGCTCAAACCGTATTCGGCGGCGCTGCGAGAGTTGATCAACTGACCCTCGGCCTTGCCTGCCCGGATCAGGGGCACATCCCCGCGCGGGTAGCCTTCGGTGGAAAACGCCTGGCTCAGGGAACCGCTGATCTGTTCATTGATTGTCACCAGCGGGCTCAGTGATTGTTCACCGGCATACAGGCGCTGCAACGAACTGCCTTTGCTGGCGATGGCCTGGGCCGAAAAACCACCCCAGGTAATGATGCTGATGATTTCTTCCAGCGCTGGCGGTGCAAGGTAGGCACGGTATTGGCCGGGCGCCAGCTTGTGCAGCGGCCGCCCCAGAAACGCCAGTTGCTCGCGGGCCTGTTGAAAGCGTGCGGCAAATTCGGCGCTGTCCCAGGTGTGCCCGGCGTAGCTGGCCTTGACCGCTTCGCCATTGGCGTGGAACAGGCTGAAATCGAAGTTGAAGCTGTTGGCGCAATGCCAGCCGAACGCGCCCGAGGAACTGGCGAAACCACGGCTGATGGGGCCGGCGGCGTAGAAACCGACCAGGTCGACGCCGTCGGCAGCCTGGCTGATATCGTCCAGCACCTGGGCCAGCGCCGGCAGCGGCCGTCGCTGTTCGTTGCTGCTTTGCCAGGCGTTGTGGTTGAGCAGCAGGTACGGATCACGTGGCAGTAGCGGCAGGGTTTCACGCAGCTGTTGCAGGGCATCGGCCAGACGCTGGCGATCCAGTGCCGCCTCGCCGGACAGGGTGATGCCCAGGTCGGCGTGGCGGCCATCGTTGATCAGCTTGAGGTTCAGGCTGGCCTGTTGCACTTGGCCGGCCTGGCGCACCTGTGCGTGGTTAAAACGCACGAACTCGGACGATTCATCCGCGTAACCCAGGTGGAACTGCTCCTTGTCGGTGACGGCCTGCTTGAGCCAGTCCACCAGTGCCTTGAAGTGGTTCATCAGGCATCGCCCCCAAATACGTCAATGTTACTGAATACACAGGCCGGCGACGCATGGCCGACGCGGATCACCTGGTTGGGCTCGCCCTTGCCGCAGTTGGGCGTGCCCAATACCTTGAAGGTGCTGGCGTCGCCGACCGCGCTGAGGTTGCGCCAGAATTGCGCGGAAATTGCCCGATAGTTGGGGTTCTTCACCACGCCCTTGAGTTCGCCGTTTTCGATCAACTGGCCCCACTCGCAACCGAACTGGAACTTGTTGCGCGCATCGTCGATGGACCACGAACGGTTGGTCGACATCAGGATGCCGTTTTCAATGCCACCCACCAGTTGCTCCATGCTTTTATCGCCGGCCTCGATATTCAGGTTGGCCATGCGGTCGATGGGCGGGCGGTTCCAGCCGCAGGCGCGGCTGTTGGCAACGCCTGGCAAGTCGGCGCGAAATTGCGACAACGCACCGCCCAGGGGCTTGAGCAGCAGGCCATCGCGGATCAGGAATTGCTTGCTGGCGCGGGTGCCGTCGTCGTCATGGCTGTAGCTGGCGAGCTGTTCGGGGATGTCCGGGTCGAAGGTCACGTTAAGCAGCGGTGAGCCGTATTGCAGATGGCCGAAGTCGCTGGCCTTCACAAAACTGGTGCCGGCGTAGTTACGCTCGTCACCGAGGATGCGGTCGAGTTCCAGCGGATGGCCGATGGACTCGTGGATCTGCAGGATCATCTGGTCGGGCATCAGCAGCAGGTCACGTTGGCCGTGGGGCGTATTGGGTGCGAGCAGCAATTGCAGGGCTTCGTCGGCCACCTTGCGGGCGGCGCCCACCAGGCCAAAGCGCTGGATCACACCGGCACTGCCTTGCTGGCCGAAGTTGGTACCGCCCAGGGTGCGGGTCTGGCTGTCGTTGCCGTCGAAGGCGGTGACACTCAGGCCAGGGAAGACGAAGCGCTGAGCCTGGCGCAATTGCGCGCCGGCGCTGTTGAGGTAGATCTGCTCAACATGGGTGGTGCCCAGGCTGACTTCCCAAGTCACCAGGCGTTCATCCTTGGGCACGGCGGCAGATTCATCGCCGAGCAATTGGTAGCAGTCGCTCAGGGGTGGGAAGGGCTGATCAAGGTCCGGAGACAGGTAGTCGGCGACTTCATTGGAAACCGGCTGCTGGTGCAGGTCGAGCAGGGCGTGGGGCTGGATCATCCGGGCTTGCTGTTCGGCGCGCTCAAGGGCCGCTTGCAGGCCGGCAAGGGAAATGTCGTTGGTCGCGGCATAGGCTTCCACGCCATTGAGACGCACGGTAAGCATGGCGCCTTCATCGTGGCTCAGGTGTGGTGGCTCGGCGACGTTCTTGCGTACCGACAGGTACTGACCGGATTCGCGTACGTAGCGCAGGGAGAAGAATTCGGCACGGGTGCGCAGGGCACTGAAGTGCTGTTTGAGCCGCTGGTGGTTGTCGAACATTCGGAGAACCTCCTTGTAGTGGAGCGCTGAGGCAGCAGTGGCAGCGTGGGGTGTGAGTGCGGCATCAGGGTAGGCGGGTGTGGAGGAGGTATCAAGTTTGGGGCTTCGGCTTAGATAATTATGTGCTTTCTTATTGGGTTCTTATTCGTAAATAGACTACCTGGCTGTTAGTTTTCACAGGTGGCGGCATCTGTTTAATTATGTAGCTTTAGGATGTGCGGCAGAGATTGCCGCGTTTATTTAATAAGGTGAATTTTATGAGCACGGATCGTGGAAAGTCATTTATAGCTTCGGTGTGGGTAGAAGGCGTGCCCGTAAGTTTTTCTAAAGTCGAAGATAGTCACGGAACACCTCGTAATAAAGAATGGAAATATATGTGCGCGAATTCTCACGCTGATGAGCCTGCGCAGATATATTTCAGGTATAGACATGATCACTATGTTTTATTTTTTAGGGGGGGTGGAGCAGCCGGTGCTGGGTGTATCGGCTCGGTCAGGGAGACATCAGGAACGACCCTGGGTGGCGCTTCTACACATGATTTCCTCTGTGGGGGGGAGCCGGATGATGATTCTATGTATGTTTATTTGCTCAACTCTGCTGGGGAGCATGTCACACTCGATCACCTTAGCCAAGATGAAGTAAAAGTGGGTATGCATTTCCATTTTCCGAAAACCTTTGCCAAGACTACTTATTCACTTTGTTTGAAGGAGAAAAAGAATGTTTTATCACAATGGTGGGCCCACCTAGTGGCCGTAGGCGCAGGTATAGTTCCAAGTAATCCAATTTTTACACTGAAAATTTTGGAGCGTAACGCCGCTTATTTAAGCCAACCCAATGAAGTATGAAGTCTTGGCAATTTTCACATAGCCCGAAGGGGTTAGTGGCCGTGGTGTTGCAGGAGCGAGTAAGACCAGATGTCCCCTCGCTCCTGCATTAGCAGTATCAGTGCGCAGCCGGCCCTACTTCACGCATCGGCTTGCCACGAACCGGCGCATCGCCTGCCACGTAGTAGTCGGCGGTGCTGCGCGGCAGTGGCTTGCGGCCACGGATCTTGTCGGCGATTTTTTCGGCGATCATGATCGTCGGCGCGTTCAGGTTACCGGTGGTGATGATCGGCATGATCGACGCATCGACTACACGCAGACCCTGCATGCCATGCACGCGGCCTTCGCCATCCACTACGGCCATCTCGTCGGTGCCCATCTTGCACGAGCAGGACGGGTGGAACGCTGTTTCGGCGTGCTCGCGGATGAACTTGTCGAGCTGCTCATCGGTTTGCACTTCAATACCCGGGCTGATTTCGCGGCCACGGTATTGATCCAGTGCCGGCTGCTGCATGATTTCACGGGTCAGGCGGATGCCATCGCGAAACTCCTGCCAGTCCTGCTCGGTGGCCATGTAGTTGAAGAGGATGCTCGGGTAGTCCCGTGGGTTCTTCGACTTCAGTTGCACGCGGCCACGGCTTGGCGAACGCATGGAGCCCATGTGTGCCTGGAAACCGTGCTCTTTCACACCGTTGCTGCCGTTGTAGTTAATCGCAACCGGCAGGAAGTGGTACTGGATGTTCGGCCATTCGAATTCCGGACGCGAACGGATAAAACCGCCGGCTTCGAACTGGTTGCTGGCGCCAATGCCAGTGCCGTTGAACAGCCACTCGGCACCGATGGCCGGCTGGTTGTACCAGAGCAGCGACGGGTACAGCGACACCGGCTGGGTGCACGCATATTGCAGGTACAGCTCAAGGTGATCCTGCAGGTTTTCGCCGACGCCCGGCAGGTCGTGGACCACCGGGATGTCGAGGCTTTCCAGCAGCTTGGCCGGGCCGACACCGGAGCGTTGCAACAACTGCGGCGAAGCGATTGCACCGCTGCACACCAATACTTCTTTACGCGCACGGGCTTCAACGCGCTCTTCGGCGGCGCCGATCAGGTAGCGCACGCCAACGGCACGCTTGCCTTCGAACAACACTTTGTCGGTAAGGGCATGGGTGACGATGGTCAGGGTCGAACGCTTTTTAGCCGTGTCCAGGTAACCGCGTGCGGTGCTGGCGCGACGGCCATTCGGCGTGACGGTACGGTCCATCGGGCCGAAGCCTTCTTGCTGGTAACCGTTCAAGTCTTCGGTCCGCGGGTAACCGGCTTGTACGCCGGCTTCGACCATGGCGTGGAACAACGGGTTGTTGCCCGCTTTCGGCGTAGTCACGCTGACCGGGCCTTCGCCACCGTGGTAGTCGTTCGGGCCAATATCGCGGGTTTCTGCCTTGCGGAAATACGGCAGGCAATCGAGGTACGTCCAGTCTTCCAGACCGGGCAGCTTCGACCAGTTGTCATAGTCCATGGCATTGCCACGGATATAGCACATGCCGTTGATCAGCGAAGAACCACCCAGGCCCTTGCCGCGCCCGCATTCCATCCGGCGGCCGTCCATGTGAGGCTCAGGATCGGTTTCGTAGGCCCAGTTGTAGCGGCGGCCTTGCAGCGGGAAAGCCAGGGCGGCGGGCATCTGGGTACGGAAGTCGAGGCGGTAGTCCGGGCCACCGGCCTCCAGCAGCAGGACGGTGACGCCTTCGTCTTCGGTCAGACGGGTCGCCAGGGTGTTACCGGCGGAGCCGGCACCCACAATGATGTAATCGTATTCTTGGGACATTGGATGCACCCTCTTTGAAGTCTAGTCAGGTCGGGCCTCATCGGGAGCAAGCCCCCTCCCACATTTGATCGGGTTCACACAGTCAAAGGTGGGAGGGGGCTTGCCCCCGATGGCGGCCTTACAGGCAATACAAGGCTCGGGTGTTAGAACACCGAGGCGTAATCGCCCAACTCAACCTGTACCGATTTGATGCGGGTGAAGTTGTTCAGCGAGCTGATCCCGTTCTCACGGCCCACACCGGATTGCTTGTAGCCACCGACCGGCATCTTGGCGTCGGACTCGCCCCAGGCGTTGATCCAGCAGATACCCGCTTCCAGTTGATGAATCACGCGGTGGGCGCGGTTCAGGTCCTTGGTCACCAGGCCGGCAGCCAGACCGAAGTCGGTGTCGTTGGCGCGACGGATCACTTCTTCTTCGGTCTCGTAGGTGAGGATGCTCATCACTGGGCCGAAGATTTCTTCACGCACGATGGTCATGTCATCGGTGCAGTCGGTGAACACGGTCGGGGCCACGAAGGCGCCTTTGGCGAAGTCGCCGTCGGTCAGGCGATCGCCGCCGCACAGCAGGCGGGCGCCTTCTTCCTTACCTTTGGCGATGTAGCCCAGCACGCTTTCCATGTGGGCGAAGCTGACGAGCGGGCCGAAGTTGGTGTTGTCGTCCTGCGGGTCGCCGACACGGATGCGCGCAACGCGCTCGACAATCTTGGCTTCAAACGCAGCTTGCAGATGCTTGGGCACGAACACACGAGTGCCGTTGGTGCAGACCTGGCCGGAGCTGTAGAAGTTGGCCATCATCGCGATGTCGGCGGCGCGATCCAGGTCGGCGTCTTCGAACACGATCAGTGGCGACTTGCCGCCCAGTTCCATGGTCACTTCCTTGAGCGACGAGCTCGAGGCGCTGGCCATGACTTTCTTGCCGGTGTCGGTGCCGCCGGTGAACGAGACTTTCTCGATGCGCGGGTGCTCGGTCAACCAGGTGCCGACTTCACGGCCGCTGCCGGTCAGTACGTTGAACACGCCAGCCGGAACGCCGGCTTCGGTGTAGATCTCGGCCAGTTTCAGGGTGGTCAGCGAGGTGACTTCGCTTGGCTTGAAGATCATCGCGTTGCCTGCGGCCAGGGCCGGGGCGGATTTCCACAGGGCGATCTGGATCGGGTAGTTCCACGCGCCGATACCGGCGACTACACCCAGCGGCTCGCGGCGAGTGTAGACGAAGGAGGTGTCGCGCAGCGGGATCTGCTCGCCTTCGATGGCTGGCACCAGGCCTGCGTAGTATTCCAGCACGTCGGCGCCGGTGACGATGTCGACGTACTTGGTTTCGGAGAAGGCTTTACCGGTGTCCAGTGTTTCCAGGGCGGCCAGTTCATCGTTGCGCTCGCGCAGGATGTCGACAGCACGACGCAGGATGCGCGAACGCTCCATGGCGGTCATGGCAGCCCAGATTTTCTGGCCCTTTTCAGCGCTGACCACGGCACGCTCGACGTCTTCTTTCGTGGCGCGTTGCACTTGGGCGAGAACTTCACCGTTAGCCGGGTTGATGGCTTCGAAGGTGGCATCGCTGCCAGCGTCGCTGTAGCCGCCGTCAATGTAGAGTTTTTGCAGGTCGAAACGGGCCATAAAGTCCTCGCAAGTGCATAAGTGGTTGGCGTTACCCGCCGTACAGTGGGCCATGGAGTTGTGGCAACACTGAGCGGCGGACGTTCAGGGGTTGAGCGTTTATAAGTGCTCTAACTCACCTGCTTGGCCAATTGGAAATCCATGTATTCGTAAGCGATCCGTTGCGCTTGCTCCGTGTCGAAAGCGTCTCCCGACAGGGCGCCGCGCAACCACAAACCGTCGATCAAAGCCGCCAGGCCGCGGGCTGCGCTGCGTGCCTCGGGTAACGGCATCGCACGGCGGAACTGGCAACACAGGTTGGAATACAGACGGTGATCGTTGATCCGCTGCAACCTGTGTAATGACGGGTGGTGCATGCTGGTGGCCCAGAAGGCCAGCCAGGTTTTCATTGCCGGGCCATTGACCTGGCTGGCGTCGAAGTTGCCTTCGATGATCACCTGAAGGTGTGCCCGTGGGCTGTCTTCCTTCAAGGCACGCCTGCGTTCGTGGACGTTCTCGATCAACGCATTCATCAGGTAGCGCATGGTCGCTGCGATCAGGCCGTTCTTGTCCTGAAAGTAGTGACTGATGATGCCGTTCGAGACGCCGGCCAGCCGCGCAATCAGCGCAATGCTGGCATCTCCCATTCCGACCTGATCGATGGCCGTCAAGGTGGCTTCGATCAACTGCTGGCGGCGTATGGGTTGCATACCGACCTTGGGCATGTAGCACCTCTCCTTAGGCCTGCCGATGGGCGATCCACGTCCGTCGGCTTGAGGGCCAGTCTATTTTGTTTTGATTGAACGTTCAATCAACAAAGAATAAGATCTGCGACAAATGGTCGCTGCCTACAGATATTTCCTACCTGCGAGCTGCAACCTCTGACACCTGCAAAAACCCTTGAAACAGGCCACTTCAGAGCCTGATCACCGCTTCGGCGGGCTCAAGAATTTTCGGGGTGTCTTTATAACACCCGTCCGTCGACTGCCGAAAAATCGATGTTCCGGGATAACCGTTGCCTTGTGTTTCTCTCTCGCACTGCCTGGAGCATCTGCGCCATGAGTTCTGCCTCTCTTATAAAGACCCCGCCGGAAAAGGTCCGGGTCAACGGTTGGGTGTTCTACACCTCCACCGCGCTGATTCTGATATTGACCGCCATTCTGATCATCGCCCCGCAGGAGGCCGGGCGCCTGCTCGGCGTAGCCCAGGCGTGGCTGTCGAAAAGCTTCGGCTGGTACTACATGGTGGTCATCGCCGCCTACCTGGTGTTTGTGGTCGGCCTGGCGTTTTCGTCCTACGGGAAATTGAAACTGGGTAGTAAGGACGACACCCCGGACTTCAGCTACGGCGCCTGGGCCGGCATGTTGTTCTCGTCGGGCATCGGCATTTCGCTGTTGTATTTCGGTGCGTCCGAGCCGCTGGACCACTACTTCAACCCGCCCGAAGGCGCAGCGGCCAGCAATGGCGCGGCACGCCAGGCGCTGCAACTGACCTTTCTGCACTGGGGCCTGCACGGCTGGGCGATCTATGCCCTGGTCGGTTTGGCCGTGGCGTACTTTGCCTACCGCCATAACCAGCCGCTGGCCTTGCGTTCGGCGCTGTACCCATTGGTGGGCGAGCGTTGGGTGAAGGGCGCGGCCGGCCATGCGGTAGACGGTTTCGGCATGTTCGTCACCTTGCTGGGGCTGGTGACCAACCTGGGTATCGGCTCGATGCAGGTGTCGTCGGGGCTGGAAAACCTGTTCGGCATGGAGCACAGCAACACTAACTTGCTGATCGTGATCATCGTGATGAGCACCGTAGCGACCATCGCTGCTGTATCGGGCGTGGAGAACGGCATTCGCCGCCTGTCCAACCTCAACATCGTGCTGTTCAGCGGCTTGCTGATTTTTGTGCTGCTGTTCGGCCCGACCCTGCACCTGCTCAACGGCCTGGTGCAGAACACCGGCGATTACCTCAACGGCATCATTCTGAAAACCTTCGACCTGTATGTGTACGAAGGCGACGCTGCCAAGACCGAGCGCTGGATGGGCCTGTGGACCCTGTTCTACTGGGCCTGGTGGATTTCCTGGGCGCCATTTGTGGGCATGTTCATCGCACGTATTTCCCGCGGTCGTACCGTGCGTGAGCTGGTAGCTGGCGTGTTGCTGATCCCGCTGGGCTTTACCTTGGCGTGGCTGTCGATCTTCGGTAACTCGGCCCTGGACCTGGTGTTGAACCACGGGGCGGTGGAGTTGGGCAAGACGGCTCTGGAGCAGCCGTCGATGGCCATCTACCAACTGCTTGAGCATTACCCGGCATCGAAAATTGTCATCGGCGTATCGATCTTCGTGGGCTTTGTGTTGTTCCTGACCCCGGCGGATTCCGGCGCGGTGATGATGGCCAACCTGTCCTGCAAAGGCGGCAATGTGGACGAAGATGCGCCGCACTGGTTGCGGATCTTCTGGTCGGCGGTCATTACGCTGGTGACGATCGGCCTGTTGTTTGCCGGCAACTTCGAAGCCATGCAAACCATGGTAGTGCTGGCAGGGCTGCCGTTCTCGGTGGTGCTGATCTTCTTTATGTTCGGTTTGCACAAGGCGATGCGCCAGGACGTGGCCATCGAACAGGAGCAGGCGCAACTGGCTGAACGCGGGCGTCGTGGGTTCAGCGAGCGCTTGACGGCGCTGGACCTGCAACCGAGCCAGGCCACCGTGCAACGCTTTATGGACAAGCACGTAACGCCGGCGCTGGAAGAAGCGGCGGTTGCGCTGCGTGAGCAAGGTTTGGAAGTGCAGACACTGCTGGGCAAATCCAAGCGCTGCATTGGTGTGCGTATCGAGATGGAAGAGGGCAACCCGTTTGTCTACGAAGTGAGCCTGGATGCTTACTCGTCGGCGCCGGCTGACTTGCCTGAAGAAGAGCGCACCCGTTATTACCGTGCCGAGGTGTACCTGCACAACGGGCCTCAGGAATACGACCTGATGGGCTTCACCCAGGAACAGATCACCCGGGATGTGCTCGATCAGTTTGAAAGCCATCGGCAGCTCCTTGGCCGTGTCTATAGCTGATAGTCGAAGCCTGGTGGTGCTTTGAATGTGGGAGGGGGCTTGCTCCCGATGGCGGTGTATCAGTAACAGATGTACTTACTGACACACTGCATCGGGGGCAAGCCCCCTCCCACATTTTGCTTTGCAGTGTTTGCTAGCCCAGGTTCTTGCCTAAGAGGGCATGGTAGAGCTCACTGTCACCCAAGATCCCCACCACCTTGTTGTTGTCATGCAGCACCAGTTTGTTCCCCGTCTGGTAGCGAATCTGCAACGCATCGCGCATACCGATGTTGGAGTCCACCAGCGTCGGCACCCGGCCCAGACCTTCCACCGCTTGCCCTGGCGCCCAATTCTGCAGGTTCATCGCCACGCCATTCTGGCGTGCGCCCTGGATGGTGTTGCCTTCGGCCAGGTCCAGCCACGAGTCACCACCCGGATCAAGGCACACCGAACCGTTCACGCGCTTGCAGTTGTCCAGCGTGCGCATCAGGCTGCGTCCGCACAGCACGTTCAGTGGGTTGGTGTGGGCGACGAAGGTGCGCACATAGTCGTCCGCCGGGTTCAGCACGATCTCTTCCGGCACGCTGTACTGGATGATCTTGCCGTCTTTCATGATCGCGATACGGCTGCCCAGTTTCAGCGCTTCATCCAGGTCGTGGCTGACGAACACGATGGTCTTGCTCAACTTGCGTTGCAGCTCCAGCAGCTCATCCTGCAAACCTTGGCGAATCAGCGGGTCGAGGGCCGAGAAGGGTTCGTCCATCAGCAGGATATCGGCGTCCATCGCCAGGGCGCGGGCCAGGCCGACGCGTTGCTGCATACCGCCGGACAGCTCGTCGGGCTTCTTGTTGCGCCATTGGCTCAGGCCCACCAGTTCAAGCTTTTCATCCACCAGCGTGCGCCGTTCCTTCTCCGGACGGCCCTGCATTTCCAGGCCGAAGCTGATGTTCTCGCGCACCGTCAGCCAAGGCATCAGGGCGAACTTCTGAAACACCATGGCGATGCGTTTGGTGCGCATCATTTTCAACTCGGCGGGGGTGCAGGAGGCGATGTCGATCTGGCGACCTTCATGCTCTACAAACAGTTGGCCACGGCTGACGGTGTTGAGGCCGTTGATGCAGCGCAGCAGGCTCGACTTGCCGGAACCCGACAAGCCCATCAGCACACAGATCTCGCCTTTCTCGATATCCAGGCTGGCCTTTTCAACGCCGACAATCTGCCCGGTCTTCTTCAGGATTTCGTTACGGCTCATGCCCTGGTCCAGCAGCTTGAGCGCTTCGCGTGGGTCTTTGGAAAAGATCACGTCGACATTGTCGAATCGGATAATGCTCATGCATCACCCCCTACTTTAGCGTCGGGTTGTTTGCAGATACGGTCGAGCATGATGGCCAGCAAGACGATCGCCAGCCCCGCTTCAAAGCCCAGGGCGATGTCAGCGGTGTTCAGTGCGTTGACCACCGGCTTGCCGAGGCCGTCGGCACCCACCAGGGCGGCGATCACCACCATCGACAACGACAGCATGATGCATTGGGTAATGCCGGCGGCGATGCTCGGCATGGCGTGGGGCAACTCGATGCGCGAGAGTAACTGGCGGCGCGAGCAGCCAAAGGCTTTACCGGCGTCCATCAGCTCTTGCGGCACATCGCGGATACCCAGGTAGGTCAGGCGGATCGGCGCGGCAATCGCGAACACCACCGTGGAAATCAGCCCGGGCACCACACCCAGCCCGAAGAGGGTCAGGGTAGGGATGAGGTAGACGAAGGTCGGTACGGTCTGCATCAGATCGAGCACCGGCCGCATCATGGTGTAGAACATCGGCTTGTGCGCGGCAACAATACCCAGCGGCACGCCGATGACCACGCAGACCAGGGTGGCGAACAGCACCTGCGCGAGGGTTTCCATGGTTTCCTGCCAGTACCCCAGGTTGAGGATCAGCAGGAAGGAGGCAATGACAAACACCGTCAGGCCCCATTTGCGTTGAATAAAGTGAGCCAGCAGCGCAATCAGACCGATCAATGCCAGCGGATTGAACCAGGTCAGCGCAAACGTCACGCCGTGGATCATCGTTTCCAGTGTCGATGCGATTGCGTCGAAATAGTTGGCACCGTGTTGGGTCAACCAGTCGACGAAGGCAGCGATGTACTGGCCTAGAGGGATTTTCTGTTCAGTCAGCATGGTAGTGAATGTCCACATGCGAAGGGGAAAACATCCCGGGCCAGCGCACCGGCCCGGGGTCAGCGGGTGCTATTTGGCGAGGTAAGCTTTGACGGCATCGAGCCCTGGTTTGCCATCGACGGTGGTGACACCGGCGAGCCAGGTGTCGAGCACTTGCGGGTTCTTCTGCAGCCAGGCCTTGGCGGCGGCGTCGGCCTTCATCTTGTCGTCCAGGACGTTACCCATCAGGGTGCTTTCCATGTCCAGCGTGAACACCAGGTTTTTCAGCAACTGGCCGACGTTGCTGCATTCCTGGGTGTAGCCCTTGCGGGTGTTGGTGTAGATGGTGGCCTGGCCGTAGTTGGGGCCGAACGAATCGTCGCCGCCGGTCAGGTACTTCATCTTGAAGCGGGTGTTCATCGGGTGCGGTTCCCAGCCGAGGAACACAATGGCCTGGTTGCGCTTGGAGGCGCGTTCAACCTGGGAGAGCATCCCGGCTTCGCTGGACTCGACCACCTTGAAGCCGGCGGTCTTGAGGCCGAAGGCGTCTTTGTCGATCAGTGTCTGGATAGTGCGGTTGCCGTCGTTGCCCGGCTCGATGCCGTAGATCTTGCCGCCCAGCTCATCCTTGAATTTGGCGATATCGGCGAAGTCTTTCAGGCCCTTGTCGTACAGCGCCTGTGGGACTGCCAGGGTGTACTTGGCGTTTTCCAGGTTGGCGCGCACGGTTTCCACGGTGCCGGCATCACGGTACTGCTTGATGTCGTTTTCCATGGTCGGCATCCAGTTGCCGAGGAAGATGTCCATGTTCTTGCCGTCGGCCAGGGACTTGTAGGTCACCGGTACCGAAATCATCGTGGTGCGCGGTTTGTAGCCCAGGCCCTTGAGGATTTCGCTGGTGGTCGCGGTGGTGACGGTGATGTCGGTCCAGCCGACATCGGAGAAGTTGACGGTCTTGCACTGTTCCGGTTCTGCGGCGTGTGCCATGACGGGCAGACTCAGCATGGCGGCCAACAACAACGAGGGTGAACCTTTCATCGGGGTAGACTCCTGTGTCTTTTCTGGCGGCATTCGCCGCGCTTTATAAGTGTTGCGGTTGGAGCGTGCGAGAACAGCTCTGGCGCGGTGCCTTGCAAACGAGTCGAGACTGATCATGTACCAGTGAAAATCTGACGCCTACAGGGGGCGTCGTATCCAGTACAGGGAGGGTCGCATCCAGTACCGATGACGTCGCTTACAGCTTTTTCCCAAGGTAAAACTGCTGTTTTTACCCATCTGCACCGCAAAAAACGGCCAAAACAGGCGTTCGCACGCGAGCGACGCTGGTGAGCATGGATGCGTCGGTGTGAGACGCCGTGGCGAGCAACAAAAGCTTGATGATGCCGCCATCTGGGCGATCTGAGCGTAGCACCTCGTTCAAGCCCGGCCCGCGCTTATCGAGGAGTTACACGTTAATGGCTATCAGCGTTTTCGACCTGTTCAAGATCGGCATCGGGCCTTCGAGTTCTCACACCGTGGGCCCCATGCGCGCCGCGGCGTTGTTCGTGCAGGCGTTGCGTGAGCGTGAACTGTTGGAACGGGTTCGGCGTGTCGAAGTGCAACTGTACGGCTCGTTGTCTGCCACTGGCATCGGCCATGGCAGTGACACCGCAACCATCATGGGCCTGATGGGCGAGTGGCCGGACGCAATCGACCCCTCGCAAATCGGCGTACGCATTCAAACCTTGCGTGAAACCGACACCCTGTTGCTGGACAGCCGCTTGCCGGTGCCATTTGTGTGGGCGCGGGACATGCGCTTGCTCGACGAGAACCTGCCGTTCCACCCCAACGCCATGACCCTGGTGGTATGGGGCGATGACGGCGAACTGCATCGCGATACCTACTATTCGGTCGGCGGTGGCTTTGTGGTGGATGAGGCCCAGGCCCAAAGCGGCGTGGCCGATATGGATCGCACCGAATTGCCTTACGATTTTTCCAGTGCGGTGGAGCTGTTGCAGTTGTGCAAGACCCACAACCTGCGCGTCGCCGAACTGATGCTGGCGAACGAAAAGACTTGGCGCTGCGAAGAAGAAATCCGCAGCGGCCTGATGAAACTCTGGCGCGCCATGCAGGATTGCGTGGAGCAGGGCCTCAAGCACGAAGGCATCCTGCCTGGCGGTCTCAATGTGCGCCGTCGCGCCGCCAAGTTGCATCGCAGTTTGCAAGAGCTGGGCAAACCCAATGTGATCGGCTCGACCTTGAGCGCCATGGAGTGGGTCAACCTGTTCGCCCTTGCGGTCAACGAAGAAAACGCCGCCGGTGGGCGCATGGTGACGGCGCCCACCAATGGCGCGGCGGGGATCATCCCGGCAGTGCTGCACTACTTCATGAAGTTCAGTGAGGAGGTCACCGAAGCCAACGTGGTCGACTATATGCTCGGCGCGGCGGCGGTAGGTATCTTGTGTAAGAAGAACGCTTCGATCTCCGGTGCTGAAGTCGGCTGTCAGGGTGAAGTAGGCTCGGCTTGCGCGATGGCCGCAGCTGGCTTGGCGGAGATTCTAGGTGCCACGCCGGAGCAGGTGTGCAACGCCGCTGAAATCGGCCTGGAACATAACCTCGGCCTGACCTGCGACCCGGTCGGCGGCCTGGTACAGGTGCCGTGTATCGAGCGCAATGCGATTGCGGCGGTGAAGGCCATCAACGCGGCGCAAATGGCCCTGCGCGGCGACGGCCAGCACTTTATCTCCCTGGACCGGGTGATCCGCACCATGCGTGATACCGGGGCCGATATGCATGACAAGTACAAAGAGACATCACGCGGTGGGTTGGCGGTGAGTGCGGTTGAGTGCTGAGACCCAGTCGCCTGCATCGGGGCTTGCCCCCTCCCACACTTGATTTGTGAACACCTTCAAAATGTGGGAGGGGGCTTGCCCCCGATAGCAATAGTGCAGACACAATTGCTCATAAAGTGAACACCAGATCAAAAAACGCCACCTTTTAGCGCGTCGCAAACAGATAAGTAGCTACCAAACGATTTCCCTCTCGTCACCTGCGCATTGTGCTTTGGGTGACAGACATGTCCTACGCCCGCAAAGCGCCTTCCCACAAGTGCTACCGATTTGCTCACACGCTTTGAGTAGCACCCTTCTCACGTCATATCCCGCACCCCACGCGCGGGCTTATATAGACGCATCAATAGGTCGTTTTCAGGAGTTATTGAATAGCCATTCAATTTTCGGCATGGCATTTGCTCTGTCAATTCAAAGCCTCTCTCCCCTCGCAGGGGATGAGCGCAATAACAAGAGCCTCGCCTGAGGCCATCACCCGCTTTGTGTGAGGAGATACCGCGATGACGTCGTTCAACTCCGGGGCCCAACCCCAGAACCGTGCGCCTCAATCCATCGGCTTTTTGCTGCTGGACAATTTCACGCTGATTTCACTGGCGTCGGCCGTGGAACCCCTGCGCATGGCCAACCAGTTGTCCGGCCGCGAGCTGTACCGCTGGACAACCCTGAGCGTGGACGGCAACCAGGTATGGGCCAGCGACGGCCTGCAAATCACCCCGGACGCCTCCATGCACAAAGCGCCGGCGCTGGACACGGTCATCGTCTGTGGCGGCGTGGGTATCCAGCGCACGGTCACCCGTGAGCATGTGTCGTGGCTGCAAAGCCAGGCGCGTCAATCCCGTCGCCTGGGTGCCGTGTGTACCGGCAGCTGGGCCCTGGCTTGCGCGGGTTTGCTCGACGGTTTTGATTGCAGCGTGCATTGGGAATGCCTGGCGTCGATGCAGGAAGCCTTCCCGCGCGTCGCGATGAGCACGCGTCTGTTCACGCTCGACCGCAACCGCTTCACCAGCTCCGGCGGCACTGCGCCGTTGGACATGATGCTGCACCTGATCAGCCGCGACCACGGCCGTGAATTGTCGGCTGCCATCTCCGAGATGTTCGTCTACGAACGCATCCGCAACGAACAGGATCACCAGCGCGTGCCGCTCAAGCACATGCTCGGCACCAACCAGCCGAAGCTGCAGGAAATCGTCGCGCTCATGGAAGCCAACCTGGAAGAGCCGATCGACCTGGATGAACTGGCGGTGTATGTCGCCGTGTCGCGCCGCCAGTTGGAGCGGCTGTTCCAGAAATACCTGCACTGCTCGCCGTCGCGTTATTACCTCAAGCTGCGCCTGATCCGTGCGCGGCAGTTGCTCAAGCAAACACCGATGTCGATCATCGAAGTGGCGTCGGTGTGCGGGTTCGTGTCCACGCCGCACTTCTCCAAGTGCTACCGCGAATACTTCGGCATACCGCCACGCGATGAACGTGTCGGCTCCAACACTACCCAGCAAGTGGCGATGATGCCGATTCCGCAGGCACTGGTGTTGTCACCGTTGTCGGGGCCGATGTCGGCGTTGAGCCAGGCCAGGAACGAGTCGACGTTTGCCAGTGTAAGGCTCTAAACCGAGTCGTCTGCATCGCAGGCAAGCCAGCTCCCACCTTGGAATGCGTTCTCCTGTGGGAGCTGGCTTGCCTGCGATAGCGGTATTTTCAGGCGCCGGAGTTCTGTTTGAATTGCATCAGCGCCGGCAACAACTGCTTGTCGATCGCCTGGCGTACCGCCGGCAAAATCGTCGCACTGCCGCTGTACATCTTTTCAACCATGCCCTTGAGCGCCTTGGCCCGCGCCTCGCTCAAACCGCGCACCGCACATTCACACGCCTGCTCGGCGGTGGTTCCGCTGGATACTTCAAAACCCAGCGAGCGCAGTTGGCTCAGCAGGTCATCCTGGTCAATCAAATCCGCGTGCATCATGACGTTTATCCTGGTGTAGGGAACAGGGATTGACCTGGATTCTGGTTGGCCCCCGCTGGGTGGGCAAGAGCAGAATCGAGCAATGGCTTGGATGGCTATGAACAGGTCGTTTTCGGGTCACTTGGCAATACGGTTAATAGGCACACTGATCCCAGGCACGCAGCTTGACGGTTTGGTCACCCTCCAGATGCACAGCTCACACAAGGCCCCTCTGCCCCGATCCAGTCACGGCTGGCCCGGGGCTTTTTTTGCCGGTAAACCGATGACACGGCCAAGCAGGGCGGGCCTTGGCAGCTCGGCCTGTGCAGCGCTGATCGCGGCGAGCCGTTGCAGCGTGGCCTCGGTGAACGGCGTAGCCTGCGGCCCCGCCAGATCGACGTGCAGCAGCATCTGTTCATTACCGGCTAGTTCCTTGTCATCGCCCACCCGGTGCAGGCTGTGATACAGGTGCAGGCGCTTGGCGTCATGGGCGATCAGTTGGGTGTGCACTTCAACCTCGGCGCCCAGTTTCACTTCGTGCAGGTAGTTCAGATGCAGCTCCAGGGTGAACAATGAGTGGCCGCTGGCTTCACGGTTGTCGCTGTCCAGGCCCAGGGTGTCCATCAGCGCGTCGGTGGCGTAGCTGAAGATCAGCAGGTAGAACGCGTCGCGCAGGTGGCCGTTGTAGTCCACCCAGTCGGGAAGGACTCGGGTGGTATAGGTGGTCAATGCGGGCATTATCGGTTCCCTTTATTCGGCGAAGGTCATGCCGTGCCGGGCCTTGGTGGTTTTCACCGCCTCAAGCACTGCCAACAGGCAATCATCACGATAGCGCTCCAGCGCCGAAATGCTGTGTTGGCCTAACTGATCGCTAGTGCCATCGACGACGTCGTCAATCAGCTTGTCGGTCAGCTCCGGTGCTGGCAGGTAGGTCCATGGTAACTGCAACGCCGGGCCGAATTGCGCCATGAAGTGCCGCATACCGGCATCACCGCCTGCCAGGGTGTAGGTGAGGAAGGTACCCATGAACGACCAGCGCAAGCCGGCGCCAAAGCGAATCGCGTCATCGATTTCGCCGGTGGTGGCCACGCCGTCATTGACCAGGTGCAGCGCCTCGCGCCACAACGCTTCGAGCAGCCGGTCGGCAATAAAACCGGGCACTTCCTTGCGCACATGCAGCGGGCGCATTCCGAGGGATTCATACACCTTGATGGCCGCCTGGATCGCTTCAGGCGCAGTGCGCTTGCCGCCCACCACCTCCACCAAGGGCAGCAGGTAAACCGGGTTGAACGGGTGGCCGACCACGCAGCGTTCCGGGTGGGTCGAACCTTCATAGAATTCGCTTGGCAACAGCCCGGACGTGCTCGAACCGATCAACGCATTTGGCTTGGCCGCCGCGCTGATCTGGCTGTGTAACTGCAGCTTGAGCTCCAGGCGTTCCGGGGCGCTTTCCTGAATGAAGTCGGCGTCCTTGACGCACTCCTCGATGGTGCTGACAAAGCGCAGCCGATCCTGGGAGGCACCCGGTGCCAGGCCTTGTTTTTCCAGCGCACCCCAAGCATTGGCGACGCGTTTGCGCAAGGCTGCTTCGGCACCGGGGGCAGGGTCCCAGGCGACCACATCCAGGCCGTGGGCGAGGGCACGGGATACCCAACCGCTGCCGATAACACCGCTGCCCAAGGCAGCGAAGGTTTTGATGTCAGTGATAAAGCTCATTGGCACATTCCTAAAGAGTTCGGGGATCCCCTCCCACATTTTTAACCGCGTTTGGTCAGGCCCATCTTGATTCGGCCCTCGGCCGGGGTCATGACCCGCGCACCCAGCCGGCTGAGGATTTCACGGGCGCGTTCCACCAACTGGCCGTTGGTGGCGAGCACGCCTTTGTCCAGCCACAGGTTGTCTTCCAGGCCCACCCGTACATTGCCGCCCAGCAGCACCGCTTGCGCGGCCATCGGCATTTGCATGCGACCAATCCCGAACCCTGCCCACACCGCGTCGGCGGGCAGGTTGTCGACCATGGCTTTCATGGTGGTGGTGTCGGCCGGCGCGCCCCAGGGAATGCCCAGGCACAGTTGGAACAGCGGGTTATCGAGCAGCCCTTCCTTGATCATCTGCTTGGCGAACCACAGGTGGCCGGTGTCGAAAATTTCCAGCTCGGCCTTTACGCCCAGGGCCTGGATACGCTTTGCGCCGGCCCGCAGTTGCGCCGGGGTGGATACGTAAATGGTGTCGCCGTCGCCGAAGTTGAGGGTGCCGCAGTCCAGGGTGCAGATCTCCGGCAGCAGCTCCTCCACATGCGCCAGGCGGGTCAGTGGGCCGACCAGGTCAGTGTTGGGGCCGAAGTCCATCGGGTTCTCGCCGCCACCGATTTCCAGATCGCCGCCCATGCCGGCGGTGAGGTTGACGATGATGTCGATGTCGGCCTCGCGGATGCGTTCCATCACTTCACGGTACAGGGCTACATCGCGGCTGAATTTGCCGGTGTGCGGGTCGCGCACATGGCAGTGCACCACGGTGGCGCCGGCCTTGGCGGCTTCTACTGCGGCGGCGGCAATTTGTTTGGGGGTGACCGGCACGTGCGGGCTTCTGGCGGTCGTGTCGCCAGCACCGGTGAGTGCGCAGGTGATGATGACGTCGTGGTTCATGAGGCGGTTCCTTACAGGCGTGGTGGTGCCGTTCGCGGTCGCAAGTGGCCGCGAAACGGTGATTCGGAGAAGGTTATTTGCTGGTGAGTTTCAGGTTGGCGGCCGCGGGTTTGCCATCGAACGTGGTCACGCCCTCCAGCCAGCGCTGCTGGTCTTGAGGGTGATCCTTGAGCCACTGCCTGGCGGATTCCAGGGCATCCTTGTGATCGAGCAGCGGCTGCATCATGCGGCTCTCGTCGGCGGCGGTGAACGTCAGGTTGGTCAGCAGCGTGTGCACGTTGGGGCACTGCTCGGCGTAGGTTGGCGACGTGACGGTCCATACGCTGGCCCGGCCTTCGTTCGGCCCCAGGGCGTCTTCGCTGCCGGTGAGGTAGGTCATCGCCACATTCACGTTCATCGGGTGCGGCGCCCAACCAAAGAACACCACGGCTTCCTTGCGGCGCACGGCGCGGTCCACGGCGGCCAACATGCCGGCTTCGCTGGACTCCACCAGTTGGAACTTGCCCAGGCCAAACTGGTTCTTGGCAATCATCGCCTTGATCTGGGTATTGGCACCCGAGCCAGGCTCGATGCCGTAGATCTTGCCACCCAGCTCTTTCTGGAACCTGGCGATGTCAGCGAAGGTCTTCAGGCCCTTGTCCGCCAGATAAGTCGGCACCGCCAGGGTGGCGCGCGCGTCTTCCAGGCTGGGTTTATCCAGGACCTTGACCTGCCCGGCCTCGACAAACGGCGTGATGGTCTGGGTCATCAGCGGGTTCCAGTAGCCCAGGAACAGGTCCAGGCGTTGGTCGCGGATACCGGCGAAGATGATTTGCTGGGAGGCGCTGGTCTGTTTGGTCTTGTAGCCGAGGCCGTCGAGCAGCACTTGAGTCATGGCGCTGGTGGCGATCACGTCGGTCCAGTTCACCACGCCCATGCGTACGTTCTGGCATGAAGCGGCATCCGCTGCCATGGCGTTAGTGCTCAAAACGGCGCTGGCGCTGAGTGCAAGTACGCAACGGCGGATCAGTCGGTTCATGGTGGGTCCCTCGGCAGGTCGTTATTGTGGGGGCCGGTGTCTTTGTGCACCGTGACGCCACGTTACGCAGCTTGGCGAACCACAAAGCGCACGACGGCGACCGGCTCTTGCACTGCAGCGACCTGTCCCCTTGAATCCGTGCATGAACGGGAGTATCACAGTGCCACGCTGCCCGCCCCACGAGAGCGCCACCATGTCCCAGGATTTCTACTTCTTGCTGATGCCGGGTTTTTCGGCCATCGGTTTTATCTCGGCCTTGGAACCGTTACGGGTCGCCAACCGCTTTCGTGGCGAGTTGTACCGCTGGCACATATTGAGTGCAGATGGCGGTGCGGTGCTGGCGAGCAACGGTATGTCGGTCAACGCCGACGCCGCGCTGGAGCCGCTGGAAAAAGGCGCCACATTATTAGTGGTGGCCGGTTTCGAGCCTTTGCAATGCTCCACCCCGGCGCTGGAGCATTGGCTGCGTCGCCTCGATCACGACGGCGTGACCTTGGGCGCCATCGACACCGGCGCCTGTGTGCTGGCCGAAGCGGGGCTGCTCGATGGCCACCGCCTGACCCTGCACTGGGAAGCCATCGACGCCTTCAAGGAAGCCTATCCGCAGTTGAGCGTGACTCAGGAACTGTTCGAGATCGACCGTCGCCGCATTACCTGCGCCGGCGGCACCGCGTCCATCGACTTGATGCTCGATCTGATCGCCCAGGCCCACGGCTCGGAACTGGCGGTCCAGGTCTCGGAGCAATTCGTGCTCGGCCGTATACGCCCACGCAAAGACCACCAGCGCATGCAGATCGCCACGCGCTACGGCATCAACAACAAGAAACTGGTGCACGTGATCGGCGAAATGGAGCAACACACCGAACCGCCCTTGAGCACCCTGGCCCTGGCCAACGCGATCAAGGTCACCCGGCGTCAATTGGAGCGCCTGTTTCGTCTGCATCTGAACGACACCCCGAGCAACTTCTATCTCGGCCTGCGCCTGGAGAAAGCCCGGAAACTGCTGCGCCAGAGCGACATGAGTGTGCTGGAAGTGAGCATTGCGTGTGGGTTTGAGTCGCCGTCCTATTTCACCCGCAGCTATCGCGCCAGGTTTGCCAAGTGTCCTAGGGAGGATCGGCGACGGGAGGTGGTTTGACGGACAATTATAGTCAATTATACTCTTCGCTATAATTTATAGTCCTTTCCATAATTGAGTATAAAACCATGTCCACGCACAGCGGCTTTGTGTTTCGCCGCCCCACCCTGGCAAGCAGTATTGCCGATGGCCTGGTGGGGGCAGGTATTCAGGATTTCACCTCTGGCCTGTTTCTCGCGGCGCCCCGACGCACGGGAAAAAGCACTTTTCTGCGCGAAGACCTGATTCCGGAATGTCAGCTCCGGGGCTGGCTGGCGGTGTATGTCGACCTGTGGGCCAACAAGGAAAAAGACCCCGCCGAGCTGATCGCGAGTGCCATTGCGGGGGCGTTGGTGCCGTTTGAAAAGGGCATTCGCAAACTGGCAAAGAACATTGGCATCGAGAAACTAAGCTTTCTGCGTACGCTTTCCTGGGACTTTACCAAGCCACAATTGCCTGTCGGTGCGACGCTGACCCAAGCGTTGGAATTGCTCCATAGGGCTGCAGGAAAACCCGTTGTGCTGGTGATTGACGAAGCACAGCACGCATTAACCACCAAATCAGGTATCAATGCGATGTTCGCGTTGAAGGCTGCCCGGGATCAGCTCAACCAAGGCCGTGACGAGGAGGGCAGCGGTTTGCGCCTGGTGTTTACCGGATCCAATCGCGACAAACTCGCCCATTTGGTATTGGGTAAAAGCCAGCCATTCTTCGGTTCCAGCATCACGCCGTTTCCGCTGCTGGGCAAAGAGTTCACCCAGGCCTACACCGTGCACCTCAACGCGCACCTGGCCAAGAACAACCAATTCAACGCGGCTGATATTGATGAGGCGTTTGAGCGGGTAGGTCGGCGTCCCGAGATGTTGCGCACGATCATCGGTGAAGTCGCATTGGAACTGGGCGAGGCGAGCAATCTGGGCCAACTGCTGCACAGTCGTGCAGAACTGCTGCGCGCGGGTGTATGGACCGAGTTCGAAAGCGCCTGGAACGCCCTGACCATCCCTCAGCGCGCCGTGCTGGAGGTGATGGTGGAGCGTTCTCAAAACAACGAACCCTTCGCGCCATTCACCGATAGCACCCTCACGGCTGTCAGCAAGGCGCTGGAAAAGATGGGTAGCGACGTGGTGCCGGGTACCCAGACCATCCAGGCCTGCATCGATGCCCTGCGCGACAAGGAACTGGTGTGGAAGTCGAGCCGAGGCGGCTATGCCCTGGAGGACAAAACCTTCGGTGACTGGCTGCAACACAAGAGCCCTGCACCGCGCTAAAAGGCCGGCTCCTAAAGAGAGCGGGTGTGGCTTATTTCTTTACCAGGGCCGAGCATGCCGCCTTGTAGGCTTCATGCTGGTACTTGTTCAGCGTCGCGGGCAGATCAAAGGTGTGCTTCTTGTTCTGTGCATTGATGGTCTGCGGCGACAGCAGCGTCACCTCCACCCCGTCCAGCAACTGAAACACCCCTTCAATCTTGAACGTCGTCGGGCCGCCGGCAAACTCGCCTTTTTTGCTGCGCTTCTTGATCGCGATACGGGTAATGGCGTTCGCCTGCACGAAGGCCTTTACTTGGGCGGCGAAGGCTTTGACGTTGGCCGCTTCATCGTCGTCATCAAGGGCGATTTTCTTGGTGGCCAGGGCGATGTGGGTCAGTGCCTGGTTGTCCAGAGCGGCGAGGGCGATGATGGCTTCGCTGCCTTTGATTTCGATGCCGCAGATGATCATGACGTTGCCTTGAGCGGATAAAGAGGGCGTGAATGGTAGCAGCCCGGGCCTGGTTCGCGGTGTAGACCGTTCGTCAGAGACTGTGCCGAACCTGTCAGATCTGACAGTAGCTCCTGATGCTGGATCTCAACTAGATTCAAGGCTGGAGCCCGTGCGCGGTTCCATGCTTTCGGATGGAGTGGGTTAGCAATGAATATACGCAAGGAAATTCGAACACTGAGCGGGCCTGAACGACTAGCGTTTACCAATACTCTGTTGGCCCTCAAGCGCAATGGCGGATATGACAAGTATGTGCATTGGCACCACGCAGTGATGGTGCCTACGGTTCATCCCGATGAACCCCAAGACCCCGACTATCGTAACGGGGCTCACTTGGGGCCGGCCTTTTTGCCGTGGCACCGTGAGATGTTGTTGCAGTTGGAGGCCGACCTGCAATCGATTACGCCTGGCATCACGATACCTTACTGGGATTGGACGTTGGATGCGGCCGACCCGACGAACTCACCGGTGTGGGAGCAAAGCTTGATGGGTGGTGACGGTGACACTACCGATGAGTCCAGGGTGCAAGATGGGCCCTTTGCACACCGTTACGGCAATTGGCCCGTGCCTGCGTACCCTGAAGACGACCTGCCGGGCCCGGGCCTGAAGCGACAATTCTCGCAATGGGTCACCTCGCTGCCTACGGCTGACGACGTGAAGATGGCAATGAATGAAGGTTTGTATGACGAGCCTAATTACAACGCCAGCCCGTTCAACCGAGGCTTCAGGAACCGACTTGAAGGATGGATCACCCAGAAGGGCGACCCGCAAGTCAGCACACCGGGCTCGCAGTTGCACAACCGAGTCCATCTGTGGATCGGCGGCAACATGTTGGCAATGACGTCCCCCGAGGATCCGGTGTTTTTTCTGCATCACTGCTTTATCGACAAGATCTGGGCCGACTGGCAGGCGCAAATGAAGCTGGATAAGCCTGATCTGGCGCCTCATTACTGCCCAATGCAAGGTGGTCCGGCCGGGCACAATTACGATGATGTGATCAAACCCTGGCAGCGTCGTATCCGCGACGTGATGGACATCACCACCCTGGGTTATGCCTACGAACCAGGCGTGCCGCTGACCAAGAGGCCGTTCAAGTCACCTTTCATGGCTTGAATGGGGCAAGGCCCTTCCCGCGTCTCAGCCGTGTGGAAGGGCGTTTACTCCTGCCCAATCGACTCCAAAAACTCCGACCGCTCATCACTCATCCGCGCCAGGCAATCATTCTGCGCAATCGCATACTCCTTGCTGCCATTGACCGCCGGGAAGGTGTCCACCGCGCAATCGGCATCGCGCAGTTTTTCCCATTTCTGCTGGGCGTCCTTCAGACGGGCGGTAATGTCGGCCAGTTTGGTCTTGTCGCTGCCGTAGGTTGAAGCCATGCGCTCCAGCAGGCCCTGATAGTTATCCTTGAGCAATTGCTCGGCGGTGGTTTTGTTGTAGGCGGCGCAGGCCAGGGTCTGTTTGTCGTTTTCGATGCCGTCGCACGGCGTGCTGTCGGTGTCTTCGGCTGCGTGAACGCCGGTTGCGATGAGTGCCAAAGCCAGGAAAATCGATTTCATTGCGCCGTCTCATATCACGTGATGCGCAATTCTGGCTCAAGCGTAAGACAAAGAACAGCCGCCCGTCAGGCATGTCTACAGAGCCTTTGTCGTGGATTGACGCTTTCGGCAATTCCCCTGTCGTTTTTGCACCCGGCTCGGGTTGTCCCTGGGCATATGCTGGCCCCAAAGCGCCGGCAGACGATTCGGCGCATGAATCGCCAATAAGGGGACGCCTGATGAGCCCAGCCGAGTTGCACGCCGACAGCATCGTTATCGACGGTCTGATTATTGCCAAGTGGAACCGCGACCTGTTCGAAGACATGCGCAAAGGCGGCCTCACCGCCGCCAACTGCACGGTGTCGGTGTGGGAAGGCTTCCAGGCCACGATCAATAACATCGTCGCCAGCCAGACCCTGATCCGCGAGAACAGTGACCTGGTGATCCCGGTGAAAACCACCGCCGACATCCGCCGTGCCAAGGAACAGGGCAAGACCGGCATCATCTTCGGCTTCCAGAATGCCCATGCGTTTGAAGACCAGCTCGGCTATGTCGAGATCTTCAAGCAGCTCGGCGTTGGCGTGGTGCAGATGTGCTACAACACCCAGAACCTGGTGGGCACCGGCTGCTACGAGCGCGACGGCGGGTTGTCGGGCTTCGGGCGCGAAATCGTCGCCGAGATGAACCGTGTCGGCATTATGTGCGACCTGTCTCACGTCGGTTCCAAGACCAGCGAAGAAGTCATCCTCGAATCGAAAAAGCCGGTGTGCTATTCCCACTGCCTGCCGTCCGGGCTCAAGGAACACCCGCGCAACAAGTCCGATGAAGAACTCAAGTTCATCGCCGACCACGGTGGGTTTGTCGGCGTGACCATGTTCGCGCCGTTCCTGGCCAAGGGCATCGATTCGACCATCGACGACTACGCCGAAGCCATCGAATACACCATGAATATCGTCGGCGAAGACGCCATCGGCATTGGCACCGACTTCACCCAGGGGCATGGTCAGGATTTCTTTGAAATGCTTACCCATGACAAGGGCTACGCCCGCCGCCTGACCAGCTTCGGCAAGATCATCAACCCGCTGGGCATCCGCACCGTGGGTGAATTCCCCAACCTCACCGAGACCCTGCTCAAGCGTGGCCACCCCGAGCGCGTGGTACGCAAGATCATGGGCGAGAACTGGGTCAACGTCTTGAAGGACGTCTGGGGCGAATAAGCCAGACACCTACCGGCAACACCACAACGAATTTTTCTGGAGTTAAGTTTCCATGGCCAAGATCGCCCCGCAATTGCCAATCGAAGTCGACAGCGAAACCGGTGTCTGGACCTCCGACGCCCTGCCCATGCTGTACGTGCCGCGCCATTTCTTCGTCAACAACCACATGGGTATCGAAGAAGTGCTGGGCGCTGATGCCTACGCCGAGATCCTCTACAAGGCCGGCTACAAATCCGCCTGGCACTGGTGTGAGAAAGAAGCCGAGTGCCACGGCCTGGAAGGCGTCGCGGTGTTCGAACACTACATGAAGCGCCTGTCGCAACGCGGCTGGGGCCTGTTCAAGATCCAGGACATCGACCTGGATAAAGGCACCGCCAGCGTCAAGCTTGAGCACTCGGCGTTCGTCTACGTGTACGGCAAGGTCGGCCGCAAAGTCGACTACATGTTCACCGGCTGGTTTGCCGGTGCCATGGACCAGATTCTTGAGGCCCGTGGCAGCAAGATCCGCACTGTCGCCGAACAAGTCTACGGAGGCTCCGAAGCGGGCCACGACGATGGCCTGTTCACCGTCAAACCGTTGTAAGCCGAGGACCGTGCCATGGCTTTCGAAGCAATGTTTGCGCCGATCCAGATCGGCAAGCTGACCATCCGCAACCGCGTGCTCAGTACCGCCCACGCCGAGGTGTATGCCACCGACGGCGGCATGACCACCGACCGCTATGTGAAGTACTACGAAGAGAAAGCCAAGGGCGGTATCGGCCTGGCGATCTGCGGCGGCTCCTCGGTGGTGGCCATCGACAGCCCCCAGGAATGGTGGAGCTCGGTGAACCTGTCCACCGACCGCATCATCCCGCACTTTCAGAACCTGGCCGACGCCATGCACAAGCATGGCGCCAAGATCATGATCCAGATTACCCACATGGGCCGTCGCTCACGCTGGGACGGCTTCAATTGGCCGACCCTGATGTCGCCGTCCGGCGTGCGTGAGCCTGTGCACCGTGCCACCTGCAAGACCATCGAGCCGGAAGAAATCTGGCGCGTGATCGGCAACTACGCCCAGGCGGCGCGTCGTGCCAAGGCCGGTGGCCTGGACGGGGTTGAACTGTCTGCCGTGCACCAACACATGATCGATCAGTTCTGGAGCCCGCGGGTCAACAAGCGTACCGACGAATGGGGCGGCAGCTTTGAAGGCCGCATGAAGTTCGGCCTGGAAGTACTCAAGGCCGTGCGTGCCGAAGTGGGCGATGACTTCTGCGTGGGCATGCGCCTGTGCGGTGACGAGTTCCACCCGGACGGCTTGTCCCATGAGGACATGAAGCAGATCGCCAAGTATTACGACGACACCGGTATGCTCGACTTCATCGGCGTGGTGGGCTCGGGGTGCGACACCCACAACACCCTGGCCAACGTGATCCCGAACATGAGTTACCCGCCGGAGCCGTTTCTGCACCTGGCAGCCGGGATCAAGGAAGTGGTCAAGGTTCCGGTGCTGCACGCGCAGAACATCAAGGACCCGAACCAGGCCACGCGCATCCTCGAAGGCGGCTATGTGGACATGGTCGGCATGACCCGTGCGCACATCGCCGACCCGCACCTGATCGCCAAGATCAAGATGGGCCAGATCGACCAGATCAAGCAATGCGTGGGCGCCAACTACTGCATCGACCGCCAGTATCAGGGCCTGGACGTGCTGTGCATCCAGAACGCCGCGACCTCCCGTGAATACATGGGCGTGCCGCATATCATCGAGAAAACCACTGGGGCCAAGCGCAAGGTGGTCGTGGTGGGCGCAGGCCCCGCTGGTATGGAGGCAGCACGTGTCGCCGCCGAACGCGGCCACGACGTAACCCTGTTGGAGAAAAAAGAGTTCATCGGCGGGCAGATCACCACCGCTTCGAAAGCGCCGCAGCGCGACCAGATCGCCGGTATCACTCGCTGGTACCAGTTGGAGTTGGCGCGCTTGAAAGTCGACCTGCGCCTGGGCGTGGCGGCGGATGCCGAGACCATTCTGGACCTGCGTCCGGACGTGGTGGTGCTGGCGGTGGGCGGGCATCCGTTCATCGAACAGAACGAACATTGGGGCGCCGCCGAAGGCTTGGTGGTGAGCAGTTGGGATGTGCTTGACGGCAAAGTCGCGCCGGGCAAGAACGTGCTGGTGTACGACACCATTTGCGAGTTCACCGGCATGTCGGTGGCGGACTTCCTGGCCGACAAAGGCTGCCAGGTGGAAATCGTCACCGACGACATCAAGCCCGGTGTGGCAATTGGCGGTACGTCGTTCCCGACGTACTACCGCAGCATGTACCCCAAGGAAGTGATCATGACCGGCGACATGATGCTGGAAAAGGTCTATCGCGAGGGCGACAAGCTGGTGGCAGTGCTGGAGAACGAATACACCGGCGCCAAAGAAGAGCGCGTGGTCGACCAGGTGGTGGTGGAGAACGGCGTACGCCCGGACGAGGCCCTTTACTACGGGCTCAAGGAAGGCTCACGCAACAAGGGCCAGATCGACGTTGAAGCCTTGTTTGCGATCAAACCGCAGCCGTGCTTGAGCGAGGCGGGCGAGGGGTACTTGCTGTTCCGCATTGGTGACTGTGTGGCCCAGCGCAACACCCACGCTGCGATCTACGACGCCCTGCGCCTGTGCAAGGATTTCTAAGCCGACACCGAACCAAAAAGTGGACTCGGTTCAAATGTGGGAGGGGGCTTGCCCCCGATAGCGGTGGGTCAGCTACAACAGTATCAACTGACACTCCGCCATCGGGAGCAAGCCCCCTCCCACATTTCAAGGCCAGTTTCACAGTAGACCTGTGTGGTCTGTGGGAGCTTCATCATGTTGAACACCTTGCTGCCTATTCTGTTGTTTGCCGCTTTGGGCCTTGCGGTCCTCGGCGCCCTGCGCCGGGTGAACATGTGGCGCCGTGGGCGTGCATCCAAAGTCGATCTGCTGGGCGGTCTTCTGGCCATGCCCAAGCGCTATATGGTTGACCTGCACCACGTGGTCGCCCGCGACAAATACATTGCCAATACCCACGTCGCCACGGCGCTGGGCTTTGTGCTGTCAGCGCTGCTGGCTATTGCGGTGCACGGCTTCGGCCTGCAGAACCGCATTCTTGGCTATGCCTTGCTGCTGGCTTCGGCGTTGATGTTTGTGGGCGCGATCTTCATGTATCTGCGCCGCCGCAATCCGCCTGCTCGCCTGTCCAAGGGCCCATGGATGCGCCTGCCCAAAAGCCTGATGGCGTTTTCGGTGAGCTTTTTCCTGGTGACCTTGCCGGTGGCCGGGATTCTGCCCGCTGACTTTGGCGGCTGGCTGCTCGCTGCGCTGCTGAGCGTGGGCGTGCTGTGGGGCGTATCGGAAATGTTCTTCGGCATGACCTGGGGCGGGCCGATGAAGCACGCCTTCGCGGGTGCCCTGCACCTGGCCTGGCACCGCCGCGCCGAGCGCTTCGGTGGTGGCCGCTCCACCGGTCTGAAGCCGCTGGACCTCAGTGATAAAACCGCGCCGCTTGGCGTGGAAAAGCCCAAGGATTTCACCTGGAACCAGTTGCTCGGCTTCGACGCCTGCGTGCAATGCGGCAAGTGCGAAGCAGCGTGCCCGGCGTTCGCTGCCGGCCAGCCGCTGAACCCGAAAAAGCTGATTCAGGACATGGTCGTTGGCCTGGCCGGTGGCACCGATGCCAAGTTCGCCGGTAGCCCATACCCAGGCAAACCGGTGGGCGAACACGGCGGTAACCCGCATCAGCCGATCGTCAATGGCCTGGTGGGTGCCGAGACGTTGTGGTCGTGCACCACCTGCCGCGCCTGCGTGGAAGAGTGCCCGATGATGATCGAGCATGTCGACGCCATCGTCGACATGCGCCGCCACCTCACCCTGGAAAAAGGCGCCACGCCGAACAAGGGCGCCGAAGTCCTGGAAAACCTGATTGCCACCGACAACCCCGGCGGTTTCGCACCGGGCGGTCGCCTCAACTGGGCGGCGGACCTGAACCTGCCGTTGCTCAGTGACAAGGGCAGCTGCGAGGTGCTGTTCTGGGTCGGCGACGGTGCCTTCGACATGCGCAACCAACGCACCCTGCGGGCGTTTGTCAAAGTGCTCAAGGCGGCGGGGGTGGACTTTGCGGTACTTGGCCTGGAAGAACGCGACAGCGGTGACGTAGCGCGGCGTCTGGGCGATGAAGCAACTTTCCAATTGTTGGCCTCGCGCAATATCCAGACGTTGGGCAAATATAGCTTCAAGCGCATTGTTACCTGCGACCCGCACAGTTTCCATGTGCTGAAAAACGAGTACGGCGCCTTCAACGGCAATTACGTTGTACAGCATCACAGCACCTTCATGGCCGAGTTGATCGGCGACGGCGCGCTCAACCTGGGCCAGCACAAAGGCAGCAGCGTGACCTACCACGACCCTTGTTACCTGGGCCGCTACAACGGCGAATACGAGGCACCGCGCCAAGTGCTGCGGGCGTTGGGCATCGAGGTCAAGGAAATGCAACGCTCAGGCTTCCGTTCGCGCTGCTGCGGCGGTGGCGGCGGCGCGCCGATCACTGACATTCCCGGCAAGCAACGTATCCCCGACATGCGCATGGAAGACATCCGCGAAACCGGTGCCGAACTGGTGGCCGTGGGCTGCCCGCAATGTACGGCGATGCTTGAAGGTGTGGTCGAGCCGCGGCCATTGATCAAGGATATTGCCGAGCTTGTGGCCGACGCTTTGCTTGAAGACCCTGTGCCGGCAAAAGCGCCTAAACGTGAACCCGCGGAGGTGCATTGATGAGCGATATTATTCGCCGTGACCCTCGGGCCGAATGGATCGCCCGTAACCGTCTTCACCCCTTGCACGCGGCCATGCAGCCCGTGCAGCAGAGCTGGATGGGGCCCAACGGCATCATTCGTAAAAACGTGCACGGTGTCGGTTTTATCGGCCCCAACGGCATCAAGCGTATTGACCGCAGCGGTGCCCAGCAGGGCGGTGCGGCCAAGCGTACGGCGGCGGTGGAGGTACAGTTGCCACTGCATCAGGTGCCAACGCCCGCGTTCTACATCAGTGTGGTGCCGGACATGGTCGGTGGCCGCTTGAGCAGCCACGACCGTGACTTGCTTGGCCTGGCCAGGCAACTGGCTGGCAGCGACGGCGCGGTGCTGGCCGTGGTGTTTGGTGAACACAAGGAAAACGCCTTCGCCACTGCCGGTGTCGATCGCCTGCTGGTACTGGACGGCCACGCGTTCGACGGTTATTCACCGGAGCAACGCGTACAAGGCCTGCGCGCTGTGGATAACCAGTTCAATCCGCGCCACTGGCTACTGCCGGACAGCCGCAGCGGCGGCGGTGAATTGGGTCGGCGCTTTGCCGCCAGCCTCAAGGAACGCCCGGCGACACGCGTTTGGCAAATCAAGGGCGATGAGTGCATCGGCCGTGCGGGGGCGGGCCAGCAAGATTTGGCCCGGCCGCTGCCGCGCCTGATCCTGGCGGCCGTTGAGTGTGCCGACCCGGTCAGCGAGACCCGGCATGAGGTACTGCCCGTAGAGTTATCCACAAGCCTGGCGCGCAGTTTGTCGCGTATCGAGGACCTGGGGGCGGTGGCGGTGGATCCGGCGGCGATTCCCATGGCCGAAGCGGAATTCATTTTCTCCGGTGGCAATGGCGTGAAGGACTGGGCGCTGTTCCACCAGACCGCCGCAGCCCTGGGCGCCACCGAGGGCGCGTCGCGGGTGGCGGTGGACGATGGCTTCATGGCGCGTGATCGTCAGGTCGGCGCCAGCGGCACCTGGGTCACGGCGCGGGTGTACGTGGCCGTGGGTATTTCCGGGGCGATCCAGCACCTGCAAGGCATCGGGGCCTGCGACAAGGTGGTGGCGATCAACCTCGACCCGACCTGCGACATGATCAAGCGTGCCGACCTGTCGGTGATCGGCGAAAGCGCCGCGATTCTGCAAGCCTTGATCGATGCGGTGCAGGCCTACCGCAACGGCGCCAAGCGCGATGCAGCTTAGGGACATGACCATGACAACCACTGTAATCAGCTTGGTATCCATCGGCGCCCACCCCACTTCCGGGCGCCCGCGCCGTGCGGAGCAGGACGCCCGCGCTGTCGAGCTGGGCCTGCAAATGGCTGGGGATAAGTTGCAGGTGCTGCACGCCGGCGATATCAACGAGCCGACCTTGCGCAGCTACCTTGGGATGGGGCTGGCGCAACTGCATGTACTGGAACAACCGCCCGGCGCCGATGCCTTGCCGGTACTCAGTGAATACCTGCATGACGCCGGCGCCCAGGTGGTACTCACCGGCAGTCAGGCGGAAACCGGTGAAGGCTCGGGCATGTTGCCGTTTCTGCTGGCAGAACAATTGGGCTGGCCCCTGGTTGTAGGGTTGGCCCAGGTGGAATCCATCGACGCCGGCGTGGCCCATGTACTGCAAGCCTTGCCTCGCGGCCAGCGGCGGCGCCTGAAAGTGCGCCTGCCGTTTCTGGCCACCGTGGATAACGCTGCGCCCAAACCGCGCCAGAGTGCATACGGCCCGGCGCAACGTGGCGAACTGGCGGCCCATGAGGTGGAGATCGAACAGGACGAGTTATTCACAGGCGCCCTGCTGCAACCGGCCAAGCCAAGGCCCAAGCGTCTCAAGGTGATCAAGGCCAAGAGCGGCGCCGACCGTATGAAGGCTGCCACGGCCAAGGCCAGTGGCGGTGGTGGGCAGGTGCTCAAGGGTGTGAGTGCTGAAGAGGGCGCTCAGGCGATTCTCAAGCTGTTGATTGAAGAGGGTGTCGTACGCTGATCCGCTGTGGGAGGGGCGCGCTCCCTCCCGCATGAGTTCTGCGGTTTACCCACAATCGCTGTTGATCCGCTTGTGGATAACCTGTTCGCGGTTGTCCACACCCCCTATGTATCAAGCCTTGCAGCCCTCTGTACGAAAAATAGCCAGCCTAAACTGCGGTTTTTCCAGGAGTTTTCCCGGTTGGCAGTACTGACTTGCCCCCAAAGTCTGTTGGCGCATCTGTGGATAAGATGTTCGCTATCTTCTGTAAGTCATGTAAACAAAGGCTTTCAGGAGGTTGATCGAAATTCGAGCAATTTCGGGTTTTTTCTGCATTGAAACCCCGGGAAGCCCGATTTATGCAGGGTTTGTGCGCTTTTCCACAGGTTGGATAAAGTTGCCCCCAAAGTCTGTTGGTGCATCTGTGGATAAGGTGTTCGCTTAGTGCTGTAGACCATATGAATCAAGGTCTGCACAGATATGATCAATAAATGATCAGGTAAGGATGGATACCTTGGTTTCAAATAAGTCACGGATTTTCTTGATTTAATTTAAGCCGCACACTGACTTGCCCACAATTGCTGTGGGTGGCTTTGTGGATAAGTTGTTGGGCAAAGGCTGGAGGGCAGGGTGTTAGCGGTCTGCGCGAGAGTTGATCAAATAGTAGGCAGCGTCTGCTTGAAGTGTGGGAGGGGGCTTGCTCCCGATAGGGATGGCTCAGCTTGCACATGCATTGGCTGATACTCCGTTATCGGGAGCAAGCCCCCTCCCACATTTTTGATCCATAGGGCGTCAGTTACTCGTGTGCAGCCACACCTTTGAGGTACGGAGCAGGCGCGGCACCCAAGTTGTTCAACATGCGCTCGCTGTACCAGTCCACAAAGTTCACCACGCCAAACTCATAGGTCTTGGAGTACGGGCCAGGCTGGTAGGCGGTGGAGTTGATGCCGCGCTGGTTCTCCTCGGCCAGGCGACGGTCCTGGTCGTTGGTCGCGTCCCACACCTGGCGCATGCGCTCCACATCGTAGTCCACGCCTTCCACGGCATCTTTGTGCACGATCCACTTGGTGGTGACCATGGTTTCCTGGGCGCTGATCGGCCACACGGTGAACACGATGATGTGATCGCCCATGCAGTGGTTCCACGAATGAGGCAGGTGCAGGATGCGCATCGAGCCCAGGTCCGGGTTCTTGATGCGGCCCATCAGTTTGGCGCAGCCCTGCTTGCCGTCCAGGGTCATCGACACTGTGCCCTTGAGCAGCGGCATACGCACGATGCGGTTACGCAGGCCGAAGCTGGCGTGGGCGTAAGGGATCTTCTCGGCATCCCAGGCGGCGGCGGAGGCGGCTACGTGGTCCTTGAACGCCTGGTCGGCGCGCGGGTCGGTGACGTCGTCCCATTCCAGCAGGGTTTTGAGCAGTTCCGGGTGCGACGCGTTGCAGTGGTAGCACTCGCGGTTGTTTTCCAGCACCAGCTTCCAGTTGGCTTTTTCGAACAAGGTGGTCTGGATCGCCACCTTGGTGTTTTCCATGTCGTAGGGTTCCATGTAATGGCTGAGCGTCGACAGGAAGTCATCGATAGCCGGCGGGGTCTCGGCCAGGCTGATGAAAATGTAGCCGCCGGCGGTCTTCACGTTTACCGGTTTCAAGCCGTACTGCTTCATGTCGAAGTCGGCGCCCATCTCGGTACCGGCGAACAACAGGCGACCGTCCAGTTCGTAGGTCCATTGGTGGTAGTGGCAAACCAGTTTGGCGACCTTGCCCTTTTCGCTGGTGCACAAGCGCGAACCACGGTGGCGGCAGACGTTGTGGAATGCATGCACCACGCCTTCGGCGCCACGGATCACGATGATCGGGTTCTTGCCCACTTGCAGGGTCAGGTAGTTGCCCTTGGTGGGGATTTCGCAGGTCATGCCGGCAATCAACCACTCTTTCTGGAAGATCTCCTGCATGTCGATATCAAACAGCCGCTCATCAGAGTAGAACGGCTGTGGCAGCGAAAAGGTGCGCTCGCGCTCGTGCAGCATTTGCGCGGTGGCCTTGCGTGCGGGTTCCAGCGGATCGCCCAAGCTTAAGGTTGCGGTGACGTCCATCGTGTGTGTCCTCATGGCCATTCTGTGTGGCCGGCGAATAGTGGCTGATCAGGTTTGCAGCAAGGCGTAAAGAACGCGTCTTTGTTGGGAGCGAGTGTGGGCCCGGCGTTGGGTCGAACCTTATCCATGGGCGACATGGCCCAATCTGATCCCGACGCGCAAGGCCCTGTCTTTGGGGGCTGGTCGCCGTAAGTATGTGAATGTCGCAGATAGGTAAATGGGTGGCCCCGGCGTTACGCAGAATCGCCACCATAAGGCCGACGTCGGCGGTGGAGAACAACATGTCTAGCAATTTCCTGAATCCGGTAACCACCCAGACCTGGGCCAATGGTCGGCACATCGTCCGTTGCGTCAAAGTCATCCAGGAAACCTGGGACGTGCGCACCTTCTGTTTTATGGCTGACCAGCCGATCCTGTTCTTCTTCAAGCCCGGGCAATTCGTCACCCTGGAGCTGGAAATCGAAGGCCAGCCGATCATGCGCTCCTACACGATCTCCAGTTCACCGTCGGTGCCTTACAGCTTTTCGGTAACCATCAAGCGTGTACCGGGCGGGCGTGTGTCCAACTGGCTGCATGACACGCTGCACGAGGGCCAGGAGCTGGCGGTGCACGGCCCGGTCGGGCTGTTCAACGCGATCGACTTCCCCAGCCCGAAAGTGCTGTACCTGAGCGGCGGGGTGGGGATCACCCCAGTCATGTCCATGGCGCGCTGGTTCTACGACACCAACGCTAATGTGGACATGACGTTTGTTCATAGCGCGCGTTCACCCAAGGACATCATCTACCACCGCGAGCTGGAGCACATGGCATCGCGGATCGACAACTTCAGCTTGCACCTGATTTGCGAAAAGCATGGCCTGGGTGAACCCTGGGCCGGCTACCGCGGTTATCTGAATCACAAGATGCTGGAACTGATGGTGCCGGACTTCCTGGAGCGCGAAGTATTCTGTTGCGGCCCGACGCCTTACATGAGCGCAGTGAAACGCCTGCTGGAAACCGCCGGTTTCGATATGGCGCGTTATCACGAAGAATCCTTTGGTGCGACGCCGCCGGAAGCGCGGGCCGACGCCGTGGAGCAGGCCGAGCAAGCGGCGGATGCGCCGGAAGTCGACCTCGCGGATCTGCACCAGGTGGAGTTCATCGCATCGGGCAAAAGCATTCGGGTGGCCCCCGGCGAGACTGTCCACGCGGCAGCTGCCAAGCTTGGCCTGTTGATCCCCAAAGCCTGCGGCATGGGTATCTGCGGCACGTGCAAGGTGATGAAGCTGGGCGGGGAGGTGGAGATGGAACACAACGGCGGGATCACCGAGGAAGACGAAGCTGAAGGCTACATCCTGTCGTGCTGCAGTGTGCCGAAGGGCGATGTGCGCATCGAGTTCTAATACCTCGCACATTCCCACGCAGGAGCGTGGGAATGTGCGGTCGGCTGTGCGCCGAGGGTCATGAGTCTTCGGCGCGGGCTTCCAGGAGTAACGGTTACTGCGCGTAGATATGCACGACGAAATGCTGGCCTGATGCTGTCAATTCATAGGCTTTATCGTAGATCCTCAACGTCCTCGAAGGTTCGCGGATGGTGTCCCCGACTTTGGCGTACTTCCTGAACTCATCCCAGTCAATCACCGTGGTGCTGATAGTGCCATCGCTTTGCAGGGTGTTGCCGTTGCTTTGATATTCCATGATTAAGCTCTCCATTGGATTTACGTTTCCAGCCGATTATTCGGCGGGTAGCGAACCCGGAAAGTGGCGGTTATGACTGCGTTTTCCTTCCGGGTACCAAGAGGCTAGTCAACGAATATCCAGCGCGTAGCTGTCAGAAATATCAAAAAACAGACTCGGCAATCGGCCAGTATTCGCTGGCCGAATTCCCACGTTAAGCCCTCATGACTTCCCTGATATCGGCGGCTAATTCTCGTACACGCTCTTCTTCTGTGTCCCACGCACACATGAATCGCGCCCCACCTTTACCGATAAAGGTGTAGAAGCGCCAACCCTTGGCTGTAAGCCCCGCAATGGCTGGCTCCGAGAGTTGCAGGAATACGCCGTTGGCTTGCACAGGGAACATCAATTCCACGCCGGGGATGTCCGCAACCAGGCTGCTGAGCAATTGCGCGCAGTGGTTGGCGTGGCGTGCGTGCTTGAGCCAGGCATCGTTTTCCAGCAAGCCTACCCACGGGGCGGACAGGAAGCGCATCTTTGATGCCAACTGGCCAGCCTGTTTGCAGCGGTAGTCGAAGTCTTCGGCCAGCTTGTGATTGAAGAACAGGATGGCTTCACCCACCGCCATGCCGTTCTTGGTGCCGCCAAAGCACAGCACGTCCACCCCGGCTTTCCAGGTCAGGTCGGCCGGTGAGCAACCCAGGAACGCACAGGCGTTGGAGAAGCGGGCACCGTCCATGTGCAGGTTCAGGCCCAGCTCTTTGCAGGTGGCGCTGATGGCGCGGATTTCTTCCGGGGTGTACACGCTGCCGACTTCGGTGGCCTGGGTCAGGGTGACCACGCGCGGTTTGGGGTAGTGGATGTCCTGGCGCTTGAGGGCGATCTCGCGGATCGATTCCGGTGTCAGCTTGCCGTTCTCGGTGCGTGCAGTGAGCAGCTTGGAGCCATTGGAGAAAAACTCCGGTGCGCCGCATTCGTCGGTTTCAACGTGGGCGGTTTCCGAGCAAATCACGCTATGGTAGCTCTGGCACAGCGAGGACAGTGCCAGGGAGTTGGCGGCGGTGCCGTTGAAGGCGAAGAACACTTCGCAGTCGGTTTCGAACAAATTGCGGAAACCGTCGGCGGCGCGATGGGTCCACTCGTCATCACCGTAGGCGCGTTGATGGCCGTGGTTGGCTTGTTCCATGGCGGCCCAGGCTTCCGGGCAGATGCCGGAATAGTTGTCGCTGGCGAATTGTTGGCTCTTGTCGGTCATGGCCCATTCCTGTGGTCGATGTTGGTGCGCACTTTAACCAAGATTGTCAGGGGCGCGCACGCTCTGTAAATGCAAAGTCGTTGGGGAATTATGCACGGTACTCACACCTTGCCTGTCGGACGTGTCCGAGATGGCGCTTTGGACTTACTCAAGTGGCTGGCGCTGCTGAGCATGGTGCTCGATCACCTGCGCTATGTGGGGTTGAGCCTGGATGGGCTGTATGTGCCTGGGCGCCTGGCGTTCCCGTGGTTTTGCCTGGCGATTGCGGCCAATTTGCACAGGGCCCGGACCGCTCCGGTGACCGGCCATTGGCGCTACCTGGGGTGGTTGCTGCTGTTCAGCATGATCAGCGAAGTGCCTTATCGGATGTTCATCGAAGATGCCGATACCTTGAACGTGTTGCCGACTCTGGCGCTGGGCCTGCTGGTTGCCCGAGGTTGGCAGCAGAAGGCGTTGGTTGATCGAGGATTGGCGCTGATCGCCGTCACAATAGCAGCTGTGTTTTCAACCCAGTTGATGTTCGGTTTCTTTGGTGTATTGCTGCCACTGGCGATGCTGTTGGTGTTTCGCCGGCCCTGGTATTTCAGCGTGCTGCCGGGTTTGGTCTGCGTCGCCGCGAATCAATGGCAGATTCTGCTTAATAGCGGCACGCCTGTGGCGCAGTTGGGGTTGGCTGCATGTCTGATTGCGCCGCTGGCAGGATTGGTCTTATTGCGACATGGCAAAAACGCCAATCCACCCGCCATGCGGCGCTGGGCCTATGCCCTGTATCCCATGCATTTTCTTCTGTTGCTACTCGTTCGCAAGCTCATCGCCTGACCCCTGTGGGAGCTGGCTTGCCTGCGATGCAGACACCTCGGTCTGCTAGTTGCACCGCAGCGATGCCATCGCAGGCAAGCCAGCTCCCTCACAAGCTTTGCACATTCTTCAGTCCATGTCGTAAACGCACCTTTGTGTGGCGTGCGCAGGCATTTGACCTGTACGCGCCAGCCCTACCATCGCATCAAAGGGCCCTGCGAGGGCTTCAACAATACGAAAGGCTGGGAGAGACGCGATGTTCAGCAAACAAGACCAGATCCAGGGATATGACGACGCACTGTTGGCGGCGATGAATGCCGAGGAGCAGCGTCAGGAAGATCATATCGAGCTGATCGCGTCGGAGAACTACACCAGCAAACGCGTGATGCAAGCCCAAGGCAGCGGCCTGACCAACAAGTACGCCGAAGGCTACCCGGGCAAGCGCTACTACGGTGGCTGCGAGCATGTGGACAAGGTCGAGGCCCTGGCCATCGAGCGCGCCAAGCAGCTGTTCGGCGCCGATTACGCCAACGTGCAGCCGCACTCCGGTTCGTCCGCCAACAGCGCGGTGTACCTGGCGCTGATCAATGCCGGCGACACCATTCTGGGCATGAGCCTGGCCCACGGCGGTCACCTGACTCACGGTGCCAAAGTGTCGTCCTCGGGCAAGCTGTACAACGCAGTGCAATACGGCATCAACACCGACACCGGCCTGATCGACTACGACGAAGTCGAGCGCCTGGCGGTCGAGCACCAGCCGAAGATGGTGGTGGCCGGTTTCTCTGCCTACTCCAAAACCCTGGATTTCCCACGCTTCCGTCAGATTGCCGACAAAGTGGGCGCGCTGCTGTTCGTCGACATGGCCCACGTCGCTGGTCTGGTCGCCGCTGGCCTGTACCCGAACCCGCTGCCCTACGCCGATGTGGTCACCACCACCACTCATAAGACCCTGCGCGGTCCACGGGGCGGCCTGATCCTGGCCAAGGCCAACGAAGAGATCGAAAAGAAACTCAACGCCGCGGTATTCCCCGGTGCCCAGGGCGGCCCGCTGATGCATGTGATCGCCGGCAAGGCAGTGTGCTTCAAGGAAGCCCAGGAGCCAGGCTTCAAGGCCTACCAGCAACAAGTGATCGACAATGCCCAGGCCATGGCCAGCGTGTTTATCAAGCGCGGGTATGACGTGGTCTCCGGTGGTACCGACAACCACCTGTTCCTGGTCAGCCTGATCCGCCAGGGCCTCACCGGCAAAGAGGCGGACGCCGCCCTCGGTCGCGCCCACATCACCGTCAACAAGAACGCCGTGCCGAATGACCCGCAGTCGCCGTTCGTGACCTCGGGCCTGCGCATCGGCACTCCGGCGGTGACCACCCGTGGTTTCAAGGTGCCGCAGTGCATCGAGTTGGCTGGCTGGATCTGCGACATCCTCGACAACCTCGGCGACGCCGATGTCGAGGCCAACGTGGCCAAGCACGTGTCTGCCTTGTGCGCTGATTTCCCGGTTTATCGCTGAGCGCGGTTTTGGAGTAATGACTATGCAACGCTACTCAGGCTTCGGCCTTTTCAAGCACTCCCTCAGCCATCACGAAAACTGGCAGAAAATGTGGCGCACGCCCACCCCGAAAAAAGTCTACGACGTGGTCATCGTCGGTGGCGGCGGGCATGGTCTGGCGACCGCCTACTACTTGGCCAAGGAGCACGGCATCACCAACGTGGCCGTGGTCGAGAAAGGCTGGCTGGGCGGCGGTAACACTGCGCGCAATACCACCATCGTGCGTTCCAACTACCTGTGGGACGAGTCCGCGCATTTGTACGAACATGCGATGAAACTCTGGGAAGGTTTGTCTCAGGACCTCAACTACAACGTGATGTTCTCCCAGCGCGGCGTGTACAACCTGTGCCACACCCTGCAAGACATCCGCGACTCCGAACGCCGTGTGAGCGCCAACCGCCTCAACGGCGTGGACGGCGAACTGCTCAATGCCCAGCAAGTAGCTGACGAGATTCCATACCTGGACTGCTCGAAAAACACCCGCTACCCCGTGCTGGGCGCCACCGTGCAACGTCGCGGCGGCGTAGCCCGTCACGATGCCGTAGCCTGGGGCTTTGCCCGTGCTGCCGATGCCTTGGGCGTGGACTTGATCCAGCAAACCGAAGTGATCGGGTTCCGCAAGGAAAACGGCGTGTGCATCGGTGTGGAAACCAACAAGGGCTTTATCGGCGCCAAGCGCGTCGGCGTCGTCACTGCCGGTAACTCCGGGCACATGGCCTCGCTGGCCGGTTTCCGCCTGCCGATCGAATCTCACCCGTTGCAAGCGTTGGTGTCGGAGCCGATCAAGCCGATTATCGACAGCGTGATCATGTCTAACGCCGTGCACGGCTACATCAGCCAGTCCGACAAGGGCGACCTGGTGATCGGTGCCGGTATCGACGGCTACAACGGCTACGGCCAGCGTGGTTCGTACCCGGTCATTGAGCACACCATTCAGGCCATCGTCGAGATGTTCCCGGTGCTGTCGCGGGTGCGCATGAACCGCCAGTGGGGCGGCATCGTCGACACCACACCGGATGCCTGCCCGATCATCTCCAAGACCCCGGTACCGAACATGTTCTTCAACTGCGGTTGGGGCACCGGTGGCTTCAAGGCCACGCCGGGCTCAGGCAACGTCTTTGCTGCCAGCCTGGCCAAAGGTGAAATGCACCCATTGGCCGCGCCTTTCTCCATCGACCGTTTCCACAACGGTGCGCTGATCGACGAACACGGCGCTGCGGCCGTCGCCCACTAACAGGAGAAATTCCCTATGTTGCATATCTTCTGTCCTCACTGTGGCGAACTGCGCTCTGAAGAGGAATTCCACGCGTCCGGCCAAGCGCATATCCCGCGCCCACTGGATCCGAATGCCTGCACCGATGAAGAGTGGGGCGACTACATGTTCTTCCGCGACAACCCTCGCGGCCTGCACCACGAACTGTGGATCCATGCCGCCGGTTGCCGCCAGTACTTCAATGCCACCCGCGACACCGTCACCTACGAAATTCTTGAAACCTACAAGATTGGCGAAAAACCCCAGTTCACCGCCAAGGCTTCTGGAGAGAAGGTATGAGCCAGATCAATCGCCTGTCCAACGGTGGCCGCATCGACCGCAATAAAGTCCTGACTTTCAGTTTCAACGGCCAGACTTACAAAGGCTTTGAAGGCGATACCCTGGCCGCCGCGTTGCTGGCCAACGGCGTCGACATCATCGGCCGCAGTTTCAAGTACTCGCGCCCTCGCGGCATCTTTGCCGCCGGCGCCGAAGAGCCGAACGCAGTGCTGCAGATCGGTGCTACCGAAGCCACGCAAATTCCTAACGTGCGCGCCACCCAACAGGCGCTGTACCAGGGCCTGGTTGCCACCAGCACCAACGGCTGGCCGAACGTTAACAACGACGTGATGGGCATTCTCGGCAAGGTCGGCGGCAAGCTGATGCCGCCGGGCTTCTACTACAAAACGTTCATGTACCCGCAGTCGTTCTGGATGACCTACGAGAAGTACATCCGCAAGGCCGCAGGCTTAGGCCGCTCGCCGACCGAGAACGACCCGGACACCTACGACAACTTCAACCGTCATTGCGACGTGCTGGTCGTGGGCGCAGGCCCTGCCGGCCTCGCGGCTGCATTGGCCGCTGCGCGCAGCGGTGCGCGGGTGATCATCGCCGACGAGCAGGAAGAGTTCGGTGGCTCGCTGCTCGATTCCCGTGAAAGCCTCGACGGCAAGCCGGCCACCGAATGGGTTGCCAGCGTCATTGCCGAATTGAAAGCCCTGCCGGACGTGGTACTGCTGCCCCGCGCCACCGTCAACGGCTACCACGACCATAACTTCCTGACCATTCACGAGCGCCTCACCGATCACCTCGGTGACCGTGCGCCGATTGGCGTGGTGCGTCAGCGTATCCACCGTGTGCGTGCCAAGCGCGTGGTGCTGGCCACCGGTGCGTGCGAGCGTCCGCTGGTGTACGGCAACAACGATGTGCCGGGCAATATGCTGGCCGGAGCGGTCTCTACCTATGTGCGCCGCTACGGTGTGGCGCCGGGCAAAAAACTGCTGCTGTCGACCAACAACGACCATGCCTATCGCGTCGCGCTGGACTGGTTTGATGCGGGCCTTTCGGTGGTGGCGGTGGCTGATGCCCGTCACAACCCACGTGGCGCGCTGGTGGAAGAAGCCCGCGCCAAAGGCATTCGCATCCTCACCGGCAGCGCCGTGATCGAAGCGCGTGGCAGCAAGCATGTGACCGCTGCCCGCGTGGCCGCGATCGATGTGAAAGCGCATAAAGTCACCAGCCCCGGCGAGTGGCTGGACTGCGACCTGGTCGCCAGTTCCGGCGGTTACAGCCCGGTGGTCCACTTGGCCTCGCACCTGGGCGGCAAGCCGACCTGGCGTGAAGATATCCTCGGGTTTGTACCGGGCGAAGCACCGCAGAAACGCGTGTGCGTCGGCGGTATCAACGGTGTCTACGGCCTTGGCGATTCCCTCGCCGATGGTTTTGAAGGTGGCGTGCGTGCGGCCAGTGAAGCCGGTTTTGCGCCGGTGGAAGGTGTGCTGCCTAAAGCCTTGAGCCGTCTGGAAGAGCCGACGCTGGCGCTGTTCCAGGTGCCCCACGAAAAAGCCACTGCACGGGCGCCGAAGCAATTTGTCGACCTGCAAAATGACGTCACCGCAGCCGCCATCGAACTGGCCACCCGCGAAGGTTTCGAATCGGTCGAGCACGTCAAACGCTACACCGCGCTGGGCTTCGGTACTGACCAGGGCAAGCTGGGTAACGTCAACGGCCTGGCCATCGCCGCCCGTTCGCTGAACGTGACCATCCCGCAGATGGGTACCACCATGTTCCGTCCCAACTACACGCCAGTGACGTTCGGCGCGGTGGCGGGCCGTCACTGTGGGCACATTTTCGAACCGGTGCGCTACACCGTGCTGCAAGCCTGGCACGTGAAGAACGGCGCCGAGTTTGAGGATGTCGGCCAGTGGAAACGCCCATGGTATTTCCCGCGTAACGGTGAGGATCTGCACGCCGCGGTGAAGCGCGAATGCCTGGCGGTGCGTGACAGCGTCGGCCTGCTGGATGCCTCCACCCTCGGCAAGATCGATATCCAGGGCCCGGATGCGCGTGAGTTCCTCAACCGCATCTACAGCAACGCCTGGACCAAGCTCGATGTGGGCAAGGCGCGCTACGGTCTGATGTGCAAGGAAGACGGCATGGTCTTCGACGACGGCGTCACTGCCTGTCTGGCCGACAACCACTTCCTGATGACCACCACCACCGGCGGCGCCGCCCGCGTTCTCCAGTGGCTGGAAATCTACCAACAGACCGAATGGCCTGACCTCAAGGTGTACTTCACCTCGGTCACGGACCATTGGGCGACCATGACCCTGTCCGGCCCCAACAGCCGCAAGCTGCTGGCGGAAGTCACCGACATCGACCTGGACAAGGATGGCTTCCCGTTCATGACCTGGAAGGAAGGTTTGGTCGGCGGTGTACCGGCGCGGGTGTTCCGTATCTCGTTTACCGGTGAGCTGTCGTACGAAGTCAACGTGCAGGCCGACTACGCCATGGGCGTGCTGGAAAAGATCGTCGAGGCCGGCAAAAAGTACAACCTGACCCCGTACGGCACCGAGACCATGCACGTCCTGCGCGCCGAGAAGGGCTTCATCATCGTCGGGCAAGACACCGACGGCTCGATGACCCCGGACGACCTGAACATGGGCTGGTGTGTAGGCCGTACCAAACCGTTCTCGTGGATCGGCTGGCGCGGCATGAATCGCGAAGACTGTGTGCGTGAAGAGCGTAAGCAACTGGTGGGCTTGAAGCCGATTGATCCAAACGTATGGCTGCCGGAAGGCGCGCAGTTGGTGTTCGATCCAAAGCAGACGATTCCGATGAAGATGGTCGGTCACGTCACTTCAAGCTATGCGCACAACTCCCTGGGTTATTCGTTTGCCATGGGTGTGGTGAAGGGTGGCTTGAAGCGCATCGGTGAGCGGGTGTTCTCACCGCAGGCCGATGGCAGCGTGATCGAGGCGGAGATTGTGTCCTCGGTGTTCTTTGACCCGAAAGGTGATCGCCAGAACATTTGATAGACCGCGTCGCGGCCATCGGGAGCAAGCCCCCTCCCACATTTTGATTTGTGAATATCTTCCAATGTGGGAGGGGGCTTGCTCCCGATGAGGCCATCAGCCTCACAACAGAATTCAGGAAAGGTGCTTTATGACAGCAGCCAATGTTTACCAACAACGCCCCACCACCAGCGCCAAGGCCGAGTCGTCGCTGCACCATGCAGACCTCGCCAGCCTGGTCGGCAAGGGCCGCAAGAACGCCGGCGTGACCGTGCGTGAAAAGAAACTCCTCGGCCACCTGACTATCCGTGGCGATGGCCATGATGCCGCCTTCGCCGCTGGCGTACTCCAGGCCGTCGGCATTGAACTGCCCGGCCCGCTAAGCGTGACCGTCAACGGCGAGACCAGCCTGCAATGGCTCGGCCCGGACGAGTGGCTGCTGATCGTGCCGAGCGGCGATGAATTTGCCGCTGAACAAAACCTGCGTGCCGCCTTGGGGGATTTGCACATCCAGATCGTCAACGTCAGCGGCGGCCAGCAGATTCTCGAACTCAGCGGCCCTAACGTGCGCGATGTGCTGATGAAGTCCACCAGCTACGACGTACACCCCAATAATTTCCCGGTGGGCAAGGCGGTGGGCACGGTGTTCGCCAAGTCGCAATTGGTGATCCGCCATACCGCTGAAGACACCTGGGAACTGCTGATCCGTCGCAGCTTCTCCGATTACTGGTGGTTGTGGCTGCAGGATGCCTCGGCCGAATTCGGTCTGAGCGTTCAAGCCTGAGGAATCGCCCATGAGCCGCGCACCCGATACATGGATTTTGACTGCCGACTGCCCCAGCGTGCTCGGCACGGTGGACGCGGTCACCCGCTACCTGTTCGAGCAGGGCTGCTATGTCACTGAGCACCACTCGTTTGATGATCGTCTCTCGGGCCGGTTTTTCATTCGTGTGGAGTTTCGTCAGCCTGACGGTTTTGACGAGCAGGCGTTCCGCGATGGCCTGGCGACCCGTGGTGAAGCCTTCGGCATGATCTTCGAGCTGACGGCGCCGAACTATCGGCCGAAAGTGGTGATCATGGTCTCCAAGGCCGATCACTGCCTCAACGACCTGCTGTACCGCCAGCGCATCGGCCAACTGTCGATGGACGTGGTCGCGGTGGTGTCCAACCACCCCGATCTCAAGCCGTTGGCCGACTGGCACCAGATTCCCTACTACCATTTCCCGCTCGACCCCAACGACAAACCATCCCAGGAGCGGCAGGTGTGGCAAGTGGTGGAAGACACCGGCGCCGAACTGGTGATCCTTGCGCGCTACATGCAGGTGCTGTCGCCGGAGCTGTGCCGCAAGCTGGATGGCAAGGCCATCAACATTCATCACTCGTTGCTGCCGGGGTTCAAGGGCGCCAAGCCGTATCACCAGGCGTACAACAAGGGCGTGAAACTGGTGGGGGCCACGGCGCATTACATCAACAATGATTTGGATGAGGGGCCGATCATCGCCCAGGGTGTGGAGGTGGTTGATCACAGCCACTATCCCGAGGATTTGATCGCCAAGGGCCGTGATATCGAAGGGCTCACATTGGCGCGTGCGGTGGGGTATCACATTGAGCGGCGGGTGTTCTTGAATGCCAATCGCACCGTCGTTCTTTAGATCGCTATCGCAGGCAAGCCAGCTCCCACATTCCAGGATGTGTGAACCCGATCCACTGTGGGAGCTGGCTTGCCTGCGATGAGGCCCTTACAAGCAACACAAGAAACAGCATCTGTACCCGAGCACTAACGCGCTGCCCACCCAAGCGGCAACGCAGTTCCATAAAAACAACAGCGAGGTGAAAGCATGTCTGGTAATCGTGGTGTCGTGTATCTCGGCAACGGCAAGGTCGAAGTACAGAAAATCGACTATCCCAAAATGCAGGACCCGCGCGGCAGGAAGATTGAGCACGGCGTCATCCTGCGCGTGGTCTCCACCAACATCTGCGGCTCCGACCAACACATGGTGCGTGGCCGCACTACTGCCCAGACCGGCCTGGTGCTGGGGCATGAAATCACCGGTGAAGTGATCGAGAAAGGCAGCGACGTTGAGAACCTGAAAATCGGCGACCTGGTTTCCGTGCCGTTCAACGTCGCGTGCGGCCGCTGCCGCTCGTGCAAGGAGCAACACACCGGCGTGTGCCTGACCGTCAACCCGGCGCGTGCCGGTGGTGCCTACGGCTACGTCGACATGGGCGACTGGACCGGCGGCCAGGCCGAGTATGTGCTGGTGCCGTACGCCGACTTCAACCTGCTCAAACTGCCGGATCGCGACAAGGCCATGGAGAAAATCCGTGACCTGACCTGCCTCTCCGACATCTTGCCCACCGGCTACCACGGCGCCGTCACTGCAGGCGTTGGCCCAGGCAGCACCGTTTACATCGCCGGTGCCGGCCCAGTCGGGCTTGCCGCTGCTGCCTCGGCTCGGCTGTTGGGTGCAGCCGTTGTAATCATTGGCGACGTCAATTCCATCCGCCTGGCCCACGCCAAGGCCCAGGGTTTTGAAATCGTCGACCTGTCCACCGATACGCCGCTGCACGAACAGATTGCTGCGTTGCTGGGCGAACCGGAAGTGGATTGCGCCGTCGACTGCGTAGGCTTTGAAGCACGCGGCCATGGCCACGACGGCGTCAAGGCCGAAGCCCCGGCCACCGTGCTCAACTCACTGATGGGCGTGGTGCGTGTGGCAGGCAAGATCGGTATCCCTGGCCTTTACGTCACCGAAGATCCGGGTGCTGTCGATGCCGCCGCGAAAATGGGCAGCCTGAGCATTCGCTTCGGTCTGGGTTGGGCCAAATCCCACAGCTTCCACACCGGGCAGACGCCGGTGATGAAGTACAACCGCCAGTTGATGCAGGCGATCATGTGGGATCGGATCAATATCGCCGAAATCGTCGGTGTGCAGGTGATCAGCCTGGACGATGCGCCACGCGGGTATGGCGAGTTCGACGCGGGTGTACCGAAGAAGTTTGTGATTGATCCGCATAAGTTGTTCAGTGCGGCGTAAAGCGTTGGGCAAATGACAAAGGGCGACCCTTGGGTCGCCCTTTTTTGCGTCTGCGCTTAAGCCTGCAAACGCCGGCTGATGAAGATCAAATGTGGGAGGGGGCTTGCTCTCGATAGCGGTGGGTCAGTCGGTACTGCTGTGACTGGCCTGCCGCTATCGGGAGCAAGCCCCCTCCCACAAGGGTTTTATGGTGTTTAGGAATCAGCGAGTGGCCAGTGCGCCCTGGTATACAGTCGGGCCTGTCGGTTGTTTGCTGATGGAGCCACCCTTGGTCTCCGAACTCACCATCAACTCCACCGGCTTGCTGATGGTTTCCTGCTGACGCGGGTTCAGGCCGATGATGCCCTCGCCGTCTTCCGGCAACAGGCCCAGCGACACCGGTGTGCCATCTTTAGGGATTGCCCACAGCTCCAGGCTTTGGTCTGGCGCCGGCGCCGTGGAGGCAATCGGCTGCACTTCAAGATAATCCTTGTGGGCCATGATTTGCGCGGCCGGCTGCTGGGTAGTGTTCACCAGCGTTGCCGCGGATTTGACGCTGTCCTGGGTGTAGAGCGCGCCGCCGATACCGGCAACCACCACCACACAGGCGCCGATGAACAGGCGTGGGCGGCTCCAGAATGGAGGCTTTTGCTCAATCACTTGGGGTTGGATCGCAGTCATAAGTCTCTTCTCGACAAATTTTGTAGTCTGTCCATGGACCCGATTATCCCGATTGGGTTCCGGGCAGGGCTTGGAACAACCGACGGGATACCTAGTCCAACGCTTGCTTTTGCATCCATCTCCTGAGGTTGTATTGATGAAGATTTCACGCGGTTTTGCCCTTTCCTGCCTGCTGTCCATGGCCGCCGGCCCGGTGTTCGCCGCAGGTTTCAGCCTTGGCGATGCAGCCAACGCGATTTCCGGTATGCAGGGTGGCAACAACAAAGCCGCTGCCGCCGCACCCTCGTCCGAGACGGCCGGCCTGCTGAGCGCCCTGACCTCGCAACTGAACATCACCCCCGAGCAAGCGGTGGGCGGCACGGGCGCCATGCTGGGCCTGGCCAAGAACAAACTGAGCGGCAACGACTATTCGCAACTGGGCAACAGCGTGCCGGGCCTCGATCAATTGTCGGGTAACAACGCATTGGGCAGTCTCGGCGCTTTAAGCGGGATGCTCGGCCAGAGCGGCGGCAGCAAGACCAGCGGCCTTGATGGTTTGCTGGGTAACGTGAAGAACACCAACGACCTGAATACCGCGTTCAGTGCCTTGGGCATGGACAGTGGCATGGTAAGCCAGTTTGCCCCGGTGATCCTCAAATACCTGGGCGGGCAAGGCGCCAGCGACTCGGTGCTGGGCAAGCTTGCCCAGGCTTGGGGGGCCAGCAGTTAAGCGGCCTTCTCCAAGAATCGCGTTTCCTATAGTTATTTCTGAATCATCTTTCATGATGCGTTGGATGTGGACGAAATAAATTGTAGTGAACCAGTAGGAACGGCAGGAAAGTTGGGTGCCACGTAGTAGTAACTTTCGCAGCATCACGTGGTGCTGTTCGAAGGTCAATCGACGAACTAACTACATGGTGCCTGATGAGTTCTATTAACCAGCTGCAAACCACACTCCAGAATATATACAACCAGGTTGGCGCCAATGTGCCGGCCAGCAAGGCTGGGCTGATCGACCACAATGTGTTGCATAACCTGGGGTTGAGCGCGAATTTGCTGCAGAACTTGCGCAACGATCTGAGTGCCGTCGCTAACGGATCGAATTCTGAGCGGGCACTCAATAACTTGATGTCTGGGCTGCAACAAATCTCGGGTTCTACCAATGCTCGGGCCAAAGAGTGGCCGGCAGACAAACTGTTGCCTGAAGGCGGCGTGCACCTTGTGAAGGGTGCGGACGGTCAACCAGAAGCAGTCACTGCTGCTAAAGAGTGGCCGGCAGGCAAACCGTTGCCTGAAGGCGGCGTGCACCTTGTGAAGGGTGCGGACGGTCAACCAGAAGCAGTC